>JBNMKZ010000003.1:0-88972 GCA_050874585.1 Verrucomicrobiota bacterium | reverse complement strand
GCGAAGCCATCCGGGGAAGCTCTCCGGCCCGATGCCGTTGTACAGCGACCCGAGCTGCGTGTTCGAGAATCCGTGGATAACCTCGCGCCCCTCAAGCTCGTACTTCTCGCACAGCTCGGACAGGCGTTTCACCTCTTTCAGACTTGCCATGTCAGTTGCCCTCCCTGATTTGGACGAGGGGTCTCACCTCGACGATGTAGTCCCCGTCGCCGATTTCGATGAACGAGAACACGTTAAGCCCCGGCTCGACCGAGAGCGTGTCCTCGCCGTCGCTGCGGTATAGCGAGTTGGCCCCTGTGAAGCGGACGACGGCGCTCGTCGATGCCGTCACGCTCACGATCAGCCCCCTCGCGAATCCTGCGACCGTGCGGCGGGACGGGAGCGCAAACTCCGCCTCCGTCCCATCGACGGTCGCAACGTTGACGGCCCGGTCGCGCAGTCGCCCGTCGCGCACTTCTCGGATCGCATAGGCCGAGACGCACGGCGCGACGTTCGTCGCCACGTAGTCGTTCGCCCCGAGCGAACCGCGCCGTGCGTAGATGGCGTTCGGCTTCACGACCACATCGGGTCTCGATGCCGCGAACACGACGCCGAATGCCGCAAGGGCGGCGATGAGGACGGCTCTACGCATTGACCACCTCCGCCCCGAGAAGCCGGGCAACCGCCGCCGTCGCCGCGCGAACACCGTCATCGGTCGCGAAGTCGAACCGCTGGCCCTTGAGCCCGTCGCGGAATCCGCCCTGCGCCTCCATTGCAGCCGCAATGCGGGCCAGCACTTCAAAGTAGGAATTGCCTTGCATTGTGTTTTTCCTCCGTTCAGTCCGCGACGCACCTGGACAGGATCGACTCGACGTACTCGTCGCTCACTCCGAGGTAGCCCTGGATGGCATTCCGACCCTCGATGAAGAGGTCGTTGTCTTCGGCGAAATCCTGCGCGGCGAGATAGTAGTCGTAGTACGCCTTCTCCTCCAGCCACGTCTTCACCAGCACCCACTTGTCGGCGGCCTTCAAGGCGGCGACGAGCTTCAGCTTGGAGAAGATGCGCTTGCCGACGGGCGGCGGCGCGGGGGGCGTCTCGCCGCCCTGTCCGCCGCCCTGCGGCGCGGGCATCGCGACCTGCTTGTAGACCTTAGTGAGCGTATCCTCCCCCTCCGTCCAGCCGGACACCTCGACGGTGCATCCGTCCTCCGGCGCGGGCGGCTCGTCCACCACCTTCTTCCACCCGGCGGCGAGGTAGCTCGCCTCCGAGGGGTTCATCTTCTTGCCGTCCTCCGTGTCGAGGGTGTTCGGCGCGTAGACGATCTGCCCGTCTACCAGCCTTCCGTACTTCGTGTTCATTTGAGACCCTTCTCCTTACTCGTGAATGATCGTCCCGTTGCCGAGGACGATGCCGTTGGTGCCGTGGAAGCGGCAGTTGGGATTTGCGTTCCAGGGGAACCTCGCGCCGTACCCCGCGACGATGTTTCCCACGGACGCGACCTGCTTGATCTGCTCGACGGTCTTGTTGTCGATCCAGATGTCCATGAGGTTCGGGCACTTGTCGAAGTCCTGCGTCGCGAACTGCGTCACCGCGCCGAGCCGAAGCTCGCGCAGGTTCGTACAGCCCTGCCAGACGTAGCTCCAGCAGGTGTTCGTGCGCAGCGTCGTGTACTTCTCGAGCGACGTGCAATACTGGTACGTGCCATCGTAGCAGATGCCGTTCATGCCGATCTCGACCTCCTTGAGCTTCGAGCAGTAGGCGAAGTCCCGCTGCCCCTGCCATTGGCAGTTGGGGCAGATGTACCTTTCGAGGTTCACCGCCTTCTTGAAGGCGGCGGACTGGCTGCCGACGATCTGCCCGCTGTAGTCCACGACGGAGATGACCGCAGCGTCGTAGGAGTACTGCGGCTGTCCGTCGAGGAAGCGAAGGCCGATGCTTTTTACGCCCTCGACCGTCACCTTGTACTTCCCGTAGAGCTGGTAGTTGTGCGAGGTGAGGATGTCGCCGTCGCGATACGGATGTTCGGTCTTGTCGCCGTCGCCCCAGTTGATCACGACCGGCGATCCGCGCGTCGCGTGATAGGCGAGCTGGAACTTGAGCCCGGTGGTCGGGGTCATGTTGACCTCGACCACCGTGCCGCGACCGCCCTGGTTCCAAATCGGCTGTCTCGATGCGATCTGCATGGGTTAGCCTCCCGTCGGCGTCCAGACCACATCGTCGATCCAGCCGCAGTCGCTGCCGGTCGATACGATGGCGTCCTTGTCGTACCTCCACTCGACGGCGTGGGAGCCGTCGGTCGTGAACGTGCGCGTGTAGGTCGCCCAGCTGCGTTCGCCGCTGATGTTCGTAACCTCCGTGCCGTCAACGATGAAGTGGAGCTTGTCGTAGCTCGACTCGCACGACGTCCGCCACTTGAAGGAGAGTGTACCCTTCCCACGCACCGTCGTCGTGAGCGAGGTGCGCCCGTTGTCGCCAATCGTACCGCTCCTGGCCGATCCAGGCGCAGTCGAGTAGGATCCTGTGTCGATGCGCCACGGAACCGCCGTCTCGGAGAAGAACGTGAGGTTCTTCGCAGGGCAGATGTAGTCGACGAACGGATCGACGTAGACCTCCCACTGGGCGTAGAGCTTCGCAACCCCTGACTTGCAGCGGTCGGTCGCCTTGACCTCGATGCCGCCTTCCGACTCCGTGAACCAGCCGAGGAAGGTGTGTCCCGCCATCGTCGGCTTCGGCAGCGACGAATACTGCGCACCGAGCTTGTAGGTCTTTTTCGTCACGTCAAGCTCGCCGCCGCAGGGGTCGAACTCCACCTCCATGTCGATGTCCACCATCTTGCGGTTCACGATGAAGATGCCCTGGTCGGTCTCGGTGAAGGCGTAGACGTTCACGCCGACTTCGCACTTGAACACGTCCTCGTCCACGTCCTCGAAGGAGATCGTCTCGCCCGCCGGGGCGGCGAACGTCACCTCCGGGATCTCGTCGGCGGTGATGACGAGCCGCACGAAGAAGTCACGCATCGCGCCCTTGACAAGAGGCGGCACGGTGAGCTTCAGCGGATCGGTCGCCGCCACCTCGATCCGCGTCACGGCGCGGTCGGTCAGCGCGACGCACCCCTCCTCGGGTACGCGCTTCAGGAGCCGGTAGCGTCCGGCGGTCGGGCTCTCGCCCGCGTCGCCCTCGTCCAGCTGCGGAATGTACAGAACGTCCATTTAGGCTATCTCCTTGTTGGGAATCTCCATCGTCTCGTTGATCGGGATGTAATGCAGGCTCTCCGCATCCTCCCACCGTCCGTAGGCCCACATGAGGCGGATGTTTCCGTCCGCATCCTTGTCGAGCCTGTGTATTGGGCGCAGCGCGTCGCCGCAGAAGCAGACGTACAGGATGTCCTCCACGCGCTTCATGAGGTGCGCGTCCAGCTCCTTCCTCTTGAAGAACTGGCTCGTCGCCTCGAATCCATAGCAGTCAATCTGCATCAGCCCTCTCCTTCCGTTTCGATCCTTGTCACTACCTTGCGGGCGACGAGCAGGATGTCCGCCGCCGTCTCGGTGAAGAAGTACACGGCAGTCTCGCCATCGGCGGGCGGCTCAAGCGCGTCAGCCTCGCCCTCGAACGCCTCAGCGCCCTCGAACTTCAGCGCGTTCTCGCCCGTCGCCTCGACGCGCAGCATGAAGTCACGCGCCTTGCCAGGCTCGATGTCCGGCATGACGATTTCGGTCGCCCCGCCGGAAACGGCGAGGTTGTTCATCGAGCGGTCGGCGAGCTGGACGCGCCTGCCCCTCGGCTCGAGCCGAACGATGTCGTACTGCGTCTTCTCGTCCATCGCCGCCGTTGCGATGCCCTTGAACTTCGCAACCAGCTTGTCCCACTGGTCGAACACGATCACCTTCACGTCTCCACCTCCATCGTTTCAGTCGCCGGAACGTAGTCGAGGCCCTCTGCCTCGTCCCACCCTCCCCATGCCCACTCGCGCCGGACGATACCGTCCTCGCCGACCGTGAGCCTGTGGATCGGCACTTTCTCGCCCTCGCCGAAGCGAAGGTATGTCGAGCCGCCGGACGTCTTGGTTTCAAGCGGCTCGATTGGCGGGTTCTTGTCGTAGGTCGCGCCATCCCAGCGCTCCCCGTAGCAGTTGATTCTCATCGTCTTCTCCTTTCCGTCACGTTCCCGTCGGCAACGGGATCGGGCGCGGGATCGTCCCGCCCCAGTTCTCGTCCCAAAAGAGTGCGCGGACCGCGTCAGAACACCCCGTCACCACGTCGTAGCTTCGGTTCATCCAGCCGTCCTGAAGCTTCTCCTCTGGCATGAGGAGCGCCGGATCGTCCGTCCACGCCCCCGTAAGGCCGGTGCAGTTCGAGTAGCAACCGCTCAAATCATGCGCCGCCGTCGGCCACGGCGGGATCACGCCGGTGAGACCCGGACAGTCCTTGTAGGTGTACGAGAGTTCGCTCGCGCAATCGGGCCAGGGCGGCACGTCGCCGACGAGCCGTGTGCAGCCGTAATAGCAGGACGCCGTCTCGACGCACCTCTCCGGCCACGGCAGGAAACGGCCCTCCACGGTATCGCACTTGTAGTAGCAGAAGCCGCACCGCTCGATGTTCTTCCCCCACTTCGGGAGCGGACCCGTGAGCTTGCAGTGTTTGTATGTGCCGCATGCGTCGGTGATCGCGTCCGTCCACTCCGGGAACTTTCCCTCGATGTCCGTGCAATACTCGAAGCAGCAATAGGTCGTGGTGATCGACCGCCCCCACGGCGGGAGCGTTCCCTTGAGTCCGCCGTGCGCGGAATTGCTCCAGCCGCAGAACGATCCCTCGGCGGATTCGAGCCAGTCGCTCCAGTGGTGAAGCCACATCTGCGGACGCGAGGTGAGCGGCTGTCCCTGCTTCGTGACCGTGTAGCAGTCCCACACCCGGAACCACCGGCACTCCCTCCCGATGCGGATCGTGTACCTCCCGACCGATGTGTAGTTGTGCCACGCGAGATAGGTGGTCTGATGGTCAACCGTGCCGTCACCCCAGTCAATGGTGATTGAATCGTACTTGTTGACGAACCGACCGACCTGTATTTGGAGCTGGCAGTAGTTCTCGCGAATCTCCCAGTCGACGAACTCGACGTCGAAGACCGTCTCGTCATTCCAATGCAACGGCCTCTCGCATCCGTTCATGCTGAATCTTCCGCACCGCATGATCACGCTCCCATAAGTTTGATGTCCGGGTCAAGGTAGACGAATCCGCCCGCCGCGTACCACGAGAAGTACACCCGCACGTCGACGGGCTTCACCTCGTCGATGTCAATCGGCAGCTCCAGCACCATTTGCGTGAGGTCGGTGTCGTTCACCCACACGCTCGTCAGGTCGTTCGACCACCGCCCGTGCAAGGTGGAGTAGTACGTCCGGACGCCCACCTGCACCGAGAGGAAGAACTGCCGGTACATCTCGGCGGGCTTCGCGTAGCCCTTGAAGGCGATGTAGGCCCTGACGATGTGCCGCCCCGTTGTGGTCGGAAGGAGCTGCATCCCGTTGAACGGCCGCCGCCCCAGCACCATCGTATCGGCGGTCGTGCAGACGTTGTTGTAGAGCTTCAAGGCCGACGCGCCGCCGCCCTGCCGGTGAACGCTCCACGTGTCGCAGAGACAGTTCGCCGTGCGGTACGCAAAGTGTCCTTCCGCCCCCTCGTTGTTGCACCCGAACCCCTGGTAGATGTGGCTTGCCTTCGACGACTGCGCCGTCATCGGGTAGAGAGACGTATTCGACTCGTCGACGAAGACGCTGCCGTTGTCGTTGTAGGTCGAGTGGACGGCGGGGTCCTCGTTGTACGGATAGGTCGGGTTCTCCGTGTTGCACGTGAGCTTGCGGACGCGCATGTGCGTCCCGTAGCTCGCGTGGAGCGCTCTTCCGGGAAACCACGTCTTCACCGACTTGATGTCGGCGACCGAATACTGCAGGAACACCGCGCCCTCGATCTCCGCGTCCGTAAGCCGGATGTTGTTCC
This sequence comes from Verrucomicrobiota bacterium, assembly GCA_050874585.1. Taxonomy (GTDB): domain Bacteria; phylum Verrucomicrobiota; class Kiritimatiellia; order RFP12; family UBA1067; genus UBA1067. Next base: position 83,005 of record JBNMKZ010000003.1, on the reverse strand, counting down.
CGTAGAGCGCCTTGCCCCGGTAGGACTTCACGGTCAGCCCGTCCACGCAGGGGACCTTCGCGTACACGCTGCAATCGCTCGAGCCGAAGTCGAGTACGACGGTCGCGTAGCTGTCGCCCGTCTGCTGCGCGTTCGCGTAGGTGATCGGCTCGCCGATGCCGGCCGCGTCGGCCATCACGACCTTCACGTTCCTGATCGGCTTCGCGACCCCCGGCACGTAGGAGGAGGCGTAGCAGCGGTTCATCGACAGCACCGCCGCCTTGCAGTTCCAGCACTCGGTGAGCGACACGTCCACGCCGTCCATGTTCATCTCCCAGCAGCTTCCGAAGTACATCATCGGGTAGTCGATCATGTAGCCGGACGGCTTCGTCGTGGAGAGCGGACTGCCCGTCGCCACCTTGACGTTCCTGACGTTCATCGCGACGTAGCCCTGGACGTACATAAGAAGCGGCACGTGCGTCGCCGATCCGTTCCGGCGGACGGTCTGCATCACGTTGACGATGTTGCACTCGATCCCCTTCGACGAGCTGGACGAGAGGTAGAGCGGGTAGTACTGCCCGTAGTCGATCCACGCCGCCGAGTACACCCTCACGTCCTGGACGTTCATGACGTCCGCGAAGTAGACGTAGATGCCGTGCGCGTTCTGCGTGTTCCCGGTGACCGCATGGTTGATCGTGCAGTCGGAGATGCTCACCATCCTCGCGTAGTAGATGTACACGTAGGACTTGCAGCGGCTCGCGGTGAGTTCCCCCGTGTATGACGAGACGTCGAGGTTGATCCCCTTCGAGCCGAACTTGCAGTGCTCGAACGAGTAGCAGCCGATGTAGCTCGACGAGTTGTAGAACTTGAAGATGTAGTTGTCGGCGTTGATCGCGTCCCGGAAGAGGTACACGCGGTGCAGCAGGAAGTGCTGGACGTAGGGCATCTGGAACGAGCCGCTGGCGACCGTCGACTGGACGTTCGCGTACTGCGCCGTGTCGGAGCCCCACGCCGTCCGCGCCTCTGCGGGGACGAGTTCCCACATCGCGTCAGAGGCCATCGGCATCCCCATGATGAGGAGGTTCGTGAGGTTGTTGTTCGTCCCGTTCGGAACCGTGCAGGCCGAGGACTCTGCGGTGCGCCGGATAATGTAGCAGGTGTTGTTCCGGAAGTCCGCCGCCGTCGAGGGAAGGTTCTTCTTCGCCGTTGCCGGGGTCGTGCCGTCTCCGTCCGTCCCCCGCGAGGGGTCGACGTAGACGATGGTGAAGTCAACGTTCGAGTATCGCATTACTCTCCTTTATCCGATGAAGGTTGAATAGTTCTCTATCGCCGCCAGCGCGGGCGGCTCCGCGTGTGTCTCGACGGTCATGCCGGGGAGCGCGGAGGAACTCCCACCGCCGTTCGTCCAGGGCGAGAGGCGCGTCCTCCCGTTGACGATGGCGTAGCGGTCGAACTCCTCGTCCGTGACCCCGGCGTCCTTAAAATTTACGATGACCTCCCCGTCGATCCCCTTGCGGATCTTCGCGTTCTCGAAGACGATCCGCGAGACCTTCGCGACCGAGGTGTCCGCATCGGCGACGAGGACGTCGCCGTACACTGTCGAATCGTCGCCGAGGTACTTCATCCACTTCGCGCCAATGAAGTCCGCGAGGGTCGGGTTGTCGATCGGGACGTCGCTTTGGATCTCGGCGCGGTACTTGAGACCCGAGGCGGCGACGAGCGAGAAGCCCGTCCCGTCCGACTTCGAGGCGTAGGCCACGTAGAGGTAGGACTCGTGTCCCGTCTCGCCCTGCGGCCCCTTCGGGATCTTGAAGTCGAGGACTGCCGCCGCCGTCGTGCCGGAGTTGTGTACTTCGGCGGGCTGGTCCGCCGGGACCATCTCGACCGATCCGACCTCAATGGTCGCCGCCGTGCCGGTCTGCCCCTTCGGGATCTTGAAGCGGAACTTCGCGTCGTGTTCGTCGCCCTCGTTCGTCACCTCCGCAGGGCTGCCTGCCGGGAGCGTTTCCGTCCCCGCGACCTCCACCGTCGAGCGGTCGCCCTTCCTGCCCGGAATGAGCGGGATCGGATCGCTCCACTCGTAGCCGACGAGCGTGTTCCGGAAGCGGTACCACTTCGCCGTCTCGGGAGGCTCGACGGACGGATCGGCGTCGTACCACGTCTCGCCATCGTCGGAAATCTGCACCGCGTTCTTCGCGGCGAAGAGGGCGCGGATCTGCGCGGCGGTGTAGCTGCCGTCACCGACCGGCTCGGGCCGTCCGGTCCCCGCGTCCGCCCGCCTGTTGCGGACGATGATGTCGAACTGGATCAGGAACTCGGGGTTGGTCTCGCCCGTCGTGAAGCCCGCAAGCTCGCAGCCGAACTGCGCCTGCTCGTTCTTGCCCAAGGCGGCGATCAGCTCCTCCGTGTTCGTCTCCGTGAGCGGGACGTGGACCTCGTTCGCCGTAACCGTGATTCCCTCCGTCACCCGGAGCTGCGGCTTCGTGGCCGCGTCCCAGTCGTTCGCCACCGCGAAGTCCCACGAGGCGTAGGCGAGACGCTCCGGCTTCACCGCCTCGCCGTTCTCGTCGAGAAGCTTGAGGACGAGTTCGGCGCGAAGCCCCCTCGTCAGCGCGGGCAGGGCGGAGACCGTCTGGTTCCACTCGTCCACGAGCGTCGCCTTGACGCTCGTCGCCCGCAGGTACATCGTGATGATCTGCATTCAGTCCTCCTGTGATTGAAACTTGAAACCGCCCTCGACGCCGTAGTCGAGGAAGCCCCAGCACTTTCCGTCCCAGCCGCGCTTCGCGCTGTGACGCTTGATCGCCACGCCCTTCGAGTCGAACTCGCTCGTCGGCACGACCTCGTTCTTCGGGATCGACTCCGTGTCGCCGAGGTCGAACTCGAAGTCGTAGGGGTCCTTCACGCGAACCTTCTCGGTCCAGTTGAGGCCCTTGTTGAACTTCGACTTGCCGCCGTCGAACACCGAGGTGTCGAGCTGCTGCGAGTACGGGACTGGACCCTTCGGCTGCGTCACGTAGACCGCCGCGAAGAGGTCGAACTGCGCATCGTGAAGCCAGATCCTCGCCCCCGTGAACCTGTACGACTGGCTCTGCGCGTAGCCGCAGTAGCCGTCCTGGTTGTACTCCGGGTCGCCCTCGTAGTCCTGGTTCGGACACTTCCAGTGCGTATTCCCGCTCCAGGCGTAGATCGAGGACGGGAAGCTCCCGTTGTGAACGGACTTGCCCATCGTGTCGAACGCTCTCTGCATCGCAGTTCCGATTGACTCGTCGAACGGCGGGTCGTGTTCCGACCCGGACCGAGTTAGCGACTCGCCGAACATCTCGTTCGCCCGGATGACGGACAGCTTGTCGATTGCGTTCCTGATCTGCTTGAGCCACTCGCCGCCGTTCTCGACGAGCAGCCCGTACTTGGCGAACTCGTAGAGGCGGCAGTTCGGCTCCATCACGAGATCGCGGTACGTCCACATCTTCGGGAAGTCGGAGTAGTCCTCCTTGAACTCCTCCCATTCGATGTTCACGAAGTACCTCGCAATCGACGAGATCGTGCGGACGATCCCCTTCATCACCTCGCGCGACACGGTCCTCCACGGAGAAATCTTGTAGATCCTCGAGTCCGCGCCGGTGTGCAGGGCGGCGCACCTCTCGAGCAGCGCCTGGCGGATCGCCATCACGTAGTCGGCGTTCGTCGGGTCGGGCGTGTTCCAGTTCATGCCCTTCGCCTCCCAACTGTCGGGGATCTCGTATTCTCCGATCACCTCCATATCGCCGCGCTCCCAAGGAAGGCGGCCTCGGTCTCCTCGCCGCTGATGTAGTCCTGGAACCCGACGGAGATGTCCGACCCCTCCGCCTCCGACCCCTCGGGCTTCGTGAACTTGAAGTTCACGCTCCCGTCGGGCTTCGGTTCGGAGCCCTCGTGCCAGCCGCCCGCCGAGCCAATCTCGCCGATCACCCACTTGCCGCCGGCGTAGTGGATGCGCCCGTAGGTGTAGTAGCCCTTCTCCTTGTTGAGGGAGCGGACGAAGTATTCGCCGTTTCCCTTGAAGCGGGGAAGCCCCTTGATCCTTTGCCCGCTCTCGCCGTCCTTCCCCTCGTACACGCCGAACTCGCCGTTCTTCGCGACCCAGCGAGGCCACACCGCCTTAAGCGTCTTCTCCTTGCCCGACTTTTGGATCGACCCCCGGGGTTCCATCTTCACCTCGTTGTCAGGGCCGTAGGGCGGGCTCGAAAAGATGTAGAACTCGTCGCCCTTCCATATGTACTCCTTGTCCTCGTAGTTGTACTCGCAGTCCTCGAACGGCTCGTAGCCGGGGAACTTGTCGCACCACACCCAGCCGTAGGTCTGCGTGTAGTACACGTAGCCGCTCCCCTCCCAGTAGATGTAGCCGTTGATGTCGCTGAACACGGGCGTCAGGAGCGAGCCGTCGATCTGGAGCTTGTAGCAGAAGTTCGGATCGCGGACAATCACGTTCCCGCCCCAGCCGTATCCGACGTTCATCGCGAAATAGCCCTCGTCGCCTCCCTTGCCGCGCCAGATGGCGGTCGGCGGCGTGAGGTTCGGAACCTCCGGGATGCGGAAGAGGGACGGAACGTACTGATAGCTCATTTGTCCTCTCCTCCCGTCGCCTTGAGGGCGCACTTGTGTCCGATCAGCCATGCGCCCGAAGGAAGATCAGCATCCAATGCGAGATCGGGGAGGTAGAGGACTGCACCGTAGGTGACGGACGAGTCCTCGCGTCCGTTCGGATAGACCGTCACCTGGTAGCCGTTCTTCACCGAGCCGGAGTTCACCTTGCACATGTACGCCTTCTCGCCGCCCGTCCCGCCGCCAGCTCCGCCGAGCTGGAGGAGGCACCATTGCTCTCCGCCGCCGCCCGCCTTCCAGATGATGCGGGCGACTCCGGTCGCATCTGACTTGAGCGCACCCGTCGAGGAACCCGGCGTCGGGACGGCGTATTCGTCCTCCGCATCCGCGATGTTCACCTTCGCTGGCGTGATCCCCAGGACCATCGCCCGCCCGATCTCCCCCGCCGCCAGCGGCTGAAGGAGGATCGCGTAGGGTTTCCCTTCGCGCTCCTCGGTCATCTTCTGTCCGACGAACACCGGGGCGCAGCTCACGAACTCGTCCTCGTTCACGTTCGGTGGGATTGCGATGTCCGAGAGGACGAGCGCTGTGAAGCGGTCTCGCTGCTCTCCCTCGCCGTTCTTGACGAGGACGATGCCCGTCCCCACGCCGGAGCGGAGCCCCTTGCCGAGCTGGTTCTGCCTCTGCTCCTTCGTCCAGTTCGCCGCGTCGATAAAGGCGTTCCATGTAGACGCCCTGATCACGACCTTGTCGCCCGCCTTTACCTTCTCCATCGTCCACCTCACATTCCCAAGCCAAGGTTCCCGAAGTCCCCCTCCGGGTAGACCTGCTCGACGTAAGCCGCGACCGGCTCCTTGATGACGTTCTTCTTGTTCTCCGCGACCTTGTCCGCATACCGCACCCAGAGGTAGTCCCAGCCCCTCTTGTTCGAGACCTTGAGCTTTCCGACCTGCAGGGATGACTGGTTCGGCGAGACGGCGAAGCGGAACGTGATCTCCCAGGGGGAGTCGTTCTTCTTGCCGCGCTTCGTCCCGGACGCGCCGAGAAAGAGAACCTCGCCCGCCGAGAAGCCCCGGAAGCCGGAGCGGTTCACCGTCCCCGTGAGGGCGGCGACCGACTTCTTGTACGAGGTCGAGACCCTCGACCCCTTCATGACGTGCGTCTCAGTGAAGTTGAGGACGGGCATCGTCACGTCCACGCCGTTCACGTTCCCCTCGTTGTCCACCTCGATTGCGCCATTGAAGTCCGGCGCGTCGTTGGGGACCTTCGAGACCGTCTTCAAGGACTGGTTGCGGTGCATCGTGCCGCCGCCGGTGTCGAACGCGAACGAGGAGGACTCCTCCTCGTCATCGTCGTCCGCCTCGCCCCCGTCCTCGCTCTTCCAGATGGCCTTCACCTTCCACGTGTCCTTGTTGACGCGCTCGGTGACCTCCACCTCGTCGAGTTCCATGTCCTTCACGGACACGCCCGCAGCCTTGGTTCTCGCCGCCGAAAGAGCGGCGTCCTCGTTGGCCGCCCCAAAGACGATGTACGGTATCTCGATCTCCCTGACCTCGCCCTTCGCGTTCACCTTCTGCTCGCGCTCGGTGAACGCCTCCTCGACTCTTGTTGCCATTCCCGAAAGCTCCTTTCAAGGCCCCTTAAAGCCCGTTTAAAGTCCTCTTGAAGTCCGCCGGGAACGGCGGGCGGCCTCACTGGAAGGTCTGCCCGCCGCCGCCCATGTCCTTGAGAAGCTCGGCAGCCTTCTTGGTATGCTTCTCGATCTCCTGCGTCGCCATGAACATCCGCTGCTCCATCATGTTGCCCCGGAGCGCGGACGCCGCCCTCGCGTAGAACGCGCCCTGCGGCTTCACCGCCCCGGAACGCCTCTGCGTCTCGTCCTGCGCGGAGCGGAGCTTCGCGGCGTACTTGTCAACGAGACCCTCCGAATACGAGTAGGCGTCCTTCGCCTTCCCGATCCGCTCCTTCTCCTCGTCCGTCACCTTCCCGTCCGCAGAAGCGTCTGCAATCGCCTTCGCGAAGTCCGCCTTGGCCTGGTCGGCCGCCGCCCTCGCCTGGTTGACGAGGTTCTGAAGGAGCTTCATGCCCGCCGCCGGATCGGCCTTCAAGGTCTTGTCGACCTGCCGGTCGGTCTCGCCCTCCTTGCGGTTCCGCGCTACGTCCTCGGCCGCCTGGTCGAATTCGCCCTGCAGGTCGGAGATCTCCTTGTCGAACTTCCGCTTCGCCCTTTCGTTTGCGGCGGCGATGCGCCTCTCGGCGACCGCATCCGCCTCTGCGAGACGGCCCTTAAGGTCGGCGATCTTCTCCAAGTCCTTCTGCTTCTTCGATTTCTCGAAGGAAAGGACGGTCTGGATGAGCTGCTTGTACTCGTCGCGCAGCTCCCGGATGTCGGAGATCTCATTCTCCAGCTCGGTGCGCTGTTCGCGGGTCAGCTTCTTCTCGATGTCGGCGAGTTTCTTCGCCGCCCGCTCCGCGTCCTCGCGGGACGCGCCCTTCTCCTGACGCCCCTTCTCGACATTGGCCTCGAGCTGCTCCTTTTCGGTCTTGCCGCCGGTGAGAGACCCCTCCTCGTTGCCGAGAATCGCGTCCCTCCGCTTGCGGGCTTCGGCGAGCTTCGACATGGCCTCGTCGATCTTCTTCCCGTTCTCGGTGATGTCGTTCGCCGCCTTGTCCATGCGGAAGGTGATCGTGTTCCAAGCATTCACCCAGAAGCCGCAGAGCGATTCGTTCTCCTCGCCGAGTTCCCGGATGTTCTTCTGAAGCTCGGCCATCTCGGCTCCGACCTGCTGGAGCGCCTGCGCCTTCATCGCGGCGTTGAACCGCTCCTGCGCGTCGGTCGCCATCGTGATCGAGCCGGTCGCCTTGTCGATGCTGATGCCCAGCGCCCCGTACCGGCTTTTCAGCTGGTTCGAGAGCTTCTCGGCCTCCTGCATTTCGGCGTTGTTGAGGTTCTCCTTCTCGGCGAGCTGCTGGAGCCGCTCCATGCGGAGCTGATCCGTCGCCCGGAGGTCGTCACCCTTCTCCCGGAGCTTGCCCATCTCGTCCGACAGGGACGCAGTGTGCTTCGTGGCCGAGGCCATGTAGGCGCAGAGTCCGACGAGAGCACCGACGACGGCGATCAGCACCCACGTGATCGGGATCGCGCAGAACGCCGCCGCCGCAGACGCCGCCGCGAGGTAGCCAGTCGCCACGAGCTTGGTCGTGAGCGCCAGGGCGACGTTCGCCGTCCCCGCCGCAGCCGCCCCCAGCGCGGCTTTCGCGTGGGAGGCGGAGACTGCCGCGCTGACCGCCGCAAACGCCGTGTGGGCGGCCGTGGAAGCCTTTGCGGCGAGACTGCCGAGGGTTTCGGCCGCCGCATGGGCTTTTGCCGAGACCGTGGCGGCGATTGTCGCCCGGTTGAGGCCCTTCAGAGTCGCCACGATTCCGGAGAACTTTGCGGCAACCGCCGTCCTTGCGACGGCCGCCGTGTGCAGGTTCGCCGACAGGGTCGCGGAGGCCGTAGCCGTGCTGACTCCCCGGAGTCCGGCGATCATCCCCTCGAACTTCCCGGCCACCGCACTCTTCGCGACCGCCAGCGTGTGCATCTTCGCCGACAGCGTCGCCGCTATCGTCTGGAGATTCAGGCTTCGGATCGAGGAAATGAGTCCCTCGAACCGCGCCGCCACCGCCGTCTTCGCGACCGCAGCCGTGTGAAGGTTCGCAGAAAGCGTCGCGGCGACCGTCGCAAGGTTCACGCCCTTGAGCGATGCAATCATGCCCTCGAACTTCGCCGCAATCGCCGTCTTCGCGACCGCAACCGCATGGAGCTTCGCCGAGATCGTTGCCGCTATCGTGGCGAGGTTCACGCCCCGGAGGGCGGACACCATGCCGTCGAATTTCGCCGCAATCGCCGTCTTGGCGACAGCCGCCGTGTGCAGCCGCGCCGAAATCGCCGCCGTGACCGTCGCCGCGTTCACCCCCTTCAGAGCGGAGATCATGCCGTCGAACTTGGCGGCGACCGCCGACTTCGCGACCGCGATCCCGTGCAGTTTCGCCGAGAGCGTGGCGGCTACGGTGGCGAAGTTCACCCCCTTGAGGGAGTTGACGAGCCCGCCGAACTTCCCCGCCGCCGCAGACTTGGCGAGGGTGAGGCCGTGCAGCCTGGCAGATGCCGCCGCCGCAACGGTGGCGAGGTTCACGCCCTTCAGCTGTACCAGCATCGAGCCGAACCTGGCGGCTACGGACGTCCGACCGACGGCAAGCGTGTGCGCGTTCGCCGATGCCGTCGCCGTGACCGTCGCCGCGTTCACGCCCTTCAAGGCCGCGACCATCGACCCGAACCGGGCCGCGACGGCAGTCTTGGCGACAGCCGCCGTGTGCAGCTTCGCGGAGACCGTCGCCGCGATGGTCGCGGCGTTCACGCCCCGGAGCGCGTTGACCATGCCGGAGAACTTCGCCGCGAGTGCGGTCTTGGCGACCGCAACCGTGTGCATCTTCGCCGAGACCGTAGCCGCTATGGTCGCGGCGTTGACTCCCTTAAGGGCCGTCAGCATCGCGCCGAACTTGGCGGCAACACCGGTCTTGGCGACGGCAAGCGTGTGCAGCTTGGCGGACACCGTAGCCGCCACCGTGGCAGCATTCACTCCTTTCAGGGCGGCAAGCATCCCGCCGAACTTGGCGGCGACTGCGGTCTTGGCGACCGCCGCCGTGTGCATCTTCGCCGAGATCGTGGCAGCGGCAGTCGTCACGTTCAGGTTGCGGAGTGCCGCAATCATCCCGTCGAACTTGGCTGCCATCGCCGTCCGCGCCAGGGCGAGTCCGTGGAGCTTCGCCGACACGGTCGCGGCGACCGTGGAGGCGATGAGCCCCCGGATTCCGGCGATCATCCCGTCGAACTTCGCGGCGACCGCCGCCTTCGCAAGCGCGATCCCGTGCAGCTTCGCGGACACCGTCGCAGTCACGGTCGCCACGTTGATCCGCTTCAATGCCGCCTCGAAGGATGCGAACTTCGCGGCAATCGCCGACTTGGCGACCGCCGCTGTCTCGGCGTTCGACATGAGGACGAGGTTCGCCGCGATCTGCTTCGCCCGCGAGTCAATCGGCAGGTTCAGGGCCGCCAGTAGCTTGCTCGTCCCCACGAGCGCCGGAACGGAGGCGTTGCGGTAGTCCGCGAACGCCCGCGCCATCAGCGAGAAGGCGTTGGAGGCGACGATTCCCTTCTTGGCGAGAAGCCCGAAGAGTCCCGTCACACCGGTGACGGCCTTCGAGACGACCCCGACCCCAACCCCAAGCACACGCGAGGTCGTGCCGAGGACGAAGAGCGCTCCGCCGAGGGCGGCGACGCTGGCGACGGTCGCCGCAACCGAAGTGACGAGTCCACGGTTTGCCTCCACCCACTTGGTGAAGGTGTTGATGACCGCCGTCACGTCGTCGGTCATCGGCTTCAAGGTTTCCGTCAGCGCCTCGCCGACGGCGTTCATCGTCCCTTCGACCGCGCTCTGGAAGAGACGGAACGAGCCGCCGATCCCGCGGTCCATCGCACGGGCCGTCTCGTCGGCCGTCCCCGTCACGTCCTTGAGGCGGGCGAGGAACTTGTCCATCTCGTCGATGTTGCCGGAAAGCGAGATTCCCGACATCATGCCTCGGACGTCGAAGACGTCCTTCATGAACGAGAGCCGCTCGGCTGTCGGCATCTTCGCGGTGGCGACCGCGATGTCTCGCATCACCGCCGCCATCTTACGGAGGTTGCCGGACGCATCGACGGACTCCACGCCGACCTCGCGGAGAATCGCCTGCACCTTCGTGTCGGCGAACTGCACGAACGCCTTGCGGAGCGCGGTGCCCGCGAGGGAACCCTTGATGCCCATGTTGGCCATCACGCCGAGGGCGGCGCACGTCTCCTCGATGGACTCGCCGCAGGACGCCGCCTGCGGAGCCGCCATCTTGAGGCCCTCGAAGAGATCCGTCAGGGTCTGCGCCGATCCGTTCGCGGTCGCCGTGAGGACGTCCGCCACCTGCGACATCTTTCCGGCCTCCAGCCCGAAGATGCGGAGCGAGTTCGCCGCGATGTCGGCGGCTTCCGAAAGGTCGGTTCCCGTCGCACGGGAGAGGTTCAGGACGCTGTCAATCGCCGAGACGATCTCGGAAGGATTGAAGCCCATTCGTCCAAGGCCGATCATCGCGTCCGCCACCTGCTGGGCGGTGAACGAGGTCTCGCGTCCGAGACGCTGCGCGGTCTTGGTGAGCTCTGTGAACTGGTCTCCCGTCGAGGACGTGACGGCCTGGACGAGCCGCATCTTGTCGTCGAATCCCGCGAAGGATCGCTCCGCGAGGATGAACGGCAACGAGAGTGCGCCACCCAAGGCCATCATGTCACGCCCAAGCCCCTGACACGCCTTCCCGAAGTCACGGAGCTGAGACTGCGCCGCGTTGAGGTTCTGCTTCAACTTGGAAGTCTCGGCAGTCACCTCGACGTAGGCGCGTCCGGCGCGGATGTTGGCGTTGGCTGACATGACGGTTTACCTTTTTCTGATGAACGCTGCTTTGAGGGCGTCGAGCATTTCCGCGCCCTTGAGGACGATCTTCTGCGGCTTCTCCGCGAACGGGTTGAAGTCGTTGGGACTGACCGCCTTCCCCTTCTTCGGGTCTCGCATGAGATTGACGGCAAGGGCCATGAGCGACGAGGTCTGCGCCCAGTCGAACCTGCCCTTGCCCTCGACCATCCACACGAGTTCCCGGAGGGTGAACGGGTCGGGGTTCAGACCGAGGATGCCGGCGAACTCGTAGACGAGCTCATCGATTCCCTTACGCGCTTTTCGAGTTCGGGATCTTCGAGCGCCTTCTCCAGCGCCTCGTTCCACTCCCCGCCGAACTTCCTCGCGAGGCCGACCGCCTTCTGCAGGAAGAGGCGCTTCGCGCCGGGGAAAAAATCGACGAGTTCGTCGAGGAACGCCTTTGTCGCCGCCTCGATTGCGTCGCCCGCGAGGGCGGTTCCGAACTGCTCGTCGGTGACGTTGAGCGTTCGCGCCTGATCCTGGACGAGAACCCAGAGGATGTCGACCAAAAGACACGGGTCGTTCGCGATCCTGTCGATCATGTCGACGCGCACCTGGCCGTCCTTGTCAAGTTCGATCACGTTGATGAGATCGACTCCGAGCGCGGCGCGGACGCGCTTCATCTGAAACACGTTGAGGACGACCTGCCACTCGCGGCCGTCCCTGTCCTTGAAATTCTGCACTGCTCTTTCCTTTCTCCGTTAGCCCGTCCTGCACCGCGCCACAGTGTGGCGCGGCACAAGACAAGGCGGTTTAGCCCTTCCACGTCGGGGCGCGGTTCACGAGCGTCGGCTTGCACGTGACCGAGACGGTCAGCGCCTCCTCCAGCGGCTCGGAACGGCTGAACGACGTCACGACAAAGTCGGCGTCGAGGCCCTTCTCGTTGCCGTCCGAGACGAACAGCGCGAGAGGTTCGGCCTTGAAGTAGGCCTCCTTGATCGCCGAGAACCCGCCGTCGTTCGGGTCCCACACCATCTCGAACTCGACGGACGCCTCCTTCAAGGTGGCCGCCGTCAGTCGCCAGCCCTCGGCGGCGCGTGTCGTGACGTCCGCCTCGCCGGTTTCCATGTTGAGCGTCACGTCCTTGACGTTCTTCATCTCGGTCGCAGCGGTTGCGCCCGCCGCGCCGTAGAAGAGCTTGGCCTCAAGGCCGAGCGTGTAGCTCTTTGCTTCTCCTGCCATAACGAATTACTCCTGTTGTGATTCACTTGACCGCGTTTTCCCACATCTTCGCGAGGTGGGGCGCGGATTCCCTTAAGGACGGCCCCATGAGAGGTCGTTTCGGATAGCGCTCCTTCTTGTAGCCGCCGCCGAACTCGTGCGCCTGCATCAAGGTTCCGACGAACCGGAAGCCGGGGCCGATCAGCACCGACTGCCGCCGCTTGTCCACGCCGAAGAGGACGCCCCTCTTCAGAGCGCCTCGACGCGTATGCGGAGGCGATCCGGGAGAAGACGGGCGAGTGCTCTGGCGCACCTTGCCCTGCGCGACTCGTCGCACATAAGCGCCCATGCGCCGTAGCACTTCCACACTCGCCTTCGCCGCCTTCGCGACGAGGCCGTCCGCATCGAACTCGACCTCATGGTTCATTGCGATGCACCGTGAGGAACGTGAGTTCGACAACGCCCGTGAACTGCCTCCGCTCCCGGAGGTGTTCGGGCGAGAAGAGCGGAACGTACTCGGTCTTCATGCAGCGGAGCCCGCAGACGTACTTCTGCAGGAAGGAGCGTCCTATCCGGACGACCTCGCGGACAAGGTCCGGAACGTCGTCCTCGGTACACTTCTTGAGAAGCCCCACCTGCACCTTGTACCTGTCCTCGAGGTAGTCGCGGGCGTTCGGCTTCGACTCGATCCCGACGGGCACCACGACGAGCTTCTTCGTCTTGAGGCTCTTGAGGTCGAATTCGGGCGCGAAGGAGACCTCCGCACCCTCGCCGAGCGATTCGGCGACGCCCTCCGCAAGCTCAATGATGTCATCCATGCGCGTACCTCACGAGTTCGAGGACGAGGCAGCCGACCGCCGAGAGCAGCGAGATGATCGCCGCGCCCATCGCGGTGTAGAGCGTCTTCTGAAGCCCCGCCGCAGTCGCGCACGGCGGCTGGTGGTGTACGCCGTCCTTGAAGTGCATCTTGATCATCCCCTTCAGCTCCGCGATGTCCATCCGCGAGTGCGTGACGTTCTCCCAGAGTTCCGGGAATCCCGGCGGCATCTCTTGCTTCTGCTGTTCCTGGCTCATTCGTCGCCTCCCGTGTGCTTGGCGTGGATTCGCATCGCCGTGCGGTGGGGATCGCTCCACCTCCACACCGGCTCCCCGTTCGGCGCGAGGACTTCGTACTCGCCGCCGTCGAACCGGATCACGTCGCCCTTTTCGGGGACGAGCCCGAGTTCGTCCGGGCGGATGATGAAGTCCCGCGTCTCGGTGCGAGTCCAATGCCCGCTGTCGTTGGTCGAGCGGAACACCGTCCGCCCGACAATCGCCTTCACCGCCTTCGCCGCGCCGTCTCGGCTGTACGTCACGTCGTCCGCGAGGACTTCGTACTGCATCAGCCGGAGGGCGGCGAGACCCCTTCGGATCATGGCTTACAAGCCCTGCTCGAGACGGACGTTGACGAGCGCGTCCGTGGTGCCCGCGGCGGCGACCGCATGGCCGAACTTGACCGCGCCCGGCGCCGACTCGGCGCAGGTTTTGCCCGTCGCCGGATCGACGAAGACGAGTGCGCCCGCCTCAATGGCGGTGCCGCTCGTCGCGATCTCGTAGACGCCAACGAGGGCGAGGGAACCGAGCTCCCCCGGCTTGATGTCGAGCTTCGCGACGCCCACGAGGTTGCCGAGCTTCACGATGTCGCCAGCGGCGACGGCTTCCGTGGGCGTGGGGGTATAGTCGATGGACTCGCCGCGCTGAACATAACGTGCCTTCATGATGATTGAACCTTTCTCTTGCGATGTGTGAAAGTTAGCGGCGCGGCACGGGGGAGGAAACAACTAAGAACCCCGTGTCGCGCCGCAAGCCGTGTGGCTTCGGTTACGCGGCCGCGCCCGTCGCCTTGACCATGCCGCGATGATCCTGCTCGCGGATGCCGATGTCGAAGAACACGCGGAACCAGATGCCGAGGACGTTGAAGTCCAGGTCGCCGCGCTCGACGGTTGGGGTGCGCTTGCCCTTGAGGTATCCGATCTCAAAGGTGTCCACGACGCCCGGCTTGCCGAAGAGGTACCACGACGCCTCGGATGAGCCTGCGTACTTCGAGTTCGAGAGGTACGGGCTCGAGACGATCTGCAGGTTCTGGTCGGCGAGGACGTTGATCGCCGGCCTGACCACGTTGTCCGCGCCGCCGGACATGACGAGGGTCGTGCCCTGCGTCAGCTCCGCCGCGAGGAATTTGAGCGAGGTCGGGACGAGCAGGATCGAGGGCTCCACGTTGATCGGCTGGCCGTCCGAGTCCACCTGGTCGGTGAAGAGCTGGATCGCCTTCTTGAGCGAGTCCGCCGAGAGGGCCGAGTTCGCCCCGGAGAGGAGGTTCTTGTGCGCCGCCGAGAAGAGCGCCTTGCCGTCCACGCCCGTCGGGTTCGCCATGAGGCGCTTGAAGAAGAGCTGGTCCACGAGGCGGGCGGCGCGGTTGCCCATCGCCGTCGGCACCTTGAGGAACGCGCCGAGATCGTCGTTGATGATCATCTTGCGCGTGAGGCAGAACTTCTTGGCGTAGGTCTCGAGCTGGTTCTTCGCCGATTCCTCGGAAAGAGCCCCGTCCTTGATCTCGCCGTCCGCGCCGATGGGCTTCAGGTCGCCGATGTCGGTGAGGCGGAAGCGGTCGTTCTCCTTGAAGTCGGAGAGGTCGCCCGTCGTGCAGAGTTTCGTGGCGATGATGGGCTGCGCCTCATACGCCTGCATGAGCTTCTTGTTTGCAACGTTCGAGAGGATGCCGGGGAGCGAGACGGTCGAGAACGCCGCCTTGATCGCCTGGTTGTCGAACGTGCGGGGGACGCTCATGCCCTCGATCCTCATGCACTCGCCGAGGATGCCGGCGAGCGGCATGTCCGCGTCCTTCATCGCCGCCTCGACGGTCTCCTCGCCCATGTCCTTCACGAGCTTGTCGCCGCTGATGCCGGCGCGGAGGGAAAGCGCGGCTTCGAGTCGCTTCGCGGTCATCGCGTTCTCCTTCTTGATGGTGATGTTGACGTCGGTGGTGGGCTGCTTGGCGCGGAACGCCGCCAGCACCGCCTCGTTCACCTGGTTCTTGCCCCAGCCCTCGGAGATGGCCTTCGCCTCGATCTCCGGAAACTCGCTGTTACACACGGACTTGACCATGTTCACGCGGTCGCGCTCGGCCTTGATCGCCTCCTGGGCGATGGCCTTCGCGTCCACGGCGGGCGAGGCGGGCGTGTTTAAGGGAGCGGCGGCCGCCTCGACCCTCGCCGGTGCGGCGGGGGCTGCGGGCGTGTTTAAGGGAGCGGCGGCCTCAACCTTGGGAGCTGCCGCAGTTTCTTTCTTCTGGGGTTCCATGATGGAATTGCCTTTCAGTTCGAGTTTTGCCGTGACCTTCATGTGAGTTGCCTTGTCGGCCCCCACCGCGACCACGGACACCTCGCGGAGGGTTGACTTCGTGACATGGTAGAAGGGAGCATCGTGTTCGATCCCGTTGATCGTGCGCTTCCCCTCCTGGACGAGTTCAGCGGCCTCGACCTCCGCGCCGATGGAGAGCTGCCAGTCCGCGCCGGTCCTGCCCTGCGCGACGATGTTCTCGGCCTCCTCCCCCTCTGCGACGATCTCGCCCGCGATCTCGAGCCCCTCGGCACCCTTGGTCGCCGTCACCACCCCGACGCGGCAAAGCGTGTCGTTCACGTGGTTGGTGAGCAAGGGCACCGACTCGGGTATGTTCATCCCCGCCATGTCCACCACGACGGGGCGAGACCAGCCGAAGAGTCGCATCTTCCCGCCCGAATAGGCGAGTCCCTTCACGCTCGGCCTCTTCCCGCCGGATGCGGCGGTGATCTCAAGAAATTCACTCGTTGTCTTCATCGTCTTCCTTTCCGTTCTGTACGGGCGCGGCGTCTGGCACCGAAAGCCCGAGTTCGTCCATGAGCTTCTTCTCCTTCGCCCGCTGGCGAAGCTCCGTCTCCCAGTCCTTCCCCTGCCTGGCGTACTCCGCCGCGAGGGTTGTCGTGTTGTTCGCGAGACGCTTCTCCTGCGCCGTCGCCTCCTTCGAGGGATCGACGTGCTCGTGGCCGTCCCAGAACCACACGTGGTTGCAGTCGCACTCGTCCACCTTCTCGCGGTTGACGAGCGCCCATTCCCGCAGCCACCTTTCGAGGATGCGGTCAAGCACCGTTTCCTCGACGAACGCCTGGTCGACCTTCAGCGACTTGTAGTACGTCTGGTGGTCGAGACGCCCGGAGGCGTAGTTGTAGCCGGAGCTGTTGCAGGCCGCGATGTTGTACGGGATGTTCAGGCACCGTGCGATCTCGTTCAGCACCTCGTGCTTGAACTCCCCGTAGGTCGTGACCGGCTGCTTCGGGTCCACCTGCGACATCTTCCAGCCGCCCGGCATCGTGAGGAGCATGTTGCGCTCGAGCTGGATCGTGTCCATCGCCTCGACCGCATCCGCCTCGCCGTTCGCGGGAGCGTCGGTGTACAACACGCCCGCGAAGTCGGCGGCGGCCTCCGCCGCGCTCACCACCGCGAGGGTGAACCTCCGCAGGTGCGCGAAGAGCGGAAGAGCCGCCGTGATCTCCGGGATTCCCCGGTGCTGCTCGGGCCTGTCCTGCCGGAAGACGTGGATCATGTCCTCCGCCTTCACGAGCTTGAAGTCGAGGTCGAAGCTCGCCGTCCCGCCGGGATGGTTCTTCAGCACCTTGTACGACTTCGGGTTTCCAAAGGGATCGAACGTGATGCCGTCAACTGAGGTCGCGTCAGCGTTCAGCTCGTCATCCGTAACCCGGTCTGCTTCGATCAGCTGAAGGTCCAGCTTCACGTTCGACTTCAAATTCGGGTTCTGCGCCATGATCACGAAGGCCTCGCCGTCCTGACAGCGGGCCATGCGGATCGTGCGCAGCTTCGCCGGAAGATGCACACGCTTCGCCCAGACGGCAAAGTCGTGTTCGATCCGGCGGTTCGCGTCCTCGCATTCGAGGAGCATCTGGAGGCGCGGCCCCGTTCCCACGGTGTCATTCGCAATCGTCGAGACGATGCCGCGCGCATACGAGTTGTTCTGCACCTCGTACCGGGCGCGGGTGCGGAGGATCTTCCGCGCCTGCGGATCGGCCTCCGCATCAGCCGAGAGGAACTCGGCTGCGGCCCAGTGCCTCGCGTTGTCCTTCGTGGTCTGCGCCGCATCGAAGCGGGCCTTGATCCACCGGGGGAGCGAGAACCTCGCCTTGACTGGCGCGGAATTCTTCTTTCCGAACCATATCATAGCACCGCACCTCCCGACGCCATCTTCGTGACGCGCAGGGGGCATCGCCGTCCCTGCGTCGCCCGCTTCGAGGCGAAGTAGCTCGCCACCTTGAGAAGGTCGCCGACCGACTGGTTCTCGACGCGCTGGCCGTCCACTTCAACGACCTTGGGCTGGGCGAGCATCTGCTCGGTCAGCTCCTCAAGCTTCTTGTCGTCCATTCGCGTTCTCCTTCTCGACTGCATCGATCCTTTCTCCGATCCACGCCATCACGTTCGTACACATCGAGTTCCCCAGCGCCTTGTAGCGGGGGCCGTCCGGGCATTCCTCGGCGGGCTTGCCGCGCCAAGGAATCTGCGTCCAATCCTCCATGTGGATGATCTGCTGAACCCGTGACTTTGAGATGCCCGCCCTCTCCGCCAACTCGCGGATCGACCCCATGCCGGACCAGTAATCGTCAAATATCCATTCGACCTCCTTGTCCGTCAGCTTGGTCGACGGGTTGTCATCTCCCGTTCTGTAGAGGCCGTCCGCCGCCGCCTTCGTCGAATTGTCCGCCTGGGTCAGCAGTTGAAGGTTCTCGATCCGATTGTCGAGCTTGTCGTTGTTGATGTGGTCAACGACATACCCGTCCGGGACAAGCCCGTGCTTCGCGATCCAGACGATCCTATGGACGCGGCATTGCTTCTTCACGTCGCCCTCTCGAAGGGACACGACGCGATACCCGTTCAGCACCGTTCCGTTCAGCCGACGCGGAAGGCAGGGATTGCCGCCTCCCGTCCGCATCGAGAACACCTCACCCGCCTCGCAGTTGACCTCGATCCGATGCGTCGCCAGAAGCCAGACGATATACTCGTCCTTGGTCATCACCGACACATCGCCCGTGACAATCCTCGGAAAGCCCATGAGCCGCTCGGCCTCGACCGGCACGAGGCGGCGCACCACCCCGGGGAGGCACACGCCCGACGGACGACGGCGCGTCAATGCGTAGGCTGCCGAACCGGGCTTGCCGTAGCACTTCGCCTTGAAGTTGTCACCCCTGCCGTCGACGTTCATCATGTCGATCGGGTAGCAGACTCCGTGGACTCCGACCGTATCGAGCGTGTAGCACACGCCCTCCTTCGCCCCGATGCCGTTGCCGCCGTTCTCGACCTTGCGGCCAATCACGTTCTCGGCGATGGCGACCGCCTCCTCGACGATTGCCATGCCGCCCTGGTTCTTGGAGGGCGTGGGGTTCGTCGTGTCGAGGGTCGTGGCGACGTCGATCTCGCGGCTTCCGCTGTGCGGATTCTTCGACTTCATGGCGTTCGAGGCCATCGAGTCGATTGCAAAGACCTTCTGGACGAGCGGGAGGTTGTTGCCGCCAGTTCCCGCCTGCGCGGGGATCGAGGGCGCGACCTCGCCGGTCTCGCGGATGCGCGAGTCCTGTCCGTGGTTCTCGTAGCACACCAGTTTCGTGATGTCTTGGTTGTTCTGCTTGCCCGGATAGGATGCGTCCAAGGTCGGACACGGGTCGACCACCGCCTTCGGCTCCTTGTAGTCGGTCGCGAGAAGTGCCGGACACGAGCCATCGGTCGCGTAGTTGTGCCACCTCGTGTCGATGACGCACGGAAGCTGGTCCTTGTCGGGCATCATCTGCCCGATCGAGCGCGTCGTCAGGGTGCTGGCGCGTTGCCCTCCGTCCCACCAGCTGAAGTCCCAACCAGTGCCCGCAGGGCCCGCTCCAGCATCGCCGGGAGCTGCTTGCCGCGCTTCGCGACGCGGCGGAGCATCCCCGCCGCACATTTCACCGTCAAAAAGTACCTTGGCGCAATCCTCCCACGAACCAAGACTTCCGACAAGGATGACACGACGCCTTCGCTGCGGGATCGCCCTTGGAAATTGTTGAACTCGGGTATATTGAGCGTCAAGCACTCGCCAACCCACGCTGAAGCATCCGGGGGCTCCGGTGACGAGTCCGGCCTTTCTCCACTTCCCGTCGGGGACTTTGACCTCCCATCCGACGAGGAGCGATAGGAAGGCGGCAAAATCGCCTCCTTGCCCACTTGATAGTACGCCGGGGACATTTTCCCAGACCACCCATCGGGCATGTGTGCGAAAAGCCAGCCTTGCAAACTCAAGCGCAAGATTGCCTCTTTCATCGTTAAGTCCTTTCCTCAAACCGGCGATTGAAAACGCCTGACATGGTGTGCCTCCGACGAGAAGGTCGATATCGCCCTCGTAGTTCCCCCTCTCGATCTTCGTGAAGTCGCCGAGGTTCGGAACCTCGGGGAAGCGCTCGGCGAGTACCGCCGCCGGAAACTTCTCGATCTCCGAGACGAATGCGCACTTCCAGCCGAGGGGCTTCCAGGCTACGGATGCGGCCTCGATGCCGCTGCACACGCTTCCATACCTCATTTCGACTCCGTTCCACGCCCGTCGGCGCACTTTGACAAGGCCTGCACGTGCGGCGCGTCCGCCGTTTGTGAGGGCTCGTGCCGCCCCCGCGTCCGCCAGCCGTCCAGGAACGGCTCGACGGCGGCCGCGCATCCCGAAAGATGCTTAAAGGCCGCGCGGGACAACAACCCCCCGCTTGAGGGCGCGGCCACGCCCCGGACCGGGAAAGGAAACAACAAGAACCCGGTCTTCCCGCCTTCGGATACCGCCTCCGACGGGAACGTACTCAGCCCGCAGCCACGTTTTACGAGGCCCGACGCCGCCGAGTCCCGGCGAATCCGAAGATTCACGCGAAGATCTCGCGGCGACCGATGCGATCCTTTCCGCAGGCACGTTTTTCGAGGCCCGGGGTATTCCAGTCCCGAAAAATCCGAAGATTTTTCCGAAAGCCGGATTGCGAACCGCACACGATCCTTTCCGCACTCACGTTTTTCGAGGCCCGACCCTCTCCAGTCCCGAAAAAAACGAACTTTTTTCCTTTACCTGTTCCGCGCCTTCCGAAGGTCGGAGAGTTTCACCTTGACCTTCGGCTTCTCTCTGGCGTGTGCATCCGTGCCCGCGAGCACACACCCGACCATCGATGCCGCGACCGCGCATCCGACCGCGCCGTCCCACCAGTGGTTGTCCTTCGCCTCCGGGCGCATCTTCCACTCCTCCACCTTCCGTCCGCGACCCTCGGTCTTCACCCGGTACTCGGCGGTCAGATGCTCGGCGAAGAGCATGTGCGTTTCGCCGCTCCGCCCCCAGAGGGAGAGGCAGCCACGGTCGCCGACCGCCATCAGGAGGCGGCTGGCGACAAACGACTTCCAGTAGTTCGCGTCGAAGATGACGTGCCGGACCGCCCGCTTTCCACGGATGTTCGGCATCCGCCAGTTGAGGCCCACCCGGTCGCCCGCCGCCTTCTTGTACTCGGACATGGGCTTCGAGCTTGCTCCGATGTACTTGCCGTGGCTCGGCACGATCACGTTCGCGTGTGCGGACTCGCGGCAGAACTGGTACACGACGTCGGTCGACTGACCCCAGTTCGCGTCTATGAGGCACTTCTCGACCTTCATCGCCGCCCCGTCGTCCCGCGTGAACTCGCGGGAAAGGTAGTCCTCCGTGAGCGACTTGAGGCCGCCGTAGATGCAGCCCTCCAAGCCCGCCCTCGGGAACTTCGACTGAAGGGTGGGGTTCGCGTCCGCGAGAGAGAAGTACCGCCGCCGCTGGTCGGGCCACGTCCCGTAGTCGATCACCGAGCCGGTGAAGTCGTCGTCCCACGCGCACACGACGTAGAAGAGCAGAGTCTTCTGCACGTCGATGAACATCGTGAGGTGGTTCGCCGAGACGGGGACCGTTTTCTGCGAGTGTCCGTTCAGCTTGTTCACGATCCCGTCGACCGTGAGCTGTTCGTCCGAACCCAAGTCCTCCGGGAGCGGCTCGTTCTGGTACTCCGCCCAGAATGCCGCCTCGTCCGTGAACTTCAAGTTCATCGCATGCTGGATCGCGCTGATCTCGTCGTAGTTGTGGCGGTCAGGCCACGACACGACCGCGCCCTCGTCCATCTCCTCGCGGTGCTGGCGGTAGAACTCCGTCGCCTCCTCGAACGTCCCCTTCTCGCGAAGCTCGTCCGCCCGGAGGTCGGCGTAGCGGTTCCACAGCTCCTCGTTCTTCGGGAACTGGTACATCATCTTGCACCGCTCCCCGTTCCATTCCGGGTGCTTGAGCTTGTCGAGGATCTGCTCGGCCATGTCGCCGGGGCGGATCACGGTGCAGGGCATGATGCCCGAGATCTTCTTTCCGGGACCGGCGAGGCCCAAGATGTCCCCGGCAAGCACACGGACGCGCTTCCTCGTCTGCTCGATGGACCCCGCCGACTCGGAGGTCTGCGGATCGTCGATCACGACGAACTCCGGGCGGATCGTGCGCCCGTCCGGCTTCTTGTACTTCATGCCGCGAATTCGGCCCGTGATGCCCGCCACCCGGACGATCACGCCCGAGGACGCCGCGCCAGCGATGGTCGGGAGGACGATCTCATTCGCCGTCCACGTGATGCGCGTCCGCTCCCCGTGGTAGAGCTGACCGGCGCACCGGTTCGCGATACCCTGCAGCTTCTGGATCGGGTAGGCTACCTCCGGGAAGTCGGCGGCGATGTGTTCGTTCACCTCGAACTCAGTCTTGATCGAGTCGAGCATTTCGAGGGCGGCCGATTCTGACGCACCCACGAGAACCACGAACTCTCGGTGACCGTAGAGCATCGCCCAGATGGCGGCGGTCTCCGTGAGCGAAGACTTGCCCGAACCACGAGACATCGCCAAGGCAAAGAGTCCGCCCTCGAGGACGGACTTCTGGATTTTCGCAATCGCCCGCAGATGGTCGTCCGACCACTTGAGCTGGTACACTTCCGGGAAGTACGTCTCGCAGAAGAGCTTGAAGTCGAGGCGGCACTTCTCCTTCCGCTCGGGATCGTCCACGGGCGGGAGGTCGCCGATGTCTCGCCCTTCGAGCGACTTCTCAAGGGATTTCCTCGCCATCTCGGCGCGGAAGGATGCGTAGTCGCCCTGCTGCCGCTCCTCCTCGGCTGCGGCGTTCTTCATGTCGACGAGCCACGCCGCATAGCGGAAGAAGTTGATGCACCTCGGGTCATCGACACTGGCGATGCGGTAGCCCGCCCGCTCGAAGTGCCTGTACACCTGCGCCGGGGAGGCGACGGTTCCGAAGTCGGTGGAGTTGACGAGCTTCACCAGCTCGGCGGGCTTGAGCTTGGAGGGGTTAATCGCCATTCAGGTTCCCTTTCAGTATCCACGCCACGTAGGCGATGAGGTTGATCGTCCCGTCCTCGTTGACGGGTGCGCCCGCCGCGATGTCCGCCTCGAGGGATTCCTCGGAGAACGTCCGCGACCCGCTCCCGGCGAGGACGCGCACCATGCCGTCCTTCCGAACCGAAGCAATGTTAGCCATACGGCCTCCTTTTTGGGTTGTTGAGATTTCTTCACATTCGCACTGGCTATTTGCGGACGATTACGGCATCATGTGTCCCGTCAACGCCCCGCTGGGGATCAAGCGAAAGGAAAGAACGAAATGAACGAAAAAATCAGAGTCGGCACTCGCGGAACGGTCAAGGTCGGCCGCAACGAGGTCAAGGTGAAGGTCGTCGGCAAGGCTCCGAACGGCGGCTGGAAGGTCAAGACGGAGTCGGGAAAGGAAATGACAGTGAAGAATATCACCACCGAGGCGCAGGCGGAAGTCCCCGCCGAGAAGAAGGCCGCGCCGGAGCGCAAGCCCGCAGATCCCGCCGAGGAGCGCAAGCTCAGTCTCGTCAATGCGGCGGCCGCCGTCCTCGAACGCTCGGACGAGCCGATGACCGTCCGGCGCATGATCGACGCCGCCAAGGAGCAGAAGCTCTGGGAGCCGGGTGCGGGCAAGACCCCGGAGCAGACGCTCTACTCCGCGATCCTCCGCGAGATCAAGGCCAAGGGCGAGGCCTCCCGCTTCGTGAAAACCGCCCGCGGCCTCTTCGCGATCCGCCGCGCCTGAATCCGCGATGCGGGGTTCATCTGGGTGGACGCCTCGTCCAGTCCCAGATGCCCCACACCGCGAAGGCGAAGTGTACGCCGTCGAGGACGGATCTCGCCCACAGCCCCTGGTTGCAGTCGACGAACACCCACGCGAGGTTCACGGCCGTCCAGATGTAGAAGCACGAGATCCGCTTCCTGACGTTCAGCGCCGTCCCCAGGAGGGAGAGCGCGGTCAGTCCCCAGAGGAACGCCTGGAACTCAACGCTCATTGCCGAAGAGTCCGTTGCGGCAGGTCTCGGCGTAGTCCGGCTCGGCGAGGCGAAGCTCGTCGATCACATGGCTCGTCGGGCACTCCTCCGTCCAGCTCTTGAGGACGTTCCCGTTGCCGTCCGTCATCGTGATGCGGATCTGCGACCGCCCGATGGCGCAGCTGATCGCGCAGCGCACCTCGTAGAGGTTCTGCTCCAGGAGCCAGTCCAATGCCCGCTTCCGGGCGAGGCGATTGAGCGCAACATCCGCCTTGGTGGGGTCCTTGCCCCACGGACTGCCGCCGCCGATCTTGGAGTTGCCGCCGTAGAAGTCCACGACGAGCTTGCGGCCCGTCGTGCCGCAGTCACCGATGGGACCGTGCGTCATATACCGCCCCGTCCCGTTCACGATCACCTCGCAGTCCGCGCCGACCGTTGCCTTGACGTAGTCGGCGATGAGCCGCCGCTTCTCGTCCTCGGTCGCCGGGTCGAGCGGAATCGCGACCACGCACTCAATCGGCCTGCCGTCCTCGACGGTCACCTGCGTCTTGATGTCGATGCCGCCCCAGCCGCTCTTCGCGAGGGCGTTCGCGACCTCACGCGCCAGCCAGTAGTCGAGAGGCATGTAGCCGTGGGCGCGGTCGTTCACCGCCATCCCGAAGAAGATCCCCTGGTCGCCCCAGCCCTCGCGGTTCACGCCCTGGGCGATGTCGCCGGACTGCTGCGAGATGTGGATTGTCACCTCGACGTCGCTGCCGCTGATGGCGTTCTCACGCCCCCACTTGTCGCGGTACTCGTCGGTGTAGCCGACCTTCCGGATCGCCTCGCGGACGAGTTCCGCGATCTCGCGTTCCGTGAAGTGCCAGGTCGAGGACACCTCCCCCGCAACCGTGCAGAAGTTGTCCTTCAGCTGAACCTCCAGCGCGACCCGCGCCGTGCGGTCGTGTTCAAGGTACTTGTCGAGCAAAAAGCTCGCAATGTAGTCGCATGTGCGGTCGGGATGCCCCACCGCGCAGTATTCGCTTGTCATGATCATATCCTGTTCGCCTTTCGTGTGCTTCTGCCGCGATAGTGTCTCGGCAGTGTAGACTCTCTATCTTCCCTGGGTCGTGACCCCGATTGTGCCGCTAAACGGGGGTTGAAGCCCGCTTAACGGCAGCTAACGCCCGTGTTCCCGTGTGCTTCCGTGGGCATTGTGACGTCCCTGTGGATCCTGTACACGATACTGTCGGGCGTAATACCTCACGTCTCGGCCGGGGCTTCCTCCCCCGCCGCTTCCGCGCTTCCCTCGACCGGGGTGAGCTTCGCCCAGTCGCAGCCCTCGCCGTGCTTGAACTCGGCCCACCGGCGGCGGATCGCGTCGCAGTAGCGCGGATCGAGTTCGACGGTCTTGCAGACGCGCCCGGTCTGTTCGCATGCGATCAGCGTCGAGCCGCTGCCGCCGAAGGTGTCGAGTACGACGTCACCGCGCTTCGAGGAGTTCTGCAGGAGGTAGACGAGCATCTCCACCGGCTTCATCGTCGGATGGACGTCGTTCTTCTTCGGCTTGTTGAACTCCATGACCGTGGTCTGGGAGCGGTCGGCGTACCAGGGATGGGGCCCGCCCTCCTTCCAGCCGTACAGGCACGGCTCGTGAATCCACTGGTAGTCCTGCCGCCCGAGGACGAGGGCGTTCTTCTTCCACACAAGACACTGGCGGACGCGGAGTCCGATGTCGTGGCATGCGCCCCGGAAGTTGTAGCCCTCCGAGTCCGCGTGGAAGATGTAGAACGGCGCACCCGGCTTCAAGGTCTTCTCGGCATGACCGAACGCCGTGCGCAGAAACTCGCGGAACTTCACGTCCTCCATCGAGTCGTTCTGTATCGTGAGCCCGTTCGACCCCTCGTAGGCGACGTTGTAGGGCGGATCGGTGAGCCACATGTCGGCCTCGCCCTCCTTGCAAACCCTGCCGACGTCCTCTGCCTTGGTCGAATCGCCGCAGACGAGCCGGTGGTCCCCAAGGACATACACCTCGCCCGGACGGGACACCGCGACCTCCGGCACTTCCGGGGCGGCGTTCGGATCGGTCTCGCCGACCGAGACGGAAACGTCGCCTTCGAGCAGAGCCTCCAGCTCGGAATTGTCGAAGCCGAGATCCTCGATGCCGAACCCGGCCTCTTCGAGGGCCTTCAGCTCGGCGCGGAGCAGATCCTCGTTCCACTCCGCGATTTCGCCCGTCTTGTTATCGGCGATGCGGAGCGCGTCCTCCTGCTCCTTGGTGAGGTGGTCGACGATGATCGCCGGGACGGTCTCCATTCCCAGCTTCTTGCAGGCCTTCACCCGGGTGTGGCCGTTGATGATGACCTTGTCCTTGTTCAGGATGATCGCGCCGATGAAGCCGAACTTCTCAATCGACTTCGCCACGCTTTCAACCGCACCGTCATTGTTGCGGGGGTTGTTCGCGTAGGGCGTGATCTCCTCGATTCTAACGTTCACAATATTCATGATTTCTCCTTCAAACCTGCCGTTAAAAAGTTTCTCACTGCAAATAAACTCTCCTTAGTAGCCCGACTCCTTCCCGCGCCCAAGGCTTTGATAGGCCCCGGGGAGGAACCGTAGGAATTCGCGGGCAGCCCCCAGGGCGGCTTCAGGGCGCGACCTCGCGGGGGCGGGCAACGGGTGCGCCCCAGGCCCTCCTCGCGAACGTGGGGCAACGTGGGCGCAACACGTGCGATTCCCTGCGAAGCGCAGCCCGCCGCTTGGGTGCAGCCCTCGCCTCGCCCACGTTTTTCGAGGCCCGAGGGGGTTCAGTCCCGAAGTTTCTGAAAAAAGTTGGAAAAGGCGGCGCGGGGCCGTTGACTCGTCCGCAAGACGGGTGGTAGAATGGTCGGCGGTCGGACGCTCCGTTGACACGAGGGCATCGTTCCCCTCTTTCGCTTGGGGCGTCCGGCTTCTCTCGCGCACACGAGCACACGCGCCCGCGCGCGAGGCGCACAACATTTGCGCCGCGAGGCAATCGTGCGAATTTGCGAACGCAAGAGAAAAGGGAAAATATATATAAAAGAAAAAATATATATTATGTGTTATTGTGTATCTTTTCTCCCTCTTCCCGGCATTCCTTACGTTCGCATTACGTTCGCAACCGACTTGCGAACTGCGAACGTAAGGGCGGCTCGAAGGTCGTTTTCCCCCTTCCGAAGCCCAGAAATCTGCGAATCTGCGAACGCTTGCGAACGTAATGCGAACGCTCGACGCGAACGTTGCGGAGCGTTTCGGCTTAAGAAAAGCCCCCTGCACAAGCAGGGGGCCGGTAGCGCATCTTGATCTCTTCCCTATTACCGATGGGGAGGGTTGTTGTCCCTTCCACCTCCAGAGGGATTTCCCGTCATGGACGGCCAGCCGCCCGGACCTTTATGCATGATCATGATCTGTTCTCCTTCGCTTTAACTTCACGACACCATGCCGCGAATACGATGGAGATTATAGGCGGTTGGGACAGAATGCGGAGGTGAATCTTCCGAAGAGCCGCCCCCGCACAATCCGACGGGGCTAAAACGATCATCAAAGTTGGGACAGAGGACAGAATGCCCCTCAATGTCCCGCATTCGTCCACCTGGACCATCTGCGGCGCAAACCGCCGAGCTTGTATCCGCATTTCAGCCCGGCGGTTCTCTTCAGCACGATCCGTTCGCGCATCGAGACAGACGGATATTCCTTCTCAAGACCGAGGAACATCTGCCATTGATCGTCCTTGTCGGCATCCGATTCCCGAGCAAGCGTCCCGGACCTCTTCGCGTTCTTCTGCCGCCTTGCGATCCTCATAAGCCCGTCCTCGATCAAATCCGCGCCCGTCGATAGGATGCGCTTGAACTCGTTGGCGTACTGCACCCTATCGTTGAGCATCTGCGTTGGGGCGGAAAGCGCGAAGACGGGAGAAGCCATGCTCTCGCAATAGTCGCACACGGACGCGAGGTGATGGTTCAGAAAAATGAGGTCGGCGACGGGTATGTGCTTGCGGATGACCTTGACGGCGATCCTGACGTAATCGCGCACGTTCCTGACGTCCTGCGGGCAGATGTCGAGCACGGCCTGCCGGTCGGCAAGGTCGCCCGCAAGATCAAACACCTCGCGGACGAACGACGGGCCGTCGCCAACCGGGTCGATCCACTCGGAGAACTTCCTGTGATCGCGCAGGGGGTATTTCACCCAGCTCGTGTACTTCCTCTTCTCGATGATCGCCGTGATCGCCCCCGGCACGTAGAAGCGGCGGTTGGCCTCGATGTCGAGAGCCGCCTCGGTGGCGAAGCGGATGGCCCGCAATGCGTGATAGCGCGGCCCGCCCGTGACCGCGATCTCCGACAGACGGCGTTTCGCGTCCTCGTATCCGGCAAGCATTGAAGGAGGGATCATTGATTTGCCATTCATAGGTTTGCGGACATTATACCAAATCAACAGCCCCGAAACCCCACCAAACGCCGCCGCTCATGTTGATTTTGGTATAATACGCAGTATGCAAAGAAGATCATTCCTCTGCCTATGTTGCGGATCGACCGAGAGCCACCCGGCCGGGAGCGCACTTCTTTGCGCACGATGCACACCCGATCCGGACGGTGACCGAGTCATCAACGGCGAGAGGATGTCTGCGATCTCGGCCGGAGTCTGCGCCAATTGCCTCAAGGCGCACACGATGGACGAGTTGACGGCGGCCCCCGAAGTCGCAAACCTTCTCGTGCCGCAGTTGCGCGACACAACGCTCCTTACACTCGCCGAGGCGAAGGTCAAGCTCGACCCCGACTTCTGCCTCGAGGACTACGTTGACGAGGCGGGAATTCGGGAGATTTACGAAATGGACGATGAGTAAGCCATGACCGAGACAGGGACACAGCGGGACAAGCTCATCGAGGAGCTGAAGAGGACGGACGCCCTTCTCGAATACGCCGTGCAGCACGGGGAGGATGCGGAGGCGGAGCGATTGAGAGCGAAGCTGCGCGGCCTTGCGGAAAGGTTGTAGCGAAACACAACAACAAGAAGTGAAGGAGGCATTCAATGGGATATTCGACGGAAGCAAATGGCGAGGTTTTCGGGCGCGAGGTCAAGTGTCCCTACTGCGGGACTAACAACGACCGGGACAGACCGTTGTGCTGGTCGTGCGGCAAGCCGCTGAACAGCGCGACAGGAGGGATTCGGCAGCATTCGCAGCAGAAAGCCAAGGGCACACCGATTGTTGTCGATATGCCTCTGAGTTTCAAGGTCTTGAATGTGTTTGCCTACATCGGCGTAATCGGCGGGATACTTCTGTGCCTGCTCCTCCAGTTCGACGCAGGCATTGCCGCCATCACAAGCGGCCTATTGCTTTTCGCCATGCTGGGCATATGGAGTGCGGTCGAACGCTCGGCCACATATCTCCGCAATCTCGCCGAGAGGAATTAAATGTCCGACGCACCCCAGCTGAACGGCAACATCGAAGACCTCAAGAACGGCGACTTCACCGCCCGCTCGAACTGGTTTCACCGCGAGTTCTCGAACGACATCGAGGGCGCGGTCAAGACGGGCCAGGAGCTGATGTACTTTTGGGCGGTCGCCCGCTCCTACTTCAAGGCATGGCTCTTCAAGCAGACCGGCAAGCCCATCGCCTGCGCCAACCTCGTGAAGTCCGCGCGGGCGAAAGTCGCGGTCATCTGGGGAACGGGCGACGATGCGGCGCGGGCTCTGGAGAACGCCAAGCAGATGGCGAACGACATGGTCATGTGCTACAAGCGGATGACGCACACGGTCGAGGAGCGGCAGTTCATCGAGACCTTCTCGACGGATGACAACCCGAAGGACTTCCGCGCCGCCGTCTGCCGCACGATGAAGGAGTTTGAATCGGAGAAGGACGGCCCGGACGACGGGACGTCGCTGAAGTACGAGGTGCATCAATGCTGAATGAGGACAGGACGATGCCCGAACTCTCGCCCGAAGAGCGCGAAGAGGCATTCATCACGCTTGCGCTATCCCCGAAGGATGCCGAACTTTGAAATACTCGGAGACATTAAATGGTCTCGAATTGCAACAAAACGAATTCAGCAACCCGCAGTTGACGAAAATGAGCAACACGAATTCGACAACTTCCGACTTACTGTAGATGAGCCTGGTGAATTCAAGGTGTGATAGCTATTATCATTAACAGAAAGGGAGCCCTGCCATCAGGCAAGACTCCCATCTCGTTTTCATTCCGTCAACACATAGAACACTCCGCCTCTGTCGCCGAACTCCTTGCGGAGAGTTCCGCTTTCGATGAGCGTCTCGACCACGCGCTTGAACGCATCCTTGTCGAGATGCGAGTTGCGCAGAAGCTTCCCGTGCGAGATGCGGCCGCGCTTCTGCCGGACGAGCCGGATTACCTTCATCGCCTGCGCGTCAAAGTCCGTGTCCGCCACGAACATCGAGGCCATGAACAGCATCCGCCGCGTCATGTGTTCGATGAACCGCCACGCCCAGTTCACGCCGTCGATGGTGATCACCGGCTCGACCGCGTTCTCGCTGATCGCGTAGATGGCGGCGAGCTTCAGCACC
Source organism: Verrucomicrobiota bacterium (assembly GCA_050874585.1). Taxonomy (GTDB): domain Bacteria; phylum Verrucomicrobiota; class Kiritimatiellia; order RFP12; family UBA1067; genus UBA1067. The sequence continues at coordinate 52,806 of JBNMKZ010000003.1, read as the reverse complement.
TTCTCCCCCGCACGGGCCCAGAGCGCGTTCGCCGAATCGTCGCCTCGCTCGGACGCCTTGCGGTATTCCTCGTCCGCATAGCCGAGGATCTCGCGGATGCGGTTCGTCGCGTCCGGGTTCTCCTGCAGGACGAGCGGACGGGGGAACTCCCCCGTGAGGTTGTTCTCGTGTCCGAGGCGGATCAGGTTGCGGACGGTGTCGATCACCGATTCCGGGAAGTCCTCCTCGTGCGGTTCGCCAGCCGTGCCGCGCTCCCCAGCCTCGAGGACGATGCAACGCGCAAGAAGCCCGTTCTCCATCGTCCGCTCGGTGAGCGACTGGTAGAAGAACTTCGGCGTCGCGGTTCCGAACATCGTGAGGTGCGGCTGCACGATTGCCGTCCCGACCGGGGGCGCACCGCGCTGAATCGCCTTCTTTCTCATGATGTGCGTAGTCTTCGACTCGGAGTAGAGCTTCAGCAGCATCGAGTTGATCTGCTCCGCCCGCGAGTCCTTCAGCTTCACCGTGTTGAAGAGGTAGTCGATCTCGTCCACCTGGTAGAGCATGGATGGCGACTGGCACATCGAGTCCTCGAGACCCTCGCCCGATGCGAAGGTGTCTCCGAGTTCCGATATGAACGCCATCTGCGTCGCGAGGTCGATGTTCGTCCCGCGCGGATGCTCCTTGCCCACGCCGGACTTCGCGAGGGCGAGAAGGTAGATGTTGAAGCGGCTGCCCCTCTGGTCCTTGAACCGCCGCCCGGTGAGGTGTGCAAGCATCGCCAGCGCACCGGCGAACGCGAGCGCCTTGTTCGGGTAGTAGGCCGTCCGCAGCGTGTAGTTCATGAGGTCGTTGATGAACCCCGGAACCGACAGCAGCTCCTCCGGGATCACGCCCGGGTCTGCGACCGATGTGTGCTTCTCGTCATCGTCCTCCGGCGGCGCACCCTTCACACCCTGCTTCAGTACGCCCGAAAGGTCGACGTCTGACGTGTAGTCCTCCGACCTTCCGAACCCCTTGTCGAGCAGCGCCTTCGCCGCCGCCGTGAAGTCGCCCCCGTGTTCAAGGAGCGCATAGACCTGGAACTTGTTGTAGCCCTTCGCCTCGAACGGCGCGGCGTTCGTCGAGAAGACGCAGAGGATCTGCCCGTTGAAGGTCGCCGAGTTGCCGTCCCCGGACTTCCCAGGGCGCTGCCACAGCTCGTTCCCGTCCGGCTTCACGCCGAGATACTTCCACCCGTGGGCCATCAGGACGGGGCGGATGTCGCCCCGTGCGCACCAATCGTCCCCCGGTTTCACCAGAAAGGCCGAATCCTGCGCCTGTGTGCCCTCCGTGGGCCTCAACTCGTCCACGCACTCGTTCATCGCCACCGCCGCCGACAGGAGGGCTTCTCGCGCCTCTCCCGAAAGGACGGGCAGCGAGGCGTAGTCGCCCTGAAGGAGCACGTACCCCTCGGTAGGCGCACACAGGAAGAGACCTCCCTCCCCGCGCGTCTCGACGAGCGTCGTCTTCTTCCCTTCGCGCATTCCCTGCGCGAGCTTCCTGTTCCCCTCGACCGGCTCTTCGCAGCGGTAGAGGACATGAAGGCCGCCCGAAGGCGTCCGCTCGACCACGAGCCGGGCGAACACCTCCGGGGCGACCTTTTCCTTCCACGCCGGGTACAGCTCGCCGTGTGCGTCGAAGTCGATGCACTCGAGGTTCCCCGACACGGCACCCGCCACGATGCAGATCCCGTCCTGGTTGTTGGCGAACCATGCGGCGATCTCCATCTCGGTGGGCAGGCGCTTCGACCATGTCTTCCAGCCGCCGATGGAAGGCCGCTTCTTCGCTTTAGCGGCCGGGAGCGCGGCAAGGCCTGCCTTGCGGTAGCTCTCTGCGAGTTCAATCGGCACTTTAGACATACGATCAGCCCCTTCCCGCGCGGCTCAAAGCCCGCGCTATTTCCTTCAACCCCTCGCCGACCGCGCCGAGGCCGCTTCCGACCCCGTAGGCGATAGCGAAGAGCGACAGGACGAACATGACGCTCACGGCCTGTCCTCCCTTGCTTCGTGATCGGTTTCCTCACTCCCCCTCATGACCGGCTCAACGCCGTATGGACACGAGGGCCTCTCCGACTCGCCGCATTCCCTGCGACGGTCGCATTGCGAACATCTCATCACCCGAACCTCCACATCGGGACCATCGCGTCAAGCTCGGCCATCATCGCCAGCTCCTCGCGCATCCGCGCCATCGCCTCGGCATCCATCCTCGGATTCCAATGCGGCGGCAGTCCCGGACGTCCGCTCGACGAGGACAACGCGCCCGCGCACCGCATCCTCGTCGGATGCGGCATTCCCGGACGGCGCATCACGGCGGCCTTCGTCACCCGCGTGTCGCCGAGCCAACGCCCGAAAGGCGAAACGAAGTGGCGGCAGTTCTGCTTCGAGTTCCTCAATGCACACCTCCCGTCGCCTTGTAGAGCGCAATCGCCCAGGCGGCGATGAAGTTCACCATCGCCAGGGCGGCGAAATAGTGCGCCGTGCGCTTCCAGTGAAGAAGCTCGCGCTTCACGGGGCAAAGCCCACTTCCAATGAGACAGTCCATCTTTTAGTTCCCTTTCCCTTCGTTTCGGTTGACGAGGTTGGTGCGGTTGCGGTCGAGCGCATCGTAGTATTTGCCGGTGACCGAGACCGAGTAGTTCGTCGGCGGCGAGAACGACACCGAGAACTCCATCGGCCAGCATCCCGCCCGCCGCATCTCCTCCATCATCCCGGAGAGACGCTCGGAAAGGAGCGTCGGCGGGGCGGCCGCCGCCTCCCGCTTCGGCGCGGACGGCGATTCGTTCGCGCATCCCGCGCAGCAGTTCGCGACCGCCCACAGGATCGCGAACAGGATCGCGGCGTAGATCGCATACACACGCGCCCACCACCAGAGCCTGAACATCAGTTCGTGAATCTTCTCCCTGTCCATCTCCATTGCCTTTCTCAAAACGGAAGGTCGTCATCTTCCATGTACTCGGATTCCGACGGAGCGACCTTCTCCGGCTCGTCGGCGAGTTCGTACCCGATGATCTCCGGGTACTTCGACCCGGAGACGCGCCGCACCGCGATCTTCCTCGGCTGGCGGATCATGCCCATGAACGCGAACTCGCAGACATCGTCGGCGGTTCCGGGCATAGGCGTTCCCTCAAGGGTGTGCTTCTTCCACCACGTCTCGAACTTCTTGCGGGCGTAGCCGCTGTGTTCCGGGCAGAGCCATTCCGAGAACTGCGTCATGAGGTCAATCGTGTAGGTGATCCTAACCGTCCTCGGCGCACCCGGCTTCGCATCCCGCTTGAGCCACACGCGGTAGTCCACGTCGCGGACATCGTAGTCCTCGTCGACCACTTCGCCTGATATGATTCCGAGGGACGAGGCGCGGGAGTCGAGATGGGTCTCGCGTTCCTTGCGCTCGAAGAGGTAGCCGCAGTTCGGGCAGCACATCTGCGCCAGCGGCATCATCGTCCGGCACTGGGGGCACTCCTTCGCCAGCGGTCCCTCGCGGGGTCCGCCCTTCGGCTCGGTCGCCTTGATCTGGTCGATGCATCCGAAACGCTCGATGTTCTTCCCGTAGTCGAGGACGAGGCACTCGGTCTTGCCCGTCTTGGGCGAGAGCCGGAAGCCGCGCCCGACCATCTGCACGAGAAGCCCCGCACTGGCGGTCAGACGCAGGAGAACGACCGTGTCGATGTTCGGAATGTCCGTCCCCGTCGTGAGAACCGAGACGTTGCAGCAGTAGCGGATCGGCTTCAACTCCTCGTCGAAGAGCCCGACCTTGACTGTCTCGCCCCTCATGCGGCGGATGGTGTCCGCCCGCTCCTCCGGGGGCGTGTCGCCCGTCACAACGGGGCACTCCTCGCCGGAGAATCGCCGGATCAGCTCCGCCACCCGTTCGCAATGCTTCACGGACGTGCAGAAGATGAGACACGTCTTGCGGTTCTTCGTGAGGTCGACGATCTCGCGGCAGGCCGAGGTGACGATTGAATCGTCGCCCATCGCCGCGTCAATGTCCTCCTGGACGAACTCGCCCGCGCGGATGTGCAGGTTCGAGAGGTCTGGCTTGACCGTCCCGGACTTCGAGACGAGATGCGAGATGAAGCCACGGTTTATGAGGGTCTTCACGGAGATCTCGTAGCACACCTCGTTCAGGAGGTTCTCCGGCCTGCAGATGAGGCCGCCCTTTGTGCGGTACGGCGTCGCCGTCCATCCGATCAGACGGACGTTCGGATTGCGCTCCTTCATCTCGGCGAGGAAGGTGCGGTAACGTCCCTCGCCTTCGCTCGGAATGAGATGCGCCTCGTCCACCATGATGATGTCGAACGGCTTGAAGAGATCCGCGTGTCCACAGATCGACTGGATGCCAGCGACGATGACCGGCTCACTCGTGTCCCTGCTGTCGAGGCCCGCCGAGTACACGCCGACCTTCAGCTCCGGGCAGATCGCCCTGATCTTCGCCGCGTTCTGCTCGATCAGCTCCTTGACGTGCGCAAGGCACAGGACGCGCCCGCCCCAGTTCGTCACGGCGTCCTTCGCCACCTGCGCGATGCAGAGGGACTTTCCCCCGGCGGTCGGTATCACGACGCACGGGTTGGTGTCCTTCTCGCGCAGATGCTTCCATACGGAAGCGACGGCGTCGGACTGGTAGTCCCTCAAGGTCATCATCGCCTACTTCCTCGTTTCGATCCCCGCAAGGCGAAGCCCCGTCTCGAGCCGCTCCTTGATCGACTTCAAGGCGAACTCGTCGAGCTTCATCTCCTTCATGACGGCGGCATCGTCGTTCCCCAGCATGAAGAGGAGCGCGGCGCGGAAGAGCGTGTCGTCGTCGAGGCTCTCCATGAACTCCTGCACGATCTTCTTCTTCGCCTCAAGCCTTCTGCGCCACTCCGGGATGAACTCCCGCTCCTCGTTTCCTTTGTCCGACATTGTCATTTCTCCTTTAAGGTCACATGCACCATTCCCTCCGGGGGCATCGGCTCTCGCATGTGCAGCTCGATGTCCTTGATCTGCGAATCGTCCTCGTAGACCCCGGCGTGGGTCATCGAGTCGAGGAGGCACTTCAGCGGGTTGTCGATGTCGCGCCTCCTACGGTCCGGGGGATAGAGGTCGATCTCGACCGACACCTCCCCCGTGAGCTTCCGATTGAGGCCGCCCAGCCTCGACACCGCCACCATCCTGTACTTCCGTCCGTCCCTCGATATGAGGATTCGGTTTCGGAACACCCGGTAGTAGCGGTTCACGCTGGGCGGCCACGGCAGCTCGACGCTTACCGCTTCCACGGTGCGGTCCCCTGCGCGGCCTGGGCGTTCGCCGCCGCCGTCGGGGTCGCGGGCGCGGCCGCCTCCTTCGCCCTCCAGCCGCCGACCTCGTTCGAGGCGGTGCCGTCGTCGCGCTTCACGAGCTTCACCTTCATGAGTAGCGGACGGTTGTGCAGCTCCGAGGAATCCGCCGGGCGGAGGACGCCGACCGCATGGCAGATCGCCGACAGCTCGCGGCGGGCCATCTCCACGGCCTTGGTGCTGGGGTTGTTCAGGTTCAGGCGGGCGGTCAGCTTGCGACCCGCAAGGTCGCCCGAGACGATCTCCGTCTTCAGCTCGAGGAACGTACCCGTCCCCGCCTTGTTGGGCTTCATCTCGGAATCCGTGATGACCGCCTCGTACTCTCCCGCCGGGATCGCCTCGTAGGCCTCCAGCGGCTGGACCTCGTTGGCATCGAAGTTCAACTGTGCCATTTTCTTTACCTAACCTTTCTCTTGGTGTTTTTCTCGGAACGGGCGCGGACTGCGCCACGGACTGAAACTCTCGGACTGCGCGGACGGGGAACCTTCGCCGTCTCGGACTGGTCGGGGCAGGTCTCGTGGAGGAAGCGGCACTTGCCGCTCTTCTCGTCGAACTCGACGATTGCCCTCTCGCCCGCCCGGATCGTCTCGCCGCAGCGGTCGCACACGACCGCCGCAGAGAGAACCGTCACCTGCCGCTTCATTTGGCACCTCCCTTCAGCGCCTCGACGAACGCGGCCCACGAGAGCGGAAGTTCCGTCGGAAGCCCGAAGCGGTTCTTCGCGATGCAGGCCGGGGAGCCGTTGGTGCGGAGGATGCGCTCGCCGCCGTCCGCGCCGACCGGGGCGGCCTTGCCCGTCGTCGAATCGACGCGAAGACGGCGCGAGGCGAAGAGAACGGCATCGACCCACTCGCAGATGAGCGAACACGCCTTCTTGTGAATCCGGGGCGTGTAGCGGTCGTAGGCCTCGTGTTCCGGGTCCTCGAAGCGTTCGACGGCGGCGTGTGCGATCAGGATCACGGCCATGCCGCGCTTGGAACGGATGTCGTTCAGGATCGAGACGATCTGACGCCAGTAGGTGAGCGCGTGGACATACCCCTTCCCGTAGCCCCCGTCGGCCTTCTCGATTGACTTCACGCCGTAGTCGGCGCACACGCGGTCCCACACGAGACGCTCCAGCCAGTCGACCGAGTCGATGACGAGCGTACCGTACTCGTGCTGTTCGTCGCGCACGGCCTGGAGCTGCATCACGACGTCCTCGAACGTCCGCGCCAGCGGGAACTTCGACGTGTCGATCTCCGAGAGGCCGTCCTCGGTCTGGACGAAAACGGGGCTCGGCGCGAGTGACGCGAAGGTGGACTTGCCGACGCCCTCCGCGCCGTAGACCATGATGCGGGGCGGCTGCTGTTCGCGGCCCTTGGTGATTGAACCGATAAGAGACATAATTTCTGCCTTTCTTGCTTGTGTGTTTGGGTGGATGGATTTCAGATGCTGTCCATGACGCGGAGTTCCTCGTAGCCGGTCGGCCAGACGTTCTGGCAGCGGCATTCGCGGAGAAGCGAGAGTGCGCGTTCGTTCGCGGCCTTCGCCTCGTCCAGCGCCTCGGTGGCGAGCTTCCACACGCCGACCCTGAACGGAGCCTTCTTCTCGACGGCGACGATGTACACGGGGAACTCCTCTCCCGACGCGATGCGCATCACCTCGCGGTAGAAGGCGAGCTGGTGCATGTAGCCGTACTTGCGGGCGTCGGACTCGAAGAAGTCGATGGTGTCGCAGGTCTTCAAGTCGATGATCGCGCCCTTCGCGCCCGTCGTGTCATCGACGAAGTTCGGATTGAAATAGTCGATTCGGATCTGCACGGGTTCGCCGTTGTACTCCGTGCGCACCGTCCCCTCGGCCCAGCCGCCGTCGAAGAGGCGCGTCGCGATCGGGTGAAGCCACACCGCGCTCTGGAGCTTGACCATGAAGCCGAAGTCGGTTGTGCTGACCGGGACGAGCGTCTGCGCAGCGGCCCACTCCTTGTACGCCTTCGTGAGCTTTCCGAACGGCTCCCCCGTCTTCGGATTCACCGGCCCGTCCGTGACGAGAAACTCCTTGTCGAACACGGAGCGTCCCTCGCAGACGAGCGTGTGGACGGCACGGCCCATCCAGTAGGCGGCGGAGTCCTGCGGCGGGATCACGCCCGTCATCTTCTGGTGGTAGGTGAGCGGACACTTGCGGAAGTCGCCGAGCAGATGGCTCGAAAGGAACTTCCCGTCGCGGGCGTCCTGGTGATACTGCTCCGCCGGGATGTCGGCGAAGAACGGATAGTCTGATCTTGTCTTGTTCATGTTTTCTTTTCCCTTCTGCGCTTTCGCGTCTTCACTCCCCGCGGCCTCGTTTTTCGAGGTCCGGGGAGATTCAGTCCCGAACTTTTTCAGGAATCGAGCAGATCCTTGAACTGCGCCTTGAGCTGTGGGAACACGACGCCGTAGAAGCGCGTCTTGGAGATCCCGAGACGCCTCGGAAGCTCGCGCTTCTCGACGCCCGCCATGAGCATCTCGCAGATGCGGCGCGGCAGGTCGTCAAGGCGGGCGAGGACGCTCCTCACGTCGCTGCGGATGTCCGCGAGCATCTGCCCCGGCATCGACTCGTCGGGGATCGTCTCGATCATCGGAATCTCCTCCTCGCCGTCGACGGAACAACGGCGGACGGGCGAGTCGAGGACGAACACGGTGCGCACGATCTTCTGCGGACGGCGCAGCTTCGTGATGTAGTCCTTCGCGAAGTTGTCGACGCAGCAATGGAGGAAGGTCTCGAGCTTCGCGCCGCGCTTCGGGTCGAACTGGTCAAGTGCCTTGACGAGTTTGAGGTACATACTCTGGCGGAAGTCCTCCGCCTCGTGCGGCGTGAAGCCGTAGATGATCGTCATCTTGCGGACCTTCGAGTTGACGTACTTGATGGTGACGGCGGGGAACGTGTCCTCCAGCCTGACTTCGGGCTTCTTCATTTTCGTTTTCCTTTCTGTGTGCCGCGAGACGATCTCCGCCCCGCAGCCACGTTTTTCGAGGCCCGAACCTTCCCAGTCCCGAAAAATCCAAACTTTTTTCAGATTTCCAAAGACCCTCGTCACCCGGCGAAGCGGGCAGGTTCGCGTCTGCCTCTTGCCGAGTGGTCAATTGCCAAAAATGAAGCAGGCATCTCCCAGAGCGGCAAAGATGTTTGTTGCCAGCTCTGAGATTTGTTCCGTAATCTCAAAACCGACGAAAATCACCTCGGAAACGCACGGGATGGTCTGCATCACACGATGGCTATTGCCCATGGCCAGTTCTTTCCGCAGCTGTTGTGCTGCTAATTCCATGAGCGAGCCTTGGCAACAGGCGACTATTCGCTCAAAGAACTGCCACCATCATGTCTGTAAATCGGTGTTCAAGTCATCAGGGTAAAACAAAAATTTAATGCCGCCTGAAAAGGCGTTAAAAGGGCATAAAAAAACGCGGAACCGTTAAGTTCCGCGCTCTACCGCTCAATTTAGCTGTAAACGAAAAATCAGCTGTAAATTTCCCGAATCGGAAATCAGTTTACATTGTCCCTAAAGTGATATTTGCCTTTAGCAGAAAGAGAGTCAAATTCCCCGTCGGTTATGATTCTCCACTCGCCGTTATGTCCATTGGCCTTCTTGCCGCGTTGTATCTGCTCGTCCCGGAAACGAAGATACACGTCTTTTTGAAACGCGCCACGCCACCAAGATTCGGATTTGACCCAGCCCTCGTTCTTCTTCGCCTTAGCCGCTTCAACCAACGTCTTGATCACTTCGATTGCTTTATCAGCCGTAAGCCCTTCATACATCGAAATCTTGTACTCCGGCGGCTTATGGAGTTCATCAAGGATGCACGAGAAGTCAGACGTCATCGAAAACCGATATCCGTGTTCGGTCAGATTCACACGAGTGCGAGGGTTGAGTGGCTTATGCCGAGTCGTGCCTGACGGCCTTCCCCTGCGCCTCTTGATTGGATACTTTGGATTGAGACCAACATAGCCGGATTCCTCAATGTCGTTCAGCACGTCTTCGATCAATGCGTCGATCTCAGCCGACTTGGCTTTGTCCGCCTTGGATTCGCCAAGCTCGTCCTTCAAGATCTCGCCGAGATACAGGATTGGGGATTCGCGACGGTCGAAGCATCGGACCAGATATGCCCGCTCCTCCGCCACTTTGGTCTTGTCGGTAATCTCGTCTGCATCCAGCTTGCGGATACATTCGCGGACATTCTCTATCTCAGCAAGAAGCAGCTTCATGCTTTCATCCAATCGACGGGGACCAAACCTTTCGTCGTGTCAAGATCAGCAACAAGGTGATACTCCACGCCGACAAGTTTATCCAAGGTCTCGCGACTCCACGAATCAATCAAGATTGGCTGCCACCGCTCGGCAGACAATCCGACCGACTTAGAAAGTTCCTTCGCGATATTCACGAAGCAGCTCTCACCGACATTCTCACCACCCGCCACACCGCTTCTTCCCTGTGTCGGCTGGTCGTAAATGACGAAATCCGGGAGCAACGATTTCTCATTCCCCGCGCAGATCTCCTGCATGGCTGCGGTAACCCCGATGTGGAACGCCACATGATTTGCCGTCGACTTGCGATTCTTGAGGTAGGTTTCGCCATCGGCGCGAAGAATCTTGAAGTCGAGCTTGTCGGCATCAAACAGAATATTGGCAAAGTTAAAGGACTCGTTAAGCCCGACTCCCTGGGCGATCTCAAACGAACGCCTCGACAACTCCTCCAGCTTGTCCTTCTGCATTGCCTCGACGCGGGCCTTTTCAAGATTGACCTTCTGCTCAAGCGCGTCGACTTTTGCCTTGAGCGACTCGATCTTTCTGGCAATCACCCCCGCATCGGACAAGCCCTCGACAAGGTCTTGGGTCTTGCCAAGTTTTCCGATCAACTCTCGCGCCCTTTGGTTGACGCTTTCATATTGTTCAATGCGCTCCTTCTCGGACTTTCCTTGATTCTTCAGCCCCTCTATTTCTCTCCGCAGCTCGGCCACTTCCTTCGCGAGCTTCGTCTGGCGTTCCTTGAGCCGCTTCTTCTCGGCCGTGTTCAGGTTCTTGAACTGAAGAACCTTGTCATTAGACAACGCAGTCTTTTCGTATTGCGAAAGCGCGGCATTCAGCCGGGATATCTCTTCGCGAACCTCCTCCGCCGTCCTTCCATCGGAATAGGGATAGCGGAAGAACGTCTGTTCACATTCGCCCCAGTTCGCCGCCATCCACTTGGCGATCTCCATGCGATCCTTCACGCGAATAGCCTCCTTGTGGATCGCTTCGGCCTTCTTCTCGAGCCCTTCAAGCTCCTCGATGCGCACCTGGAGCTGCTCGATCTCGATTTCAAGCTCCGACTTCCGCTCCTTGTTCTTCGTCACCTTCTCCGCAAGTTCACCCAGCAGATCCACATTATACGATACCATCGGCTTCTCACGCGCCTCGCTGATGATGCTTTTGACGAGTTCAAGGCACTTGTCGACGTCTTTCGGAATTGCTACGTCCGCAGGGATCATCGTCAGCTTCTTCGCCTCAAGCAACTGATCTGACAAGTCGCTCTTCCAGGTCTCGGAAACGGACAAAGCTCGCTTGTACTCATCCTTGAGCTGCTTGAGTTCCTTCTCTGTCGACTGCTTTTCTGCTCGGAGCAGATTCAAGGCATCAGCCTGAACTCCGAGAATCGACGCGAAATACTTGATGACCGTCTGCTCCTGCTGGGGAATCTGACAGGCGAACAGTCGTTGCTGGTCCGAGAGCGTCCGATAGTCCTGACCCACGATTTCAAGAAGATACCTAATGGAAAAGGATATCTTCTGTCCGTTCTCGTCGGCCTGGGTAGTCATTGCCTCGACCCCGCAAATGCGGTCGAGCAATCCCTTCACAGCCGCCTTATTCGAGTTCGCCTTCACTTCAAGACCATCGACCTCGTAAACATCGGCCTCAAGGTGCTTCATGTAGTAAACGGAACTCTGCGCGTTCAGTTCGTCCTTCAGCTCCCGTGCGATGACATACACGCCAAGAGGAGTGAGAATCTGAAGTCCCACCCACTCGACTGCATTTGAGATGTCGCTGTCGATATCGCACTCGTTTGAACAGCACACATAGTCGATGATCGACCAGACGGTCGTCTTGCCACGTGCGCCTTGTCCGACAATGATGTTGAGCTTTCCCGGCTCGAAGTCGTAGGCCTTCAGTTCGTGAGTGCCGCGCTGGACGAGAAACAGCTTTTTGATTTGAAGTTTCATCAGAATCTAACTCCCAGATAGTATGAAATGTCGGCGTCCTTTGTGCGGGCGAATATCCCGCCGAGGTTCTCCGCCTTAAGTCCCTCGTTGTCCTTGAATCCTCTTGCCAGCTTGGCCGATGTACGCACCTCTTCTTGAAGTACGGGCACGACCACTCCCGTTTCTGGAATCAGCTCTACCAGACGTGTCACCATCGCGAACTCAAGCGACTTCAACGTCCATTCGCGCAGGTCCATGATGCGATCTTGCAGACCCGCCAGCGACTTCGCCGCCTTCCCCGACGAATCGTGAAATGCAAAGGAATAGTCTGCGAGATTCCCGCCCGGCACGATCTGGGACGAGAACGACCCGTCAAGCACCAACGCCATCGCGGCAAAGACGAGGAGCGCATTCGGTCCCGGACTTCGCTCCTTCGCATACCCTTTCGCAAAACGCCAAATGAGATAAGCTCCTCCAATAGGAGAATCCCAAACATCGTCAAGCGACGATCCTTTTTGCCTGTTCACGGTCTCTTCCATGTTATCTCCCTTTTCTCATACCCTTCGTCGTTGGCGATGCATTGCAGTTCCCCTTTCGCAACAGACGGATCAATCGTGAATCCCGGCACGTTCATGCGCTCCGCCCGCTCCTTGCATCTGTCCAGCAAATCGCGTCCCCGCGCCTCTTCATCTTCAGGACTCAACTCCTTGATCGGCAAAGCATCGTTAACCGAGTCGTAAATGCTCAAGAGGTTATGGTCCAAGCGGGTGATCTTCTTCCGCTCAAGGCGACGGCACTCCCACCTCATGCGCATCAACTTGGCGCCAGCATATTCGGCGACCGCCTCGGCCACGACACGCTGAGAGGATCTTATGTCTCGCAACTTCTTGACAAAACTTTGGGGGCACTTGGCATTAGCCGCCTTGAATTTAGCGGCTGTTGAAGGCACCAAATCAATGAAAGCGTCGAGGACAATATCTTCGTCCTCCGCCTCAAGAAATGTCTTTTCCGGTTCTGTCTTCTTGCCTTTCCCCATAGAGGTTCCTCACATTTTCATAATGTACTTACGGTCCCTTGCTCCCCATCTCGTCCTCGCCGACAAAATCAAGCGGCGCATCGTTAAGCCGCTGGCGGACTTCGCGCCAGCTGGGCATGTAGCGATCAAGCAGGGAGACAAACTCCTTCCCGTGATTGCGGCACTTGAAATGGCACAACTCGTGGAGGATCACGTACTCAAGCGCCTCCCTCGGCTTGCGCGAGAGCTGGAGGTTCAGCTGTATCTTTCCCTTCTCCTGATTGCACGTTCCCCAGCTCCGCGCCATGTCCCTTATCTCGAACCGCTCGGCGCAGAGTCCCGTTTTCTTCTCCCATTTCGGCAGGAGCCGGTTGACCGCATCCGTCAGCAACCGCCGATACCAGTCCGTCATGTATTCGCGGCGGCTCTTGACCGTGCTCTCCTCCGGTGCCAGCAAAGTGATCTCGTTGCCCGAAATTTTCACGCCGCCCCACCCCTTCTGCTTTTCGACGGTGAGGAACTTCTGCTCACCCCAGACGTACAGCGTCTCCCCGGACACGTACTCCCTCGGCGTCTGCCGTGCCTGTCCGCGCATCGCCTCGCGCTCACGGAGAATCCAGCCGAAGTTCTCCCGCACGAAGAACTGGATGCTTTCGTCTGATGCGTCCTCCGGGACGGACGCAACGACCCGCCCGTACGGGGGCTGGACGTAAAGGTGCATGTGCTTGATTCCCTTGCGGGTCACGCACACGGGAACCTCCCCCACCTTTATCTCGCTCTTCGTCACGCCTCCTCCTGTGCAACCAGTATGTCGTAGGCCTTCTCGACCTTTTCCTCGTCTTCCAGCACGGCATAGAGCGCGGCCTTGATCTGCTGCATCGCGGCGGGATTGAACTGGAAGCCGGGAATCTTCGTCCCGAGAATCGCCTGATTGAGGTTGAGTGCCAGATCCTCGTCCTCGCCGAAGTTGTCGTAGAGGGCGTTCACGAGCGGATTGTTCTCGGCGGCGATGGCTGCCGGATAGTGTCCCGATCCTTCGGGATTCTTCAGCGACTCGGCGAGCTTGCGGTACTCGTTCAGAAGATCCCTGTACGCGAGGACGCCCGCCTTGCGGTCGTCGATCAGCTTCTTAAGGACGGCCGACATCTTCTCGTAGAACGCGGGGTTCATCGACCGCCGACGGATGAGTTCCTTCGTCGCGTTGTTCTCGATGGTTTCGGCGACGCTGTCCTTCTCGTCCTTATCCGGCTCCTTCCCCTCGGACTCGTCCTCCTTGCCGACAATGAAGTCGAGCAAGGTGAAATCGTCGAGGATGTTGAGTTTCTCGCTTTCGCTGGCGTTGATGTAGGTGTCGATGAGGTACCGCATCCCCGGCTCATACGGACGCAGGTCGAGGAAGTCGCCGCTGGCCTGTCCGATGTCGTTGCGCAGTTCGAGGAAGAACGTCACGCGCTTCTCGTAGTTCTGCTGGTCGGCCTCGCTGACCCCGGCATCGGCCATGCGCGGCTTGAGCTGCGCGTAGGCCCGCGCCAGCGTCCCGACGAGGGCGTACAGCTTGCTCCGCCGCTGGGCGAACTCCGCCGTCTGTTCGGGCGTCAGCTCGCCCTCACCGCAGAAATACTTACGGTACTGCGGACCCTTCGCGGGCGGTTCGACACCCTCGCACAGCGCCTCCAGCGAATCGAGCGTCTCGCGGAAGTGCGCGTCCGCCTCCTGCACGATGTTCTTGACGAGCCCTTCGACGTCTTCTTTGTCATACCCCTTGAACGCCTCGCTGGAATACATCTCCAGCGAACTCTGGAGATCCCCGAACAGCTTCTGGTAGTCGACGATGTACCCGAAGTCCTTGGATTCGTTGTCGAGACGGTTCACGCGGCAGATCGCCTGAAAGAGCCCGTGATCCTGCATGTGCTTGTCGAGGTAGAGATAGGTGCATTTCGGCGCGTCGAAGCCCGTGAGGAGCTTGTCCACGACAATCAGCACCTTCATCTTCGCTGGCTCTTCCACGAACTCGCGCTTCGCCTCCTTCTCGAACTCCTCCAGCTTTTTCGCGACCTGCTTGTGGTCGTCGCCGGGATCTATCCCGATCATTTCGAGGTAAGTGTTGAACTTCTCCTGCGCCTCGGTACTTTCGTCCACGGCGACCGCATCCGTCGCCACGTCGCTCGGGGCGGGCGTGTAGGACGAGATGACCGCACATCCCGCGAAACCGTGGGACTTGAACAGCTCATAGAACTTGCAGGCCGTGTAGATCGAGTCGGCCACCAGCATGGCGTTGCCCGCCCCGTCCATGAGGCGCGGCTTGGTGTTGAAGTCGAAGATGATGTCCTCGACGATCCGAGCGAGCCGGTCACGCGAGGAGTACACCTTCTGCATCGTCGCCCACTTCTCCTTGAGCTTCGCCTTGGCGCGGTCGTTGAGCCCCTTCGTCTTGGACTCGAACCAGGCGTCGATCTGCGTCTGCGCCGTCACGTCCTGCGGAATGTCACGGGCCTCGTAGCGGAGGTCGAGGACGACCCTGTCGCGCACGGCCTCCGGGAACTTGTACGTGTGGATGTACGGGCCGAACACCTCCAGCGACGTCTTCTTGTCCTTCTTAAGGAGCGGCGTTCCCGTGAAGCCGACGAACCGGGCGTCCGGCATGATCGCCTTCATCGCCTGATGCAGTTTGCCCGACTGCGTCCGATGGCACTCGTCGACGAACACGGTGATGTGTCCCTTTGCGGAGAAGTCCGCCGGAAGCGAGGCCTTCAGCTCGGCGACGTACTTGGCGTAGTCCGCCTCGCTGGCCTCGTCCTCGCTCTTGCCGCGATGCCCGAACTTGTGGACGAGGGAGCAGATGACACGCCCGCCCGCAGGGTCGTTGAGGATGTCGAGGAGATGCTTGCCGCTCTTCGTCCGCACGATTCCCTCGTCCACGCCGAGAAAGAGCTTCTCGATCTGGTCGTCCAGTTCGTCGCGGTCGGTCACGATCAGCACACGCGCCTCGGGATCACCCTCGATGACGAGCTTCGAGAGCCACACCATCGTGAGCGACTTGCCCGACCCCTGCGAATGCCAGATGATGCCGCCCTCGTTCTTGCCGAGCCGCTTGAGGGCGCGGCGGATGCCGTAGAACTGGTTGTAGCGGCAGAGTTTCTTACGGCCTTTGTCGAAGATGACGAAGTTGCGGACGATCTCAAGGAACCGCCGCTTGGAGAACATTTCGTACACCTGTCCGTCGAGCTTCTCGGCGAACTGCGCCGCGCCCTGCTCCAGCACCGCATCCGTCGCCTCGCGTTCGTCGTCCCGCTTGTCGAACCCGTCGTGCTTCCACTCGAGGTAGAACTTCGCCGACGTCTCGACCGTCCCATAGCGCAGACCCTCGCTGGAGTTGCCCGCGCAGACGAGCTGCATCGTCGTGAAGAACTTCTTGATGAACATCGCGCCCTGGTTGTTGATGTTCTGGCAGATGCCGTTCATCACCGTCACGCTGGCCTTCTTCAGCTCGATGACCGCAAGGGCGATGCCGTTCACGTAGATGACGAGATCGGGACGCTTTGTGTAGTCGCCGAAGCTGACCGTCACCTCCTCGGCGACGGCAAAGTCGTTGTCTTCCGGGTGTGCAAAGTCGATCAGCTCGACCGTGTCATATCCGCCGTCCGCATTCTGGACCTTGACCCCGTAGCGGAGAAGCGAGTACACCTCCTTGTTCGCCTTGTAGAGTCCCTGGCTCAAGTCGTTCGCCGCCTCATGCAGCTGGGCGACAGTCTTGTTGATCATCTCGGCCGAGTGTCCGCGCCGTGTCAGGAAGAGGGCGAGATCATCCGTGCGGATGTTCTGGTTCTCCTCTTCGCTCAAGTCACCAAGATAGGTGTACTGCAGGTTCTGCTCGAACAGCTCGATGAGCCGCTGCTGCGTCGCGATCTCGGGCGCACCCACGGCAGTTCCGGAATTGTTGAGAGAGTTAGGCATAGGTCGTTTCTCCTTTTGAAATCACTTGTTCAGCACGGAGGGTCGCGCTTCCATCTCACTTGCCCTCCCCGAGACGAACATTCCCCGTCAGCAGTTCGCTCATCATGCCGCTTTTGAGCTGACGATACTTCGCCAGCTTGCGCTCAAGCGTCGAGATCTCAGCGTCGCAATCCGTCAAGATCCCTGCGATGGCAGACTGTTCTTCCTTGCTTGACGGCATGGTGACCTTGACTGTTTCAAGCGTTTCCTTGCTCAAACCGCCTCTGCCACCTCCTCCAGATGAAATATCTCGAAGCATCTCATACTTGCTGTCGAGAATGTAGTACAGCAACCGAGACACATAGGAATCATTCGGAAGAATAGAAGCAATTGACTGATTCGTGCAAAGCTCCACATGATTGTAAGCCGCCGTTCCACGAGTCTTTCCTTGGCCAGCAAGTCCTATCAGCACACACCCAACAGGAACCATATGTGTGCTGGCAGCATTAAATCCAGCTTTTGTAATTCGCCCTTCAACATCATGGATTTCTTTCAGGTTCAATTCCCCTGAGCTCATCCATCGTATATCACCACCCCAATACGCCGCACACACTGTACTCGGTGTGGCACCAGTAACAACATCCGCGAAATTACCAATTGCCTTCTCAACCCACTCCCCCTTAAAACCGGGCAGACGCACCTCCCCGGTGAGAAGTTGCTGCATCATCCCCTGCTTGATGAGCTTGCGCTTGGCGATCCGCTTTTCAAGATTGGCGATCAGCCGATCCGCGTCATTGAAAGCGGACACAATCCGTCGCTGTTCCTCGCGCTTGGGTACACAGATGTACGTCTTCGCGAAGTTTGCCCGCGAGAGCGACAACACCTTGATGCCGGTCATCATTGAAATGAGCTGGTCATGATAGCCCTTTGAGTTCATCCAATAGCCCAACCAGCCCGGCTCGAACATTTCGCCGTCCTTGGGGCGGCACATGACCGTGTGCAGGCCAGCCGTCGCCTTACGGTCGCCCAGCCCTCGCACTTCGACGACCTTCCCCGCGATCTCGTCCTCTGCCGTGTCGGCGATCACGATGTCACCGTCTTTGAGATAATCCTTCGGGGCACACTTCTCACCGTCCTCCGTGAGATACGGAACTTCCTCTTTGCCCAGATCGACAACCGCCCCGTACTTCACGAGGATGTCGCCGTAGTGAATGTTCTGAATCGATCCAGCATTTCCCATAAAGGCACGGGCACAGGTGTTGTTCCTGTGCAGCTCAAAACACTCGCCGAACGGGATCTGTTTCCACTCGCACATTACTTCGCGCCCCCTTTCACCTCGAGGATCGTCTTGATGTGCTTGCGCATCTTCTTCTCAAGGGATACGGACTCGTCATCCAGCGCATCCAGCGTCGCGGCATAGCGTTCGCCAAGGGAAATGACACGCTCAGCGAGGCAGTTGGAAACCGACTGATGCAGGGTATTCACCCCGTCCCGAACCGCCGCGAACCACTTGCCGCGCACGATCAGATCCTTGACCTCCTTGTCGGAGAGTGCCGGATACTTCGCCTTCTCCAACGCCTCCAGCGCATCCGCCGCCTCGTTGGCCGCCTTGGACGTCGCCTTCTTCTCGGCCTCCAGCCGGACGTATTCGACGAGCGCAACCGAGGTCTCGTCATCGTCGCCGTCGGCTTTCGCCTTCTTCGCGTCCTTGGCGAGACGCTTCGTGTCGAGCTTGCCATCGAGGCCGAGGTATTCCGAAAGCGCACCGTCCTCGCCCGTTGCCGCGCCGACGAACTCCTCGAATGCCGCCTTGGCCGTTGCGCTCTTTGCCTCCGCATCGGCGACCGCCTGCGCCTCCTTCGCGAAATACGTCTTGTCGAGCAGCGAACGCGGGATGATCTTCCCGTCCCAGCCGACCACGGTCTTCTTCATGTCCCCGGTCTTCTTGTTCTCACTCTCCCGCGTGATTTCCTCGATCTCGCGTCCCGCTGCATAACCAACGTCGGAAATGACGTACACGTCGTCTGCCATCGTCGCATTCCAGTACGAGAGCAGCACCTCGTAAACATCGAAGACATCCAGCAGCTTCAGCTCGGCAAACGCCTCCATCAGCTTCTGCGCGGGGGTGCGGATGAACTTCTTCGGGTTCGACCCCTTCGCGATGGACGAGAACGTTCCCTCGACCGCTTTCTCCCATGCCGTCAGCGCGGCGGCGACTTTCTCCGCATAGGCAACGAACTCCTTGTCGGACTGGATCGCCTCGCGTACCTCGTCCAAGCCCACCTTCGGCGTCTCGTAGCCCTTGCGGTCAACCGCGAAGAGCCGCCGCCGCAGATGCGGAAACACCGTCCAGAATGCGTCCAGCCCGTCGATGTCGGCGGACGGAATACCGCCGTTCATGTGCGCGTCCAAGTCCTGAACGTCCTCCTTCACGCCGCTCGTGATGTAGCGCGGCATATTGAGGTTGTAGGCATTCTTGACCTTGATCTCGCCCCACTGGACAAAGCGGGAATAGTGCGGTTCGACACGACGCTGCTTGTACGTGCTGACAATCTTCTCGATGTCACGCTCTCGGAGGCGGTTCTTGTCCTTGTCCTTCACAAAGCCGCCCGAAGCGTCGATCATGAAGATGCCCGAACGAGAACTCGCGCCGGTCTTGGAGAGGACGAGCACACACGCCGGGATGCCCGTGCCGAAGAAGATGTTGGGCGGGAAAATGATGATGCCCTCGATGAGTCCGCGATCCACGATGTTCTTGCGGATCGCCTCCTCCGCCTTGCCACGCGAGAGGACGCCGAGCGGCAGAATCACGGCAGCGCGTCCGTCCTGCTTGAGCGACTTGATGACGTGCATGAGCCATGCGTAGTCGCCGTTCTTGTCCGGCGGCGTCGCGCCAAAGCCCTCCGTGCGACCGAAGTCCTTGTAGCCGTCCTTCCAGTTTTTCAGCGAGAACGGGGGATTCACCACCGCGAAGTCGAACCGCTTGACCGTCGTCTTCCCGTTCTCCGTGCCGAGGTACTGCGGCTCGGAGAAGGTGTTGCCCGTCTTGATGGTACCTGTCGCCTTGTTGTGGAGAACCAGGTTCATCTTCGCAAGGCCTGCCGTCGTGACGTCCTTCTCCTGTCCGAAGATGCCAACCGGGCATTGCGCCGCATCCGCCGCCCGAATGAGCAGCGATCCCGATCCGCAAGCCGGGTCATAGATCGACCATCCCTCCGACCGCGCCTTGACGTCCGCGATGCCCAGTACGCCCGCCAGCACCCGCGACGCCTCCGCAGGGGTCAGAAATTGACCCTTGGACTTGCCGCTCTCAACGGCGAACTTCCGCATGAGGTACTCGTAGGTGTCGCCGAGCAGATCGTCCCCGCCTGCACGGTTCTTCTCGAGATCGAATTCGGGGCGGCAGAAGATGTCGATGAGGTCGGTGATCTTCTTCACCATCTCCTTGCCCTTTCCGAGCTTCGTGTAGTCGTTGAAATGCACGTCGCGGAAAATGCCGCTCAACTGGTCGTTCGCCTCCGACAGCTTCGCAAACGCCTTGTCGACCCCCTCGCCGATGTTGTCCTGGTTGCGTAGGGCCTTCAGATCATCGAAGCTGCCGCCCTCGGGAACCGTGACCTGCGGATAGGGTTTGCCCTTGAACTTCACCGTCACGTACTTCATGAACAGCAGCGAGAGGATGTAGTTCTTGTACTGCGACGGGTCCATGCCGCCGCGCAGCTTGTCGCAGCTCGCGTCCAGGGATGAATAGATTTCGCTCTTCTTGATGGCCATGTTCGTGTTCCTCTCGTAAATCAGTTTTTGGACTCCGCAGTTTCGGCGAAGCAGTCGGCCGCGTTCGTCGCCAAGATCGCCCCCAGCTCTTCCTTTGCCTGCCCGAGCCGCGTCCGCAGCTCAACCACGCGGCGAACCGCCTCGCGGCACTTGTCTCCGATCTCCTTCTGCCGATCAAGCGGAAGAACGGGAATCGGCAGCATCTCCAAGCTCTTGTAGTGCAGCGTCTTCACCATGTTCCCGACCGCCGAGTTCCGAAGATACCGCTGGGCGTACTCGTTCTCAAGGCAGGACTTGATGAAGTAGGGATCGGCCCGCGTCGGATCGACCGTCAAGACCAGCACGTTCCCACTGGGCAAAAGTGTCTGCCCCGACTCCAATTCAGCAACAGCCACCTTGAAAACCGAGTTGTTCGCCATGACCCGCGTAATCAGCACATCACCATCATGAACACAATAGGACGCGTACTTTTCCGGCACTTCGGAAAGATTCATCAACACGGCGTCTACCACGCCGTCATTGATGTTTCCCGACGAGACATACCGAATGCCCGTATCGGCATTCGACACCAAGTCATCAAGTTCCTTTGACGGGATCGCCGCACCGCGCTTCCCGACGCTGATCAACGCGGACAATTGAACACCCTCGCGGAGTGCCATCGGATCGGCGAAATGCCGCAAGACCGTCAGATTACACGACTCGTCCAAGAGCGACTTCTTTTCGACCACCGCGCAGATCTCGTCATCGAGCGTCGTCCCCGTTCCGCTCTCCAAGCTCCGCATGATTCTCGCAACGCCGCCGGTCGTGAGGGCATTGTTGCTGCGCCCCTTCTCGCAAAGGCTCCCCGCGCGGATCATCTTCACGGACTCATTGCCCTCGCTAAACACAACCATGTAGGTCGAAATGGAAGTGTTCGTGAAGAGCTTCGCCGGAAGCTCAATGACCGCCTCGACAAGATTGCGCTGGACGAAGTACCGGCGGAACGGTTCGGCCTGCTGCGTGTGCATAGCCGACGGTGGCAGAATCACCACGGCCCGTCCACCCGGCTTCATCGCGGCGACTGCGCGAGCGGCAAACAGCCAATCGCTGGCGGCCGACGGCGGGATTTCCGGGAAGTCAGGGAACGCCCTGCGGATGAACTCGCGGACGTTGTCCTGTTCCGGGAGACCGCGCACCGCAAACGGTGGCTGCGAAAAGACCTTGTCAAACTTGTCATTCTCGTATGACTGCCCGAAGAAGTCATCCCAGACGATCTGCACAACCGCATTGCAGCCAAGCATGCTGATCTCTGCCAAAGCCGCCAATTCGAGTTTCTTCTCGTACCCGACGACATTGCTCTTCTCGCTCACGGCTTTTACCTTGGACGCTGCCAGACGAATGAAGTCCCCCGTTCCACATCCGAGGTCCGCCACCGAATCGCCCTCGCCGATCCTCAAGACATCTGAGACCAGCTCCACAACGGGCAGAGACGAGCCCGATGTCTTGGCAAGTTCAAAACGCTCCCCGTTGACCGCCTTTGCGAAATAACCGCCGAACGAATCAACTGGGAATGCTGTTAGGAGAGTAAGGTACTCGCCCCAGTGGTCGCCCAGTCGATTGCATATAAAGTCCGACAACTTCTCCGAAACGTGGCCAGCTTCGAGAAGCGCTTTCAGATCCGTCACCCCGCTGTGACGGGCAGCCAAGCAAAGAACATACGCTCCGCACACAACGGATGTGTACGGTGCCGCGGTATGCGCCCTCTCGACCACCATCAGCGTGGTCTCGATCTTGTTCTGTATCTCACTCAGTTCTATCACAAAATCACCTCTGTCGTTGTGGTGCATAGTATATCACATTTTGCATTGCCATGTCAATGGCTATGACTTGCAGATTACAAGGCAATGTAAATCATACAATTCCGCTCATCGCCTCTCAAAGGACAAAATTTTCGGGACTGAACGCTCTTGGGCCTCGAAAAACGTGAGCGGAGGCCGGGGTTGCGACTTCAAATCGCTCCTTCGCCGTCACTTGAAAAGACAAAGAAAGAGCGTTTTATGATAAAGAATAGTAAAATAGACGGTTGCTATTCGCCCGACATTACGGCATCATGTCCACCGTTGAATCAAACTGGCGAAAAGGACATGAAAGTAGGCGAACAGCTCAAGCAGGAATTGGCCGCGTTGCAGGAACTTGACCCTGAAACGCTGCGACGGAAATACTGCGA
This sequence comes from Verrucomicrobiota bacterium, assembly GCA_050874585.1. Classification (GTDB taxonomy): domain Bacteria; phylum Verrucomicrobiota; class Kiritimatiellia; order RFP12; family UBA1067; genus UBA1067. The sequence goes on along the minus strand of JBNMKZ010000003.1, from coordinate 30,361 downwards.
GCTAACGGGAGTGAATGCCGCCGTCTTTGGGGCGCGGTTCATGCAAACCCGATGCGCTTACAGCATTCAGCAACGCACCTTGGGTGGACTGACCCCCGCTGAACTTGAAACCCTCGCCTACATTGCCAATCACGATCCAAAGACGAACAAGGAACTTCGAGACGCACCGCGCTCGGCAAAGGACAAACGCGGTGTCACGTACAGGCGCGAATATCACGGCAAGGTTTACGAAATGAAGTCGCTCGGAAACGGACGATACGAATACGAGTCGAAGATCTACACATCTCCGACAGCCGTCGTCCGCGCCATCACAGGCAAGAGCCACTACAACGGCGTCGTATGGTGGGGCCTCAATCGAGGATAAAACGAGAAAGGACTTCAAAATGAACAACGGGAAAACGATCCGAGTGGCGATTTACACGCGCAAGTCCGTCGAGGATTCAGAGGAAAAGCAGTTCAACTCCATCGATGCCCAGCGCCAGATGTGCGAGAGTTTCATCGCCGCCAAGGCGGCAGAGGGATGGATTGCCCTTCCCGAACGATTCGATGACTACGGCTACAGCGGCGGCAATCTCGAACGCCCCGCCTACCAGCGGCTCATGGCGCAATGCGAACAGGGACTCATCGACAAGATCATCGTCTTCCGAATCGACCGCATGACGCGCAGTACCAAGGACTTCTGCGAGTTCGACGAGAAGATGAAGAAGCTCGGAGTAGGATTCACCTCCGTCTCCGAGCCGTTTGTCGACACCTCCTCGCCGATGGGCGAGCTGGTCGTGAACCTTCTCGTCTCGTTCGGGCAATGGGAACGCAAGACGATTCAAGAGCGCATTCAAAAGCACTTCAAGACCGCCCTCGACCAGGGTTTCTTCGTGGGCGGCATACCGCCCTACGGCTACAAGGTCGAGAACCAGACGCTCATCCCTGACCCGAAGACGGCGCAGAACGTCCCACACATCTTCGAGTTGTTTGTCCAGCTCCACTCAGCGAAGAAGGTGGCGGCCAAACTCGCCGAGGAAGGCATCGAACGCTTCCCCGGACGCGCATGGACGACGCAGTCGGTCTACAATTGCCTTGGCAACGTCCGCTATGTCGGCGATGCCAACAGCCACGGCAAGATCGTCAAGGGCAAGCAACAGGCGCTCATCACACGCGAACTTTGGGATCGCGTCCGCAACCTCGTCAACGCCGCCAAGGGCAGCCGCGAGAAAAAAGAGATGACGCCGGAGGCGGCCGTTTATCAAGGGCTCATCTTCTGCGGCCATTGCCAGCATCCGATGTCCTACCGCTGGTCGAAGAAGGATACGCTCGGCGTTCGGAAATATCCCTACTTCATCTGCCAGCAAGATGCCCGCAAAGGTGTTTCAGAATGTCCGATCCGCCATGTCAGCGCAACGACCGTGCAGGAAGCAATCGAACAGGAACTCGAATCGATCATGATGGCTTCTACAACGATGCTCGTCGCGGCGGCAAACGTCACCCCCTTCACGCCCGAGCAGATCGTCACGGGCTTTCGTCGCCACGACTTCTGGCAACAGCTGTCGACGAACGACAGGAAGGCAATCTACCGTCTCTTCATCCGTTCCGTCACGGTGTTTGAATCGGCACTCGACATCCGCGTCAAAATGCCGTGTGACGATGCGCGAAACGAACTTGTGAAGACTCTCTGCATCCCTGCGACGCCAACCAGCGAATTCGACACGCGCATCGATGCCGACGGATGCCTCTTCATGCGCATCCCGGTCGCCTTCCGAACGGTGTCCGGGCGCAAGAAGATCGTCCGCACGGACGGCGGCTCGGTCTCGCAGAGACCAACCCAGCGCGAGATCAACAACACCCTTCCGCAGGGAGCGGTTCTCAAGGCAATTGCGCGGGCATTCGCATGGTTGCGGCTTATTGACGAAGGCAAGGCGTCCTCCGTCCACGAACTGGCGGATCTCGTCGAGGAAGACCGCCACTACGTGCGCTATACGCTGCGCCTCGCGTTTCTTTCGCCCCGGATTATTCGCGCTGCGATGACCGGCGACCTGCCTAACGGTTTTTCGCTGGAGAAAGTCCGCAAGGTCGAAACCGACGATTGGGCAGAGCAGGAGCGGATTCTTGGATTTCCATCAACCTGACAAAGGAGAACTACGATGAAGATACAACGGAACCCCGAACGCATGATCGTCAACTGCGCGGCCCCAGTCGAGGTGGTCGCCAAGGTCAAAACAGCCATAGCCGGACGCATGGTCCCGACGTGGGTCAGACAAGGCCACAGGACGCACAACAAGATGCGCCCAATGGGGATTTCGACATTCTTCATCGAAGCAGTAGCCAAGGCCGTCGAAGGCATCGTTCCCTCTCCAGAGAACGTCGAATGGGCAGAACGGATGATTGCCAAGGGTCGGGAAAATCACGCAATTGCGACGCGGGAACGGTGGGAGAAGCGCAGAGTCAAGCACAACAAGTGACGGGCTTCGCAACGCAAAAGCGGGGCGTGTGCAACGACGCACACGCCCCGCTTTTCATTTCTCCCTTGCAAAATCCGCATCTCCAAAACGGCACTCCTGGGAGAAAATCGGGAGGGGGAAACGGAGAAAACGATCATACTCCCCCTTTCTCCCGTCCCCCTCTGGAGAAATTACCCCCTCCCGCTTCCAACTCCAAACACCCCCGTAAATTGGGCGTTTTCCGCGCACTCCCCAACCCCAACAGAAAAGGGAGAAGCGCACTTCTCCCTTTCGCTGTCTGTTAGTGGTGGACGATGAGGGACTCGAACCCCCGACCTTGACCGTGTAAAGGTCCTGCTCTAACCAACTGAGCTAATCGTCCTTGCCTGTGGAGTGGGAATTATAGCAAATATCCGGAACGGCGGAAAGGAGGTGGCGCGTATATTCACTCTTCGGGTGCGCAAAAACCTCTGCCGCATCACCAACATCGACAAAAAGGCCGCGCTCCATCACGCAAATGCGGTCACAGACATTCTTCACGACGGCCAGGTCGTGCGCAATGAGAAGAATGGACAAGCCGAGTTCCCGACGCAGGTCACGCAACAAGTTCAAGACGCGGGCCTGAACCGAGACATCCAGTGCGCTGACCGGTTCATCGGCAATCAGGACTCGCGGCTCACAGGCGAGTGCCCGTGCAACGGAAATGCGCTGGCACTGCCCCCCCGACATCTCACGCGGGTACTGATCCAAGACGGCGGGTGAAAGCCCCACCAGTTCGAGCAACTGACTCGGCTCCGAAAACTTCGTCGAATGCCGAATCTTCAGGACCTCCGAAAGAGTCTGCCGCACGGTCATCCGCGGATTGAGAGAGCCAACTGCATCCTGAAAGACCATCTGCACCGGCACATCCGCCCGACGGATTTCACCTGACGAAGGGCGCTCAATGCCGATGAGCGTTTTCGCAATGGTCGACTTGCCCGAGCCGGACTCTCCGACAATTCCCAGAATCTCCCCTTCTCGGAGCGTGAAACTCACGCCCTTGACGGCTTCGTATGAGCCGTATCGAACATGCAAATCTCGAACGTCAAAAATGTCCATGTGATTTTACTTCAGCAGGGCCTTGCACTTTGACGAGAGCGTACGCTCCCGATCCCGAATGTTCTTTGCGAAATCCGCAAAACGCTTCTGATAGACGGAATGATCGATGCCGCCCGTCGTTCCCTCGTGCGTCTTCGCATTGACGGCAATGTCAGGATCCTCATCCCCGAGACGCTCAAGGTGGTCGCGAACCTCATGATAGGCATCGCGCCAAGGCGTACCCCCAGAGACCATTCGCAGGGCGACGTCAGTGGCGAAGACACCTGGCGTAAACGCCGCACGACATCTTGCCGCATCAACCGAAAGCCCCGCGACAACTTTTGCAAGGATGCGCAGTGTCGTACGGGTAATGTCGAGGCCCTTCATGTACAGCCACTTGCAGTCCTGAAGGTCACGATTGTAACCGCCCGGCATCGCATGGAGCAGTGAGAGCGCGGCGGTCTGAAGGCCAAGGACCTGAGCCGCCTTCGAACGCATCAACTCAAGGACATCCGGATTGAACTTCTGCGGCATAATCGACGAACCCGTGCAATACTCACGCGGCAGTTTGAAATAGGCAAACTCCGGCATGGAGAAAAGAATCATATCCTCCGCAAGGCGCGAAAGAACCGCCATGAGCTGTGCCAAAGCCGACAGGAGCGCCGCCTCGCACTCGCCGCGTGCCATCGACGCACCAAAACAGTTGTGAATCGTGCGGGAGAAACCAAGCAAGTCCGTTGTCCGCTGACGATTCAGCGGCAAGGGAACGCCATAACCCGCGGCACTTCCAAGCGGATTGAGGTCTGCGAGGCGATAGGCCGCTTCTATATTCTCCAGCTGATCGGCAATCATTTCTGCATGACCTGTCGCCCACATCTCGACTGTCGAAGGCATCGCCGGCTGAAGATGCGTCCGTCCAACAAGGGGAATGCGGCCCGCTTTCTTGCCCAGTCGGCAAAGCGTCTCAACCAATGCGAGGACTTCGCCCTCCGTCTTCAGAATCTCGTCCTTCATGTGCAGGCGCACGTCAACGGCGACCTGGTCATTGCGTGAGCGCCCCGTATGAATCTTCTTTCCAAGGTCGCCCAGCCGCTCCGTCAGCATCCTTTCGACCGCCATGTGCACATCCTGGTCGTCCTCGCGGATGACGAACTTACCGTCCTGCGCGAGCGCGACAATCCGACCAAGCTCCTTGCGGACTTTCGCCGCCTCGGCCTTTGTCACAACAGGACGCTTCAGCTTCATTTCGGAAAGCATCGTCACGTGCGCAGCCGTGCCCATGCAGTCCCAGACGGCCAGGCGAAGGTCAAGGACGGGATCATCACCCACCGTATAATCCAACACATCCGGATCAATCCGATTGTCTGTTATCGTCCTTTTCGTCTTCATTTTCTCATCAGTCCTTTCAGTTTTTCATCCGCCTCGGACAAGAGACGCGCCAATTCAATTTCGGTTTTCTTAAATCGTGCAAGTTCCATCAGAAAAGACGAATAGGCCTCAGCAACGGATGCCAACTCCTCGCCGCGTCCACCTCCGAAGATTGCGACCTGCCGTGACTTGACGAACGCGGCAAGCCGCACGCTCGGATCGGTCTTCGCATGGAGAATGGCCTCGGCAAACGTGCAGGAGTCGTACTTTCCACAAAAAGGCAACGCATAGGCCATGGGATAAAGGCGAAGCCGCGAGGCAAACGTGAGGACATCGTCCTGTGCCGCGACCCCCGGCTTGAGAACCTTTCGCTGGAGTTGGAGATAGTCCTCGTCACTCTTCCCCGGCGCATAACTGCCGCGCTCGCGCCAGTCCGCAAGTTCCGCCCGTTCCTCCGCAACGCGCAAGTCAGGGTTCGCCGCCACCAGTGCCGCATACGCGGCCGCATCGTCAATCACCTCATTCTTCACCGCGAGGTAAAAAGCCCGAATAACCGACAACTGAAAGGAGCGAAGATCAGCCGCCCCTGGGGCTGGCAGGTAAATCCGTGCATACCGGTCCCCATTCGAACGCGTGGACGACCTCATCACGACATTCGTCACATTCGTCCGAATGTCGCCGATATGGATGACGATTCCCGGCTCCGAAAATCGCGGCAATTTCAGGGACTGCGCCGATGCCAGCGAACGGCAGACATCGGCGGCCGCACCTGCCACAGAACCCATGAACTCGCGCCGCATATCAGCCGGACAATCCCCATAGACCCGAACCAACCCATCACATTTCGTCATGGGAGCGGCACGCAGGCGATCAACGAGTTCCGCTCGCGTCAGTGCAAGAAGCAAGATGGATGCCAAGACCGTCATCAACGCACCTTTACCAAAATGAGGAGGAGAAACGGCATGACGACCAGTTGAAGAAGCGTAAAGCGCATCAGCACCTGGGCATTCGACCAGCCGAGATTCTTCTTGCAATGATCATGCAACGGAAAGCGAATGCGCCGAATCGCCGCGTCTTCACCAATGTCAAAACCCACTTTCTTCGCAAGTCGCAAGAGGACGAGCTTACCGAGTCCACCCCCGCCATTGACGAGGACGACGGGCGAGAAGGCGAGAATCAGAAATGGGTTGCCCGTCACCAGAACGGCTGTCCCGACCAAAATCCCCAAGAAACGACTGCCCGCATCACCCATCAAAATCTTCGACGGCTCTGCATTGAACCACAGGTATCCACCGACACCACCGGCAACCGTCATCACGAGAATCGCCCAACGGGCCGCCTCGGGATCGCACGGCAACAGGAAATAATGAGCCACGGGACGATAGCCGACAATCACATAGAGCATCACCGCCAGCAGAACCAATGTAATCAGGGTCAATGTGCCCGCAAGACCATCCACGCCGTCCGAGCAATTCGTCGCATTCATCGTAAACCACAGCATGAACCCGGCACACGGAACATAAAGCCAGAGCGGGACAACCCACACCCCCTTCACAAACGGCAACCAGACGAGCGTCGAGTGTCCACGCGCAATGCAATAGGCGATGCCAAGCGCGACAACGGCATCCAGCAACCCCTTTTTCAGTTCCCCCCAGGGAACAGCGGCCCGATCGTCAAGGTAGCCGAAGAGCATTGCCGCATAGAGCAAGGCAACAGCCAGAAGATCCCAAAAAGCCAATGGCGTGAAGAGAATGATAACCGGCAACGCGATGAGCGACAGGAGAACGCCCGCGCCAGTCGGCTTTCCAGCGGATTTCATGCCGCCCAAATCCTTGCACAGGGCCTTGCCGCGATCCCGTGGCAACCGATTCCAGAGGCGCGGCAAAAACATGAATGTCAACAGCGCGGCCGTCAAGGCACCGCCCGCCAGCAAAAGCGCATGAGACTGGAGAAGTCGGAATGGCCCCCAATAGGGCGTCAAATAAAGTGAAAGATAGTAAAGCATCAGTAGAAAACCTTCCAAAGAAAAAGTCCGCGGCCAGGAGCCGTCTCAACACGCGCCGTACGCGGCGCCTTCGCCTCCAGCAATTCCTTGACGGCAATGGGCTTTTCATTCCCCTTGCCAACGGACAGCAGAAAGCCAACCATTGACCGAACCTGCTTGTAGAGAAAGCCATCCCCACGGACAATGAACGTGTAGCGAGGCCCAACCCGCTTGATGACAAACGAGAAGATCGTGCGCTCCGTCGTTGCAAGCGGACGATTCGGATTCGCGGCAAAAGAGACGAAATCATGCTTGCCGACGAAATAGGCCGCCGCCGCCTGCATGGCCGCCAAATCAAGTTTGCGATGGGTGAACGCCCAGTAGGGGGCCAGATGAGGCGGCAGAATGTCCGCCTGATAGAGCTGATAGCGATACTCCTTGCCCTTCGCCGACAACTGGGCATTGAAGTCGTCCTTGACGCGTTTAGCCCGCAGGATGCGAATCGCCATTGGCAACTGAGCGTTCAACGCCCGGACGAGATTGGCCGGCGGAATTGCATGCGACAGGCAGAAATCCGCTACGTAGCCCTTCGCATGCACCCCCGCATCCGTCCGGGACGAGCCGCGCACACGCACGGGCGCACCTTCGATGCGGCCAACCGCCTCCTCGACGACCTGCTGGATGCCGACGGCATTTTCCTGGTATTGCCAGCCGGAATAGGCCGTCCCATCGTAGGCGATGACGACGCAATACTTATAGCTCTTCTCGTTCACGCAAACAGTTTCTTGAGTTCGCCCGCACGAGCGCGGCTCACAACGAGGACGGCTTCCTTCGTCGAGACGACCACCAGGTCTTTCACACCCAGCAGGGCTATCTTCGGACCCTTGGCGATGCAAATGTTGTCCGCCGATTCAACGGTCTTCACGTCTCCGCTCACGACATTCCCCTCGGCATCATGCGGATAGTAACGCTCAAACGCCCCATAGCCGCCAACATCATCCCATCCAAAGTCGCCGGGGACAACGGCCACCGTCTCATGCTTCTCCATCACGGCATAGTCGAACGAAATGCGGGGGAGCCCCTCATACAAACGACGCAATTTGGCCGTGGTGTAGCGCGTTTCGGCAAGGCCCGACAGGGCCGGCGCATGCGCGGCAAATGCCGCCCGAAAGGTCGATGCCCGGGCAATGAACATCCCCGCATTCCACAGAAAGCCCTTCTCCAAGTAGCGCTTCGCCTTCTCGGCGTCAGGCTTCTCGACGAACTTGCCCGTTGCCGGGTCGACATAGCCAAACCCCGTGGCAGGATAGGTTGGGCGGATGCCAATCGTCACAATCGCACGACTTTTTCGAGCGATGCCAATCGCCTTCTTGACAGCCGCACGGAACTGCGCCGGCCGTGCAACCAGCTGGTCACTTGAAAAGACCCCGATGACGGGATCGCCCTCACCAGCGGAAACCCCAACGCCCAGTGCAACGGCGGCCCCCGTGTCGCGGCGCATCGGTTCGCCCACGATATTTTCCGAGGGGATCTCAGGCAGTTCACGCTTCGTCGCCCGAATGAGGGCGCGCCCCGTGATGACATGGACATTTTCGGGTGAGCACAAATCACCAAGACGATCAAAACTCAAGCGAATCAGGCTCTTTTCACCAAAAACGCTCAAGAATTGCTTCGGCCGCGCCGCCGTTGAGAGAGGCCAGAAGCGCTCGCCGCTTCCTCCCGCCAATATCACCGCCTGAAAATTCTTCATGCCCATATTATACCATAGATTGCGCGAAGGTCACCGTTCCTTGTGGTTGGGGGTTCCCAATTTTCCCTTGGCTGGCGAAAGCCTGCGCAGCCGGAGACACAGCATCACATACGGCGGCTCGCCCGAGAGGAGGGACAAGGCCAACAACAGGCCCACAAGCCACTCACTCGAATATCCCCCGGACGCAGTCCGCCGTCGCAGACGGACGCTAGTGCGGTGCACTTCGTGCGCATCCACTCACCCGAGAGGAAGGGACAGACCGCCCTCAGGCAGGAGCGCGGCGGACGTCCGCAGGATCTGACGCGCTCCTGCGCATCAGACGAGCAAGTCCTGCTCATAAATGAGGTCAATCCCTCTCTTAATCAAGGGCCGACCAAGGCAGGATCAAGGGCTGAGATATACTCAACTAAGGGCTGAGATGCTCATGAGAAGCGGAAAGTAGCACGCTACTTTCAACAAAGTACCGTGCTACTTTAGAGAAACCACCACGCTACTTTTCACAAACCAGCGTGGTGGTTTCCGCTTATCATGAGATCCCGAACCCTTCTACATGAGATGCCCGACCCTTGTTGATGACAGGGATTACCCTTCTTCAAGAGCAGAATCGGTCCAAATCAAGGGCGGAATCACACGCAATCAAGACAGGACCTTATTGCGCTTCATGGGATGGTTCGGCCCCACTCACTAGAGATGCCGCGCCTCTGAGTGAGGACTTATTCGTCGTAAGAATCCGTTCCAAACGCCTCCGCAAGAGTTGCGCAACCAAAAGCGCGGCGGTTCTCAGCCACAGATCCAGGAACCGGCCTTGGGAATCCGACGGATGACAAGCGTGATGAGGGCCGAAGCCGCGAATGTACCGACGGCCGTGGCCAAGATACAGAGCGGCGTCGAGAGAATCGGCTTGAGTGCCTCGGAAATAAACACGAGCACGAGCAGATGGACAAGGTACATGCCATAACTCGCCTCCGCCAGCGGACGAACGACCCGCGCATAGAATGCGCCTTCCCACCGAATGTGCCGTAAGAACATGAAAGCACCGATGACTGCCAACGCGACTCCAAGCGAGCAGTACTCAATGCCCATCTCAAGATCCACCGCCGCCGCGTACGGTGCCGTCCATGGAAATGCACGGCTCATGCGCCCGAAGAAGAGTCCGCCCATCAGCACCACCCCGACAATCCAGAGCGGCAGGGCCACGCGCACCGTTTGGCGAATGTCGGGCGTGGCGGCAAACCGCCGAAACCAGAGGCCTATCAGCAGATAACCAACAAAGCCACTCACATAGTGAAATGCCCCGAACTCATTCCAGGGGCACTCCCCCCACAGGTACGGAACGCTGCCGAACGCTGGCTCGCCAAAGAAAAAGGCCCAGATATGCCGAAAGTAGGGGAAGAGCGTCGTCAGGAGCCAGAGGAAAATCCACCCGCGCAGTTCCTTGCGCCCGACACGCTCCGCCCAAGGGGAGAGGAGAGGCATGAGCAGGTACAGTCCGAGGAGCATCGGAACGAACCAGAGATGTCCGCCCGCATCGGGGAAGTTGAACAGAAGCCGCCCCCAGTCCCCGTCCAAACAGGCGACATAAACAAGCGACCAGACGACAAACGGCACAAGAACCCGCGAGAGCCGCCGCCGGAAGAACGCCCCCGTTTCGCCCTTGACTGGGAAAAGGAGGTAACTGGACGCGATGACGAAGAGGGGGACGCAAATGCGGCACAGGCACTCGACGAACGTCACCCACAGGGCATCCGTTCGATTCGCGACGAACAGGCCGTCCGCATTCAGATAATACGGCTCGGTTGCGTGAATCACCATCACCATGAAGCAGGCGATGACACGCAAGTAGTCCAAAAAGACAATTCGTGCCGTTTTCATCAATTCAGTCCCCCCACAAGCCCATCAAGGCAATTTCGTCGCGGCCACCGGACGGAAGAGTCCCCGCAGAGTCGAAAGGACGGTAAATTTGCCGCTTTCCGCGTCATATCGGAGCGCATGAACCTCGTCCGAACGCTCCATGGTGACGAGGGCCAGCGTCTCGGAGACAAACAGGAAGTCGCGTGGCCAACTGCCGGGAAGCAACGAGCGCGCCTTCAGGGTCAGTTTCCCCGTCGCCATCTCGTAATCGTATGCAACCAGCGAATTCTCACCACGGTTTGAAATGACAACCCGACGGCCGTCTGGCGAAAGGCGCACGGCCGCCGCGAGGTCGCCGTTGTAGCCCCGGCCCGTATCCGCCACCGGCAGCGTTGGCGCGGCATCGAGTGCCGCGAAGCCGCCCTCGGGACTCCAGCGGTAGGTGCCGAGCCGATTGCCGAGTTCAAAGAGCAAAAAGGCGAGTCCCCCATTCGGGTGGAAAAGCAAGTGCCGCGGTCCCGCCCCCTTGGGAAGCGTCCCAAAGACAGTTCCGCTCGGATAGGTGACGACCTCGTCCAAACCAAGATCGACAACACAGAAGCTCTTGCCATCCGGCGTGGGGACAGTCTGGTGACAATGCGCGGCATCCTGACGCGGCAGATTCGGCCCCTGTCCCTTGTGCTGGTAGGTGACGACGCGCCCGAATGTACCGTTCACCGCGGGAACGGACCCAGCCCGTCCACCCGAATAATCCGCCCAGTTCACCTGCTTGCCGTCCGGCATCACCGAGACATGGCAGGGCGTACCGCCGACACCGACCTCACCAATCTTGACGAGCTTCGAACCCTCCACCTCAAAGGAGGCGAGTCCACCATCCGCACAGGAATAGAGGATGCGCCCGTCCGGTGAAAGGGCCTGGTAGATAGCCTGCTTCACGGGGTAGGACGCAACAATTCGCATTTCCCCCGTCTGGGCATCCAGCTCAACGGCATGGAGGCCGTTCGTATGCGTTGCGTCCGTATAGCAGCCGATGTAGACGATCATGGCGAGTACTCCCATCATTTCGTTAGTCCTTATTTGTTGAATCCTGAGCGTGGTCTGCCGCCGCATCGGTTGAGGCGCGGCAGAATTTCGGGTTATTGCCGGCGATGACAAGGGCGACCTCACCCTTGACCTTCGCATTCGCATATTTCCTGACGAGGTCGGAGAGATAGCCACGCGAAACGCGTTCGTGCAGCTTCGTCAGTTCGATGCAGACGGCGGCCTCGCGGTCGCCAAGCGCATCCAATGCCGCCTCCAGCGTGGCCGCGATGCGGAATGGCGACTCGTAGCAAATGAGCGTATGCTCCCGATCCCGGTCTTCGGCAAACCAGTTTCGAAGGGCTCCGGGCCCACGCGGCGGAAATCCCCGAAAGGTGAAGGAACTCGTCGAAAGTCCGCTCATCAGGAGCGCGACGTTCACCGCGCTCGCGCCCGGAATCACCTCATAGGGAACACCCTCCTTCGCGCAGGTACGAATCAACCGGTAGCCGGGGTCGGAAATGCCGGGATAACCACCATCCGAACACAGGGCAACCTCCAGACCGGCGCGGACGGCCGCGACAATCTTCTCGGTGATGCGCTCCTCGTTACCCTGCCGATACGAAATCATCTCCGGACGCGGCACACCGAAATGCGTCAGGAGCTGCCATGTCCGCCGCGTGTCCTCGCAGGCGATGAGCGTCGCAGACTTAAAGGCCTCCAGCCCACGCGGGGAGAGATCCCCGAGATTCCCAATAGGCGTTGCAATCACATGAAGCATCGAACCATTCCTTCCTTACGCAATTCGATCCCGCTTGAGAAAGGCGATGCGCGCAACCAGGATAATCGCCGCGCCCACCAAGTAGAAGAGTGCAAGCGACGACATCGAGTAGGCCATGTTGCCGTCGAACGCCTTGGCAATCAGAGGCAGAACCGTGGATGAGAGAGAGCCGAAGAGAAAGGCAATGCACATCATGATGCCCACGCCCGACGCATGGTAGCGCGGGTTGACAACATCGAAGAAGGAGGCCATGAAATTCGAATCGTAGATACCGCGAAACAGGCCAAAGCCAAGCATGGCCACGCAACAGAGCACGAACGACGTGGTCATCGACATCCAGATGATGAACGGTATCGCCAGGGCAAGCCCCGCCACGCCCAGTTCAAGGCGAACGCCCGGATGGCGTGCAACCACGCGGTCGCCGAAGCGACTGCCCGCAAGGATGCCGACAACGGCCCCGAGGTAGTGCCAGAGGACGGCGTGAAGTCCGGCCCACTGGCCGAGGAATGGGCACGAATCGAGGAAGGTCTGCTGAAGATGGGACGGCATCCAGTTCTTGAAGCCGATGTCGACATAAATCATCATGGCAAGTCCCAAGGTGACGCAGAGGGCCGTCGGGTTCGCCAAAACTGCCGCGCAGGCCTCGCGAATGCGCGGCTTCTCATCGGACGAGTGGTCTGCATCCGCCTCCTTCGTCACGACCGGCTTCGTATTGCGCAAGAAGAATGCAAGCACGCCCGCCCACACGAGACCGAGTCCGCCCAGAATCCAGAACGGCAGCCGCCAGCTCTCACCGCCCTTACCCGCCAGATACCCGGCAAGCCCACCGCATCCAACGATACCAATGTAAAGCCCGAGCTGAAGAATCGACATCGCCGTTGCCCGCGATTCCCGATGCAACTGCGAGACGAGCGAACTGGCCGACGGATAGTAGAACGTCTGCCCAAGGCCGTTGAGGACACCGTAGGTCACGACGAGCAGTCCGACGGAGGCCACAAACCCAGATGCGAAAATGCCAAAGCAAAAGATGGCCACGCCAATTGTCACCATCCACTTGCGATTGAAGAGATCGGCCGTCAGCCCCGCAAAGGGAACGCAAATGCCGTACATCATCGCGAAGACCGTCCCCACAATGCCGATGGCGACCTTGTCCACGCCAAAGGAAGCGCAAATCGCCGGAACGGATGGCCCGAAAAGCTGCCGCGTTCCCTGCTGCAGGAAGAACGCCACCCAAAGAAGGATGAGTGCCGTCCACTTGTAGTCGAGTCTTTTTTTCATCGTCAGTCTCCTCCTGTTCGGCTCAAGCCGATTTCCGTTTGACAAATCTCAGTCGCAACGCAATGCGAATCGACTCCGTGGCAATGCCAGCGGTAATCTTCGAGTAGCCGTGCTCCCGATTGGTGAAGGTTATCGGAATTTCACGAATTGAGCCCCCCGCCTTCCATGTGCGGTGGTTCATCTCCAACTGGAAGGAATACCCGGCGCTTTCAACTGTCGCGAAGTCGATTTTACGAAGTGCCGCGACCTTCCAGCACTTGAAGCCCCCCGTCGGATCGCGCAGGGGCATTCCCGTCACCACACGAATAAACACGCCTCCCGCACGGGAAATCAGCCGCCGCGAAAGCGGCCATCCCGGGGTGCCGCCACCCGCCACATAGCGCGAGCCGATGACAAGGTCAGAATCCTCGGCCAGCAGGCGCGGCACATCGCTCGGATTGTGACTGAAGTCGCAGTCCATCTGGACGATACGTTCCGCCCCAAGTTCCATGGCCTTCTGGAATCCTGCAATGTAAGCGCGTCCGAGGCCCTCCTTTGCCTTTCGGTGCAGGCAGTGGACACGGGGATTCGTCCTCCTGATTTCCTCGATGACATCCCCCGTCCCATCCGGCGAATTGTCGTCCACGAAGAGAAGTTCAATCTCGGGAGACTGCGCGAGGACGGCCTCCGCCATCGGCCGCACATTCTCCCTTTCGTCGTAGGTCGGGATGACGACGACCGCCTTCATCGAACCGCCTCAAGAATCGACTCGGGGGACATCATGCGGCCCTTGCCCTTTACGCCACAGGCGAGATCCCCGTCATCTGGCTCAATGACGCGGACACCTCGAGCCTTCAGGGCGGCGATGTTCTCCTGCGTGACCGCATTCTCCCACATGCCCGTGTTCATCGCGGGCGCAACGACAATCGGCGCACGCGTCGCAAGGAGTGTCGCCGTCAGCAGGTTGTCCGCCAACCCATAGCGCATTTTTGCAAGCGTATTGGCCGTCGCGGGCGCAACAATCACGAGGTCGGCGCCCTCCGCCAGGGAAATGTGCTCGGGCTTCCAGTGCGCTGGCGCGGCAAACTGGTCAATTTCGACGGGATTGCGCGACAGCGTCTGGAAGGTCAACGGTCGCACGAACTCACAGGCCGCTGGTGTCATGATGACATGGACATCATCCCCATTCTTCACGAGAAGGCGCACAAGTTCAACCGCCTTGTAGGCAGCAATCGACCCCGTCACACCCAGCAGAACCGTGCGGCTCATCGTGCACACCTCGCACGAAGGTCGTCCACGGCCGCCTTCATGTCCGCCTGCTTGAAAAGATAACTGCCCGCCACGAATTGGTTCGCCCCCGCCTCCGCCGCTTGAACGGCCGTCTCAGCGTTCACCCCGCCATCAACCATAATGTCAAGACCAGGCATCCGCTCGCGAAGCCATGTCACCTTGGGCAGACAGTCGGCAATGAACTTCTGTCCGCCGTAACCTGGGTGAACCGTCATGACGAGGGCTTCGTCAATTTCCTTCAGGTAGGGCGCAAGCGTCTCCACCGCAGTCTCAGGATTGAGCGCAATCGCCGCCTTCAATCCCAGTTCCCGAATGCGCCGCAACTCAACATGCAAATCACAGTCCGCCTCGACATGAATCTGAATCGTCTGGGCCCCCGCCTCGGCGAACTTCTCAAGGTAGAGGTCGGGGCGCGACATCATGAGGTGGACATTCCGATAGAAACCAGGCGCCGTCTTCGCGGCAAGCTTCACCACATCGGGTCCAAACGAGAGATTCGGCACGAAGTGCGCGTCCATGATGTCAAGGTGAAGGGCCTCGGCCCCCGAAGCCTCGGCGCGGCGGATTTCGTCCGCCAGTCGTCCGAAGTCCGCTGCAAGCAAAGATGGCAATATTTCAATTCGCATGGTGAGATTATAGCATTTATTTGTAGAGTGCGCGAAATTCCGCATAGGGGACAACCCGAATCTCGCCCTTCCGTTCACGTGTGGCGAGTTCCTCAAGTATCCGTTCGAAGTCATTGGTTCCCTTCAGGGGATTCCATCCGCCGCTCGTCGGGGACGTGCCATGGAAGAGCAGATCCGCCCCGCGCCGCTTCGCCTTCGTATTGGACAGGCGATCAAGCTTATCGAGAATCGAATCGGGCGTTCCACGTCGCATGGCATCGCCCCCAACATTGAACCGAATGCCAAACATGGGAATCATTCCATACTCGCGAATGAGTGCGTCCACGGATGGCCGTGCGGCCAGATAGGGATGGCACAGAAAGCGCGGCGCAACGCCGATCTCCTTCGCAATGACATCCCGCGACGCGTAGATCTGCCGACGCACCTCATTCGTCTCGCCCTTTGACAGGAGCGTCAAGAGATTCGGATGCGACAGCGTGTGCGAGGCGATTTCAAACCCCTGCCGATGCAGTTCGCGTACATCATCCCATGTCATATAGCCAGGTGTACCGATGCGGTCGGTGATGATGTTGAACATGGCCGGTTGGCCGAACTTCTTGAGAAGCGGCGCAACCTCGGTGATGTTCCCCTTCGTGCCGTCATCGAATGTCAGCGCGACCAGCGCCGGATCTGCCCACGCACACAGCGCCGACGCGGCAAATGCCAGAACAACAACCGTCAGTCTTCTCACTTCCTTTTCCCCTTTCTTTCGAGCCGTTAGCACCTCTCGCGCTCAAGGAAGCGTCCTGCACGCTCCCCCGTCAGAACGCCATTCTCATACGGTATGACTCCATTGACCATCACACACGAAACGCCGGCGGCGAACTGGTGCGGATTCAGGTAGGTCGCACGCGAGGCGAACGACTTCTCGTCCCAGACGACCACATCGGCAAAGTTGCCGCGTTCCAGCGTTCCCCGGCGGGGAATCTCAAAGCGCCGCGCCGGAACCGATGTCATGCGTGCAATCGTCTCCTCCCGCGAAAAGCCGAGCGCACGAACACGGCGGTAGAACTCCGGCATCGTCCCATAGGCGCGTGGATGCGGGTGATCCGCCCCCAGCGGGCCCCAAGGTGCACGAAGCGAGGCATCCGAACCTGGGACGATCCAAGGCCGCGCATAAATCTTGTCGAGGTTCGCCTCGCTCATGCCAAAGAAGAACGCACCCGTCCGGCAGAGGTCCTTCGCAAGAATTTCGCAAATAAAGGCACCCGGCGACCCAAAGGGGGCAAACGATTCGGCAACCGTCTTGCCCGAGTAGGGCTTCGTGTCCTCGTGCCAGGTGCCGCCAATCATGACGGAAGACCAGTCCCGACCCGAGGCATCAATTTCATCTATGAGTCGCTGACGCGTCATCGGATCGGCGAGACGGACGCATTCCGCTTTTGCCGCGCCTTCGCCCGCCCAGTCGGGAAAGACGACATCGAGGTCCGTTCCGGCGGCACAGTAGGGATAGCGGTCGCTCCCCAGCAGGAGACCGGCCGCCATCGCTCCCTCAATCTTATCAAGCGCGGCATCCACCTTGCCCCAATTGGCCTGCCCGCTCGTCTTCAGGTGCGAAATCTCTGCGCGGATGCCCGTCGCATGAACGAGGTCGATGACTTCATCAATGGATTCCAACAGCCTGTCGCCCTCCGAACGCATATGCGTCGCGTAGAATCCGCCGCGAGACGCAGCAACTCGCGCCAGCGAAACGACTTCCTCATTCGTCGCATACTTGCCGGGCTGGTAGATAAGTCCTGTCGTCAGTCCCCATCCGCCCTCGTCGAGAGACTGCTCAAGCAGGTACGACATTCGCTTCAATTCGTCCGCCGTGGACGACCGCCCCGCATACCCGACAACGGACGAGCGGAGCGTATTGTGGCCAATAAACTGCACGGTATTGACGGCTGGACGCGCCTTCGCAAGCACCTCACGGTATTCTGCAACCGAGTGCCAGGTCAACCGCTCACCAAGAATCGACGCCCAGTCGGACGAGAGCCGCGCCTCACCATAGCGCGGCGCAACCGATCCCCCGCACTGTCCATTGATTCCCGTTGTAATCCCCTGGGCAATCTTCGAGGGAGCATCCGGCTCAATCACAAGATAGGCATCCGAATGCGTATGCGCGTCAATGAATCCCGGCGTGACGAGCAAGCCCGTTGCATCGATGACGCGGTCGGCGTTCTCATATCGCGCAGAAGCCGCCGCATGGGGAACGACCGCCGCAATCAAGTCATCCTCGACCAGCACATCGCCGACGAACGCGGGCGCGCCCGTGCCGTCGACAATCGTCCCGTTGCGAATGACCGTCATCTCGCCGGCCTCAGTTCTTGAATGAGTGGATGGGCGCGGGAATGCGTCCCCGCCGTGAAATCATCTGCTCGCACGAGAACTTCGAGACTTTCATAATTGGCGCATGACCCAAAAGTCCACCGAATTCAACGGTCTCCCCGACCTTCTTGCCCGCCACCGGAATGACGCGCACGGCCGTGGTCTTCTGATTGACCATGCCAATGGCCGCCTCGTCCGCAATGATTCCGCTGATGGTCGCAGCTGACGTCGCCCCCGGAATCGCAATCATGTCCAACCCGACCGAGCAGACGCAGGTCATCGCCTCAAGCTTCTCAATCGTCAGGGCCCCCGCATTGACCGCGTCAATCATTCCCTGATCCTCGCTGACGGGGATGAACGCACCCGAAAGCCCGCCGACATACGAACTCGCCATCACGCCGCCCTTCTTCACCTGGTCGTTGAGAAGTGCAAGCGCCGCCGTCGTCCCCGGCGCACCTGGATGCTCCAGCCCGATTTCCTTGAGGATGTCCGCCACCGAATCGCCAACGGCCGGAGTCGGCGCAAGCGACAAATCGATAATCCCGAACGGAACGCCCAACCGATGGCTCGCCTCCTGCGCAACGAGCTGGCCGACGCGGGTAATCTTGAATGCCGTGCGTTTAATCGTCTCGCACAGCGTCTCGAAATCAGCCCCGCGAATCGTCTGAAGAACATGATTCACCACGCCCGGACCAGACACGCCGACATTGATGACGGCATCACCCTCACTCACGCCATGGAACGCCCCCGCCATGAACGGATTGTCGTCCGGCGCATTGCAGAGCACGACAAGTTTGGCGCAACCGAGCGAATCACGGTCCTTTGTGCGCTCCGCCGTCTCCTTGATGATTTCACCCATCAGCCGAACGGCATCCATATCGATTCCCGTCTTCGTCGAACCGACATTGACCGAAGCACACACCCGTTCAGTCACGGACATTGCCTCTGGAATCGAGCGAATCAGCATCTCGTCCGCCGGGGTCATCCCCTTGGAGACAATTGCCGAGTAGCCACCAATGAAGTTGATTCCGAGTTTTTTCGCCGCACGGTCAAGCGTCTTGGCAATCTTCACGAAGTCCTTCGGCGACTTGCAGCAGGCCGAACCGACAATCGCGGCCGGCGTAATCGACACGCGCTTGTTCACGATGGGCACGCCAAACTCCTGCCCAATCTCATCACCCGTACGGACAAGATCCTTCGCCTTAGTCGTCAACTTTGCATAGATCTTGTCGCAGGTCGCCTTGACGGAATTCTCGGCACAGTCCAGAAGCGAGATGCCCATCGTAATGGTTCTCACATCCAGATTCTCCTCAAGAATCATCTTATTGGTCTCAAGGACCTCATTGATGTTGATCATGTCGGCTTCCTCCCGCCTCAGACGCGGTGCATTTTCTCGAAAATCTCAGACTTCTGGCAACGGATGCGCAAGCCAATCTCATTCCCGAGTTGAGCCAGTTCAGCACCAATCTTGTCGAACGGCTTGCGGCATTTCGCGCCGTCGACAATCATCATCATATTGAAGTAACCGCCGACGACGGTCTGCGAAATGTCGAGGATATTAATCTTCTCCTTGGCAAGATAAGCACTGGTCTTGGCAATGATGCCCACAGTATCCTTGCCGACAACGGTGATGATGACTTTCTTCATAGTGGGTGTATTATACCATAAACCGCTTGCTCGGGGCTTGCGCGGCGGCTCGCCCGAGAGGAAGGTCAGGCCGACGACAGGCACCACGCGGCAGATGGTCTTGCGGCCTGCCGTCCGGCAGGCCTCGCAACGCCCCTCCCATAAGGCTGAACCATCCGTCCCCAAAAAACGAAGGGCGCGAACAGGTCTTAACCCATCCGCGCCCTTTCGCGACTCCTCTCGCGTCAATTAGCTGAGAAGATCGTCGTCCGAAGAACCGCCGTCCAACGGCGAAGCGAGTTCATCCGCCATCTTCAGGTCAGGGCTATCCGCCGAGTTGTCACCCGTGTCGGGGACGAGCGGCATCTGAAGGTCGTCCTCTTCGTCGTCTTCCTCACCCGGGATGCCCGAGGTCGGAATGCCGTAGAGTTCCTCATGACGCTTACGCTGCTCTTCGCGGAGCTTGTCCATCTCCTCGTCGGAAATGGTCTCGCACAGCGGGACGAGCTTGAGGTAGCGGTGAAGCGGGAAGCCCGTGCCGCCAGGGATCAGGTGGCCAAGGATGACGTTCTCCTTGAAGCCGCGCAGTTCGTCCACGCGACCCATCGTCGCCGCCTCGGTCAAGACACGCGTCGTATCCTGGAACGAAGCCGCCGAGATGAAGGAATCAGTCTCAAGCGCCGCCTTCGTGATGCCGAGCAATGCAGGCTGAGCCTCAGCCGGGCGACGGCCCTCGTTCATCATCTCCTCGTTCACACGCAAGAACGTCTGACGCGTCACCTGCTCACCCCAGAGGAAGTCCGTGTCACCCGGATTGGTGATGCGAACCTTGCGGAGCATCTGACGAACGATAATCTCGATGTGCTTATCGTTGATTTCCACGCCCTGCAGACGATAGACCTGCTGAACTTCGTTGACGAGATACTTCTCCAGCTCCTGCGGACCGGACACCTCAAGGATTTCCTGCGGGATGACCGGACCTTCCGTCAACTGCTGGCCCTTCTTGACCTTGTCGCCCTTGAAGACAACGATCTGCTTGCCCATCGGGATGAAGTGCTCCTCAACAAGGCCCGTGATGTTATCGATAATCTTCACGCAACGCTTGCCGCGCACATTCTCGCCGAAGTCAACCACACCCTCGATCTTGGCGATTTCCGCCGCGTCCTTGGGCTGGCGCGCTTCGAAGAGCTCGGCGACACGCGGCAGACCGCCGGTAATGTCGCGGGTCTTCGCCGCCTCACGCGGCGTCTTCGCGAGCAACATACCAGGCGTCGCCTTCATTCCGTCGCGCACCATGACAATGGCGCCCGTCGGAATGTCGTGCGAGTCGAGCATCACATTCGTCTTGCCGTCCTTGCCCGTGCCACGAATCTCGATGCGCGGGTGGAGGTTCGATTCACGCGTGTCAAGCACAACGAGCGTCTTCGCGCCGCTGGCACGGTCGGTCTCGGTCTTGACGCTGACGTCTTCCTCGAAGTCGACGAACTGAATCGTACCGGCGGCCTCCGAAAGAACAGGCACGGAGTGCGGGTCCCACATGGCGACCTTCGTCCCCTTCGAGACCTTCGCCCCGTCCTCGACGAAGAGAACCGAACCCATCTGCAACTGATAGGTATCGAGCTTGGCGCCCGTCTCCGAGTAGATTTCGAGCGAGCCGTTCTTATTGAGGACGACTTCCTGCCCCTCATCGTTGCGCACCATACGCACGTCAACGAGACGCGCGATACCGTCGTTCTTGAGGACGATTTCAGGAACCTTAGCCGTTGCGGAAGCCGTACCACCGATGTGGAACGTACGCATCGTCAGCTGAGTACCAGGCTCGCCAATCGACTGCGCGGCGATGATGCCGACGGCCGTGCCAATCTCGACCTGCTTGCCCGTCGAAAGGTCGCGGCCGTAGCACTTCGCGCACATACCATGTTCGGCATCGCACGTCAGGCCCGAACGAATCCAGACCTTCTCAATTCCGCTCTTGTTGATGCGGTCGCAGGCGGCCTCGTCGATAATCTCGTTCGCCGGAACAATCGTCTCGTTCGTCTTCGGGTCGCAAATCGGGTAGAGTGCCGTACGCCCAAGGACGCGGTCGCCCAGCGAGACCTTGACTTCGTCGCCCTCGACAATCGCCTCGACCTCAATGCCGTTCACCGTATTGCAGTCCTCCTGCGTGATGATGACATCCTGCGAGACATCGACGAGCTTGCGCGTCAGGTAGCCGGCATCCGCCGTCTTCAGAGCCGTATCGGCCAGCCCCTTACGCGCACCGTGGGACGAAATGAAGTACTCAAGAACCGACAGACCTTCGCGGAAGGACGCCGTAATCGGGCGTTCAATAATATCGCCAGACGGGTTCGCCATCAGGCCACGCATGCCGGCCAGCTGACGAATCTGGAGTTTCGAACCACGAGCCTTCGAGTCCACGAACATGTAGACCGGGTTGAGTTCCGTCGGTTTCGAGCACTCCGGCGAGATGTTGCGGTCGATCGTCTTATAAAGCTCGTCGCCAACCTTCTCGGTCGTCGTCGACCAAATGTCGACGATCTTGTTGTGACGTTCGCCGTCGGTGATGATACCCTGTTGGAACTGCTGCTGAACCTTCTCGGCTTCGGCGCGAGCCTTGGCAATCTCGGCATCCTTATCGGCCGGGCGAATCATGTCCTTCAGACCCATCGAAGCGCCCGAAATCGTGGCGAACTTGTAGCCCAATGCCTTGAGGTTGTCGATAGCCGCGACGGTCACATCGTGCCCGGCGACCTTGTGGCAGTCAAGAATCAGGTTACCAATCGTGGACTTCGAGCACTTATCGTTCCAGAAGCCCATCTCCTTCGGCCACACGCCATTGAAGATGACGCGCCCAGCCGTCGTCTCAATCGTTCGACGATCCGACACGCCATGCGGACGGCCCGTCGTGCCGTAGTCAGGGTTGCGGAAGCGAATGCGCGTATGATAGTCAATGCATCCCTCGGCAATGGCGAGCTCAACATCGGCGATGTCGTTGAACAGCGGCAGATGTTCCGCCGAGCAGTCCGTCTTGCCGGCAATCTTGCCAGCCAGTTTGTCCTGCTGCGAGGGAACGGTCAGGAAGTAGAGACCAAGGCAGACATCCTGCGTCGGGGTCATCACGGACTTGCCGGATGCCGGTGAGAAGATCGAGGTCGAGGCGAGCATCATGAGCTTCGACTCCATCTGAGCCTCAATCGAAAGCGGGACGTGAACGGCCATCTGGTCGCCGTCGAAGTCGGCGTTGAACGGCGTACACACCATCGGGTGCAGGCGAATTGCCTTGCCTTCAACGAGAACCGGCTCAAACGCCTGAATCGACAGACGGTGCAGCGTCGGGGCGCGGTTCAGGAAGACGGTCTTATCCTTCGTCACCTCTTCAAGAATGTCCCAGACCTGTTCATCGTGACGCTCGATCATCTTGCGCGCCGTGCGAACCGTATGGCAAATGCCAAGCTCCTTCAAGCGGCGAATGATGAACGGCTCAAACAGCCGCAGGGCCATTTCCTTCGGAATGCCGCACTGCGGAAACTTCAGTTCCGGACCGACGACGATCACCGAACGGCCCGAGTAGTCAACGCGCTTGCCGAGCAGGTTCTGACGGAAGCGACCCGTCTTGCCCTTCAGAATCTCGGAAAGGGACTTGAGCGGACGGTTGCCCGGACCGGTCACGGCACGGCCGTGGCGGCCATTGTCGAACACCGCATCCACGGCCTCCTGCAGCATGCGCTTCTCGTTGCGGATGATGACATCCGGCGTCTTGAGCGCGAGCAGGTTACGCAGACGGTTGTTGCGGTTGATGACGCGGCGATAGAGGTCGTTCAGATCGCTCGTCGCGAACTTGCCGCCTTCCAGCGGAACGAGCGGACGCAGTTCCGGCGGAATAACCGGCAGAACATCGAGAATCATCCACTCAGGCTTCGACTGCGAGGCACGGAAGCCCTCGACAACCTTCATGCGCTTGGCGATTTTCTTGCGGTTCTGCTTGGAGCGGGTGTTCTCCATCTGCTCCTCAAGGTCAACCATCAGGGCATCAAGGTCGAGCTTGCGGAGAAGCTTACGGACGGCCTCCGCACCCATCTCGGCCTTGAAGCCGTCATCGTACTTCTCCTGCGCATCGGCATATTCCTGATCGGTGAGAATCTGGCCTTCGCGCAACGGCGTGTCGCCCGGCTCAATGACCATCCAATCCTGATAGTAGAGGACGCGCTCAAGCTCGTTCGTCGTCTTGTCGAGGAGCAGTCCCATGCGGGACGGCGAGCACTTGAAGAACCAGATGTGGCTCACGGGGACCGCCAGCTCAATGTGACCCATGCGCTGACGGCGAACCGACGCGAGCGTCACCTCGACGCCGCAACGGTCGCAGACGATGCCTTTGTTCTTGATGCGCTTGTACTTGCCGCAGGCGCACTCCCAGTCCTTCGTCGGCCCGAAGATCTTCTCACAGAAAAGACCGTCCTTCTCGGGGCGATAGGTGCGGTAGTTGATGGTTTCCGGATTCTTCACCTCGCCATGGGACCAGCTGCGAATCGTCTCCGGGGAGGCGAGCTGAACCTTGACGGCGTCGTAATGGGCGGACGCGTTGAACGAGCCGCCGAAGATGTCGGAAGTGTTGTAAGGATTCATTGATTAAGTCTCCTGAAAATTTCCCGATTAGAGGTTGAGCGCACCCGAAAGGAGGTCGTCCGCCGCAGCGGCCGCCGGAGGAGGCGTCGTCGTCGCCGCCTGGTTCTCGGTCCTCCTGCGCGACTCGATGTCACCACCGAGAAGCTGGGTGTCAAGGCACAGACCACGGAGTTCGTGAATGAGAACGGAGAAAGACTCCGGCATCCCCGAATCGAGGATGTTCGTGCCCTTGACAATCGACTCATAAATCCGCGTACGGCCCTGGACGTCATCGGACTTGACCGTCAGCAATTCCTGAAGCGCGTAAGCAACGCCATACGCCTCAAGTGCCCAGACCTCCATTTCGCCCATACGCTGGCCGCCGAGCTGAGCCTTGCCGCCCAGAGGCTGCTGCGTGACGAGCGAGTAAGGTCCAACCGCACGGGCATGGATCTTATCGGTCACAAGGTGGTGGAGCTTCAGCATGTAAATCACACCGACCACCACGCGCTGCTCGAACGGATCGCCCGTCAGGCCATCGTAGAGCACCGTCTTGCCCTCGGGGCAAATCCAGGCCTGCGAGCCTTCCTCTTTCTCCTGAACGGCGCGAGCCTGCTTGAGGAGATCGTCAATCTCGCTTTCCTGCACACCGTCGAACACGGGTGTCGCCGCGTGGAAGTTGAGCAGGCGGCACGCCAACCCGAGGTAAGTCTCGAACAGCTGCCCGAGGTTCATGCGCGAAGGCACGCCCAACGGGTTCAGCACGATGTCCACCGGCCGACCGTCCGGAAGGAACGGCATATCGCAGCTCGGCAGAATGCGCGAAACAACACCCTTGTTACCGTGACGACCGGCCATCTTGTCACCGACCGAGAGGTTCTTCTTGTCCACGAGGAACACGCGAACCTGCTTGACAACCTCACCGTCACCGGCGAAATCACCGAAGAGGCCGCCATCGCCATTTTCCGCCGCGTCCTCAATCGCCGCGAACTCGGCCTCAAACGGCTCCATAATGCCGCTGACGCGATCCTTCGCAGGACCCTCGTCCATCTGCCAGTGGGCATGCGCCTTGGCCAGCAGAGCAAGCTGGGACTTCTTGATCTTCTTGTTCGCCGGCACGATGACGTCGCCCGTTTCGGTATCCGTGATATCGACTGGCAACTTCTCGTTCATGATTTCCGACGCAAGGCGCGCAACGAGCTCCTTCTCAAGCTTTGCAATCTGGTTCTTGCGCTTCTTCTCCGCGTCCTTCTGGGCGCGCTTCGTGCGCTTCTCGTCCGGGGCCTCGGTGCTCTGGGCGGTCGAGACCTGAACGCCCATGACCACACCCGTCGTGCCCGGCGGAACCGTCAGCGAAGTGTCGCGCACATCGGCGGCCTTCTCACCGAAAATTGCACGGAGCAGGCGCTCCTCAGGCGAGAGTTCCGTCTCGCCCTTTGGCGTAACCTTGCCGACGAGGATATCGCCCGGCTTGACTTCGGCACCGACGCGGACGATGCCGTCCGGCCCGAGGTTCTTGAGCGCGTCCTCACCGACATTCGGAATGTCGCGGGTGATTTCCTCCGGGCCGAGCTTCGTGTCACGAGCCCCGCACTCGAAGGTGATGATGTGGAGCGAGGTCAACGCGTCCTCACGCACAAGGCGCTCGTTCACGAGAATCGCGTCCTCGAAGTTGTAGCCGCGCCAGCTCATGAACGCCACGAGCAGGTTCTTGCCGAGGGCGAGCTCGCCCTGATCCGTCGCGGGGCCGTCCGCCAGGCAGTCTCCAGCCTTGATGGCCTGACCTCGCTTGACAATCGGCTTCTGGTTGAAGCAAGTGCCGGCATTGCAGCGGCGGAACTTCTGGAGACGATAGCGGACGACGCCCTTCGAGGCCTCCTTCGCGAAATCGTACTCCTCCGGGTTCGCCGGGTTCGGCTCGACACCCGCCGGCAACTTGCCATCCTTCGTGGTCAGAATCAGGTCCGCCGAGACATAGGCAACGACACCGTCCTCGGTCGCCGTCACGATGACACGCGAATCCTTCGCGCTCACGCCCTCAAGACCCGTCCCGACATACGGACGCTCCGTCGTCATCAGCGGCACGCCCTGGCGCATCATGTTCGCGCCCATGAGCGCACGGTTCGCGTCATCGTGCTCAAGGAACGGAATCAGTCCCGCGGCAATCGAAATCACCTGCATCGGGGCGACGTCCATGTACTGGACCTCACGCGCCGGCTTCTCGCAGAACTCGGTGCGATAACGGCAGGTGACGCGGTCTTCCGCAAACGTGCGGTCGGCCTTCAGCGGCGCATTCGCCTGTGCAATGACGAACTGCTCCTCGTTGTCGGCCGGCAGGTACTCAATCTCGTCCGTCACCTTGCCGCCAATGACCTTGCGGTACGGCGTTTCGATGAAGCCGAAGCGGTTCACCTGGGCGTAGATGCCGAGGGAGGAAATCAGGCCGATGTTCGGGCCTTCAGGCGTCTCAATCGGGCAGATGCGGCCGTAGTGGGACGGATGAACGTCGCGCACCTCGAAACCGGCGCGCTCGCGGCTGAGGCCGCCCGGACCGAGAGCCGAGAGACGACGCTTGTGGGCGAGAGCCGACAGCGGGTTCGTCTGGTCCATGAACTGGGAAAGCTGCGACCGCGCAAAGAAGTCGCTGACAACCGCGCTGAACGTCTTCGAATTCACGAGACGCTGCGGGGTCAGAGGCCCCTGGTCGGGATTGTGAGCCGTCATGCGCTCGCGAATCAGGCGCTCCGTACGCGCAAGACCCACGCGGCACTGGTTCTCAAGCAATTCACCCGTCGTGCGGATGCGGCGGTTGCCGAGGTGGTCGATGTCGTCCACCTGCGCCTGGCCAACATAAATCTTGAGGAGAAGACGAATCGCCTCAATCACATCAATGCCGGACTCGTGGAGGGTCCGGAGGTTCTCGTCGACCTTGCCCGTCAGGCCCAGCTTCTTGTTGATCTTGTGACGACCGACATAGCCGAGATCGTAGTGGGAAAGCTCGAAGAACATGCGGTGAATCATCTGCTTCGAGTTCGAGGCCGTCGGCGGATCGCCCGGACGCATGCGGCGGTAAATCTCCTTTAGCGCGTCCTCCTCATTGTGGATGCCCGCCTTCGCATCCTCGCGGAGCGTCTTGATGAGCGTACCGTTGTCGACCGCCACGTCAACGACCTCAACCTCGGCAATACCAGCGGCGGCAACCTGTTCCATCATCGCCGGCGTCACGGGGTCGTAGCGGCGGGCAATCACGGCCTGGGAATCGGCATCGACGAGGTCGTCCTTCATGACGAGCATACGCAAGTCGCGATCGGAATACTTCGTGCCGGTCGGGAGCTTCTTGAAATCGTAGAAGAGCTGCATCAGATCTTCGTCAAGGCCATAGCCAAACGCACGAAGGAGCGTCGTCGCATAGAATTTCCGGCGACGGCGACGCTGGTCCATAAAGCACCACATCACATCGTTCGTGTCGAACATCACCTCAATCCAGTTGCCGCGATCGGGGATAATGCGGACCGACAGGAGCGGCTGACCGTTCGCATGGACCTGACGCTCAGTCGAGATACCCGGGCTGCGGTGCAACTGCGAGACAATGACGCGCTCGGCCCCGTTGATGACGAACGCGCCATCGGGGGTCATGACGGGCATATCGCCGAGAAACACCTGCTCCTCGCGCACGTCTTCGCCCTCGGACAGACGGAAGGTCGCACGGAGCGGACGCGAATAGGTCTCGCCATCCATGAGAGCCTGCAGGTAGGACTTCTTCGGCGCGTCCAGCTGGTAGCTAACAAAGTCGATCTTGTAGCGGCCGTCATAGCTCGACACCGGGAAAATCTCCTTGAAAATCGCCTGAAGCCCGACGTTCGCGCGCTTCTGGGGGGCAACATCGGCCTGCAGGAATTCCCGATACGACTTGGTCTGGATTTCAATCAGATCCGGAGGAGTCTCGGCCATACCCTGGAGTTTGCCGAATACCTTGCGTTCTGCGCTCATTCTTAGCTTACCTTCCTTAGTTGTCTTGAAACTACAAAATCACCTGGACTGCAACCCCGAATGCGCCTGAAGTGTGGTAAGCGACCACTTTGTTAACTGTCCGCCTTCTGGGTAGATTCACTATATTTTACCAAATTTTGCCGCGAGAATGCAAGTCTGCCGCGTCAAATGCGTCTGCATTCGCAAAAATCGCGCAAAACCAGTCGAAAACCGACAAATTGCCGCGCTCTCGCGGCGTTCACCGCTTGCGGGCAATGCGTGCAATAATCCGCGAAGCCCCCAGGTTCTTGAATCCAAGGGCCAGCAGAATCTTCCCAATCAAGTGCCGCGACTCCGCCCGGACCTCGCGAATCTCAATCCCCTCGGCCTCGCACAGCGTACGGAAGTCCTTCAGCGTAATGCAGTGGATGTTCGGCGTGTCGTACCACTGGAAAGGCAACTGCTTCGAGACTGGCAACCGCCCCGTAAGTCCCAGCGTTAGGCGGATTCGGTAGGCCGCAAAGTTGGGGAATGTCACAATCGCCTCGTCCGCAATCCGAAGGGCCTCGTGAAGAAGTCCACGCGGATTCTTCACCTCCTGAAGCGTGTCGGAGATAATGGCAATGTCGTAATGCCCGTCGGGGACGACCGAAAGCCCCTCGTCCGCATCCTCCCAATAGAGATTATTGCCGTCCGCAAGGGCCTCCTCAAAGCGTTCCACATCAATCTCGACACCGTCGCCCTTGGCATTCTTGCGCTTGCGCAGGACATTGAGAAGCGTTCCATCACCGCATCCAACATCAATGACGCGGGCACCCGGGCGGACCATGCGCTCCACACTCGCATACAGCCGCTCCTGCCACTTCATCACCTTCGGTTCGCGCTTGCCGAGAAAGCCGCCCACGAGCTTTGAAAGATCGTCAATGTCCGTCAAAAAGGAGTCGTGCCCCGTCCCGCTCTCCAAGTGACAGTAGGAAACGTCCTTTCCGTTCCGAAGCAGGGCCGCCGTGATTTCGCGGCTTTGCCACTCTGTGAAGAGGATGTCCCCCTGATAGGAGACGACCAGACATTTCGCCTTGACCCGCGCACACGCGGCATCCAGCGAACCCCACCGATCGCAGGGATCGAAGAGGTCCATCGAACGCGTGATATGAAGATAGCTGTTCGCGTCGAATCGGCGGATGAACTTCATCGACTGGTAGTCGAGATAGCTCTCAATCTGGAAATAGGTCTTGAACAGGCGGTCGCGTTCGCGGCGCTCCGCCTCCGGCGCATTGACGAAATTCTCCTGCAGTCGACGCGCAAACTTCTTCTGAAGGAGTTCGCGTGAGAGATAGGTGATGTGCGCTAACTGCCGTGCGGCGGCAAGCCCAGCCTTGGGGCCTTTCCCGTCACCCTCAAGATAGTAGTCCCCACCCTTCCATTTCGGGTCGTCGGTAATCGAATTCCGACTCATGACGCTGAAGGCGATCGCCTGCGTATTCAGCGAAGCCGAGGTGGCGATGAGGCAGGCCTTCTCCATCTCATCCGGACAACGCGTTATCCAGTCCATCACCATCATTCCACCGTAACTGCCGCCAATCAGCGCGGCAAGTTTCTTGATGCCGAGCTGACGCAGAAGCATCCGATAGACGTCAACCGCATCCGCAAATGCATATTGGGGGAACGACGAGCCGTAGGGCTTGCCCGTCTCGGGGTTGATGGACATCGGTCCCGTCGTACCACTGCACCCGCCCAGCACATTCGCACAGATGACATGAAAACGGTTCGTGTCAATTGCCCGCCCGGGGCCAACCATGCCCTCCCACCAGCCGCTTGGCTTCGTCTCGCCCGGACGGATGCCGGCAACATGCGAATCACCCGTCAGGGCGTGGCAAATGAAGACGGCATTGTCATCGCGCAGCGGTGCCCCGCACTCCTCATAGGCAACCTCAATCTCCTTGAGTACGCCACCGTACGCGAGCCGCAGCCCCCCTTCCGGGAGGTTGAGCTTCAACTTTTTCACTTCGACTATGCCAACGCCTTCTTGCATGGCCGCATATTATACCACGAATCCCCCCTTGTCGGAAATGCCGCCACTTTTGGAATACGGGCTATCCGAAAATCGCCCGCATCGTCCGCCAAGGACACGCGATTGCCGCGTGCCGCCCTTCGGGAACGCGGCGGTTCTGTCCGCCTACCGCACGGCGGGCGTCCACCGATGTCCGCGGCATCCCCTCCGCACCCGCTCGGACGCGGCAGCCGACCGCCGCGCCGGGAGATGCGCACCCCGAAAGATTCCCGTGCCCATCAGACGCAGACTTACTCCTGAGTAAATCAAAACTTACTGCCGAGTAAGTCTAAAGTTACTGGGCAGTAAGTTTCCTTCCGATGGGCATC
>JBNMKZ010000002.1:0-95109 GCA_050874585.1 Verrucomicrobiota bacterium | reverse complement strand
TGATGTCTCTTATATAATATATATATATATTTTTTATTATATATATAGATATACTAACTTATCGGGCTTTTGGACATCAAAGATGCGTCAAAGATACGTCAAAGATGCGTCAAGATGCGTCAAGGTCCCTTGACGTATCTGGCGTTCAAGGGGCCTATTTTGTGCAAAATGCGTCAAACCCCTTGACGCGTCATTCTGCGACTGGATTGATGCCCGTCGGCCCAAATCAGACGGCGGCAAAGCCCCTGCATTCCGCCGCGAGGGCCTCGTGTAGCAGTCGGATGCGCTCACGGGGTTCCGCCGCGACGAATCCGCGCAGGTAGACAATCCCCGGAACATCGGCCCAGGCCGGCGCACCGTCCGTCGTAATGACGCGCTTGCCGCGCTGAAGGGCCTCCGCCACCACCAAGCCGAAATTCTCGCTCAATGTCGGCAACACGAGGACATCGCACCACGCCCAGGTATGTTCCTTCTCCTCCCCGACGGCCCCCGAGACGATGCGCAATTCCGCTTGGCGGAGTCCCTGCATCGCCGGTTCGAGGTAGTCGACACCCTTCAGCGGATGCCGCCGCCCCAAATAAAGGAAATGGACATTCCGCACCGCACCATCCCCTTTCGGATGCGCGGCGGAAACGACGAAAAAGCGGTGCAAATCCAGAACCTCGACTTCCCGCACACGGGGTTCATAGGCACGAATCCAGTCCGCCTCGGCGGCACATGTTGCGACAACGCGGTCGGCGCGGCGAAAAAGTCCGCGCTCAAGGGAATTGAACCACCACTTCTTCCACCCGTGATACTTCAGTCGCATGGGGTCGAGGCATCCGTGGGGAACGCGGACGAGGGGCTTGCCCGCCCTGAGAACGCCGCGACACGCCCGGCGAATGCTCGGCAACCACATGGAATGCACCCATACCTCATCCGCCGCGTCCACCTGCCGCCGCGTGACATCTGCCGCGTCCACGACGGATGCCCCCTGTGCACGGGCAATCAGCTTGGCCGCCACGGCGATACCGTTCGTCTCATCCGCCGCGCCCGGCGCAATGTGCAGGATGCCGCCCATGGACTGGACTATTTCTTCCGCTGGGGCTGCTGCCGTCCGGTCATCCACTTTGAAATGCCGACGAGCGTGCAGGTGAAGAGCAGCATCAGTGTCGAGAGTGCAAAGACGGCGGGAAGGTTCTTGGAGTGCTTCGTCATCGAACTCACGTAGGTCGGGAAGGTATTCGTCCCCGCGCCATTGACAAAGGATGTAATCACCACGTCGTCAATCGAAAGCGTGAACGCCAGCAAGCCGCCCGCGATAATGCCTGGCATGAGGATCGGCAGTTCGACTCTGAAGAAGGTCGTCCAAGGTCCGGCCCCAAGGTCATAGGCGGCCTCGATGAGGCGGTCGTCGAAGTCCTGCAACCGGGCCAGCACGGTCATCACCACATAGGAGACGCAAAAGGTCACGTGGGCGATGAGAATCGTCCAGAAGCCACAGTCAATCCGACAGGCGACAAACAGCATGAGCAGCGAAATGCCAATCAGGATGTCGGGCATGATGAGCGGCGTATAGACGAGGGCATGGTGAATCGTCTGCAGGCGGTCCTTCCAGCGGTGGAGGGCAAGCGCGGCAGTTGTGCCGATGACGCAGGAGATGACGGTCGCAAGTCCCGCAATCGTCAGCGAAAGCCAAAAGCTCTGCATCAGGGCGCGGACCGAATAGTCGCCCGAAAAGATCTGGGCGTACCACTTGCCCGTAAAGCCGATGAAAGTGCCGCGAGCATCGAAGAAACTCATCGAGATGCCATTCGGGATGAATCCGTAGACAACCACGAGCACAATCGGAACGTAGAGAAAGGCGAGCACGCAGCCGAGTACGGCGACGGAAAAGAACGAACGCTTCATCGAAGCCCTCCTCCACTGCCGCCCATCATCAGCTTGGCGGTCTGGCTTTCCAACCGCTTGCGGTCACGCGCATCCTGTCGGCTCTTCCACCACATGGCCAGCGCAATCGGCACGAGGACCGAGACCGCCATGAGCGTCGCCAAGGCCGAGGCATGGGGAATGTTCCGATTCTGAATCGCCCGCATGAAAATCTTGTTGCCGATGAGCACGCAATCCGTCCCGCCGAGCATCTGGGGAATGACATACGAGCCAATGGCCGGAATGAAGACCATCAGAATCGCCGAGACAAGGCCCTGGCGAATGCCGGGAATGAAGATCTTGCGAAAGGCATAGAAGCCACGCGCCCCGAGGTCGCGGGCCGCCTCAAGGAGCGAGAAGTCGAACTTTTCCGCCGCCGTGTAAATCGGCATAATGGCGAACGGCAGGAGCGAATAGACCGACACGAGGACGACCGCCGCCTCCGAATCGAGAATCGTCGAGGACGCCGGGTCGACCGGTCCAGCCGAGGCCATGCCCGTCCAGATGAAGAACTTCTGCAAGAACCCGGGCAACCAGTCGAACATCCACTCCCGAACGCGCAACCACACGAGGTAGCACGACTGCAACCATCCGTCCGGGTGCAACATCGTCTTCCAGGCGAAGACCCGCACGACGAAACTCGTCCAAAACGGCAGCATAATCGCCCCCGCGACAATCGCCCGCCAGCGCGGATTCATCCGTGCAATGGCGTAGGCGCACGGAAGCGCCAGGATGATGCACCACACCGTCACCTCAAACGAGATGCGCAGCGTATTCCAGACGATGGCCGGGTAGTCCGGGTTCACCAGTTCCCGCCAAGTCGCCATGCTCCACTCTCCCACGCCGCCGTTCGCATCATGTCCGTGGAAGGTGAACGCCAGCACAATCAGTGCGGGAACTGCGAAGAAGAGAGCCAGCCACAGGAAGGACGGCAACGTAACGAGCCACTCGGCCCGCCGTGAGCGAAGGGTATTCTTCATTTCACTTCCACCATGTAGCCGTCGTCTGGATGCCACCAGACGAACACCTTGTCATTCCAGGTAATCGGCTCCTGGTCAAGCAGGAAGCGCGAATGCGGCTTCAGGGCCGAGATGCGCAAATCGGAGGACTGAAGCCAGTATTTCGTGTACACGCCCTGATAGACAATGTCCTGCACGGTCGAGGGGAAGACGTTAATGCTCGCCCCCTTCTCGGGCGGCGGCGGATTCAGCGTCACGCGAATCTTCTCGGGCCGAACCGAAAGGTCGACTTTCTGTCCGACCTTCAAGGCCCGGTCGTTGAACGCCTTGATCTGCGGGAATCCCTTCACCGAAATGTCGCAGTATTCCCCATCGACCCGCACGATTTCACCCGAGAAGAAGTTCGTATCACCGATGAAGCTCGCGACAAAGCGCGTCGCCGGGGCCTCGTAAATCTTCGCCGGGCCGTCCAGTTGCTCGACGGTTCCGCGGTTGATGACGGCGATGCGGTCCGACAGGCTCATCGCCTCGCCCTGGTCGTGCGTGACGTAGAGGAAGGTAATGCCGACCTGGTCATGAATCGTGTCGAGTTCGAGCAGCATGTGCTGACGCAGCTT
This sequence comes from Verrucomicrobiota bacterium, assembly GCA_050874585.1. GTDB lineage: Bacteria > Verrucomicrobiota > Kiritimatiellia > RFP12 > UBA1067 > UBA1067. The sequence continues at coordinate 91,625 of JBNMKZ010000002.1, read as the reverse complement.
CAGGTCGAGCGCGGCCAGCGGCTCGTCGAGCAGGAGAACCTGCGGACGGTCCACCAGCGCACGGGCAATCGCCACGCGCTGCTTCTGTCCACCCGAAAGCTGAGACGGGTACTTCCAGGCCTGGTCGGACAGCTGGATCATCTCCAGAATCTCCTCCACGCGCTCCCCGATGTCGGGCTTCGGCATTTTCGCCAGTTTCAGCGAGAACGCGATATTGTCCCAAATCGTCATCGTCGGGAAAAGCGCATAGTTCTGAAAGACCGTGTGGATTCGCCGCTGGTTCGGCGGCAAGTCCGTAATGTCCTTGCCCTCCAGGTAGATGCGCCCCGAATCCGGGCGTTCAAACCCGCCCAGCATACGAAGGAGCGTCGTCTTGCCGCACCCGGACGGCCCCAGGAGGGAGAAGAACTCCCCTCTCTTGACGGTCAGCGAGACGTCGTTCACGGCGGTCAGTGCGCCGAAACGCTTCGTCACGTGGTCAAATACGAGAAAGTCACCAGCCATAGTTCCCAATGAATTCCCTTTCTGTCCGATGGTCACCCAATCAGTAGACGAACAGCATCTCCCGATACTTGGGGAGCGGCCACTTGCCGTCGTCCACGAGTCCCTCCAGGCGGTCGACCGTACGACGCAGGTCGGCCATTGACTCCAGCACATCCTCGTGGAAGCCCGTCGTGAGAGCGTGTTCCATCCGCTCGCACTTCACGTGCAGGTCGTCCAGCCCCGCCCCCAACTTGAGGGAAAGTGCCTTCAGCCCCGTGATGCCGACCTTGAGACCATCCTTCGTGGCCCGACCAATCGCCGTCGCAAGGCGGCTGAACTCATCCGCCACGACGGGACGAATCATGCTGCGAGCGATTTCGAGCGCCACCCGTCCCTCAATGCGGACGCGGCGATGGTAGTCCTCCATGGCGATTTCCCAGCGGCTCTCGATTTCCTTTTCCGAAAGCGCCCCGTATTTCGCGAAGAGCATGCGGTTGGCGGGATCCTTCAGCGGCGAAATCGCCGCCATGGTGTCGCGCAGGTTGGGCAGTCCACGCTTGGCGGCCTCCTCGGGCCACACGGCAGAATAACCATCACCCGAGAAGAGGATGCGCTTGTGCTTGCGAATGAGTTTCTGCAGAACCTTCTGGAGATTCTCGTTCACGCTCCCCTTCTTCATGCCGTCCAGCTGGTCGCAGATGTAGTCGAGCGATTCCGCCACGATGACGTTCAGAACCGTCATGCTGGCCGCACAGTTCTGGGAGGAACCCGGTGCGCGGAACTCGAACTTGTTGCTCGTGAAGGCGAACGGCGACGTGCGGTTGCGGTCGGTCGTGTCACGCGGCAGGGGCGGCAGCGTATCCACGCCGACCTGCATCGTCGTGCGCCCCGAGTGTGGCCCGCTCTTGCCCGTCTCAATCTCGTGCATGACGGCCGTCAGTTCGTCACCAAGGAAGATGGAGAGAATCGCCGGCGGTGCCTCGTTCGCGCCAAGGCGGTGGTCATTCCCCGCCCCGGCCGTGGCCATGCGCAGCAAGTCCGCATGGAGATCCACGGCACGGACAATCGCCACGAGGAACGTCAGGAAGATTGCATTGTCCCGCGGATTGTCACCGGGCGAGAGCAGGTTCTTGCCGCCGTAGGCAACGGACCAGTTGCAGTGCTTGCCCGACCCGTTGACACCCTCAAAGGGCTTCTCGTGCAGAAGACAGACGAGATCCATCTTCTCCGCCGTCTGCCGCAGTACCTCCATAATCAGCATGTTGTGGTCGACGGCAAGGTTCAAGTCCTCGAACATCGGTGCCAGTTCGAACTGGGCGGGCGCGACCTCATTGTGCCGCGTCCGCGCCGGAATGCCAAGCTTCCAAAGCCGATTCTCGACTTCGGTCATGAACTTAAGCACTCGCGGACGAATCGACCCGAAGTAGTGATCGTCCAGCTGCTGGTGCTTCGCCGGGGCCGCACCAAAGACCGTCCGCCCCGTCTGCAACAGGTCGGGACGCTTCAGGTAGTACTTTCGGTCGATGAGGAAGTACTCCTGCTCGGCCCCAAGGGTAATCTCGACATGGGCCTTCGGCTGGTGGAACGTGCGCATCAGGCGCTCCGTCGCGTGCGTCAGGGACTGAATCGATCGCAGAAGCGGCGTTTTCGTATCAAGTGCCGCGCCCGTATAGGAGCAGAATGCGGTCGGGATGCACAGCGTCGCGCCATTCTCATGACGCTTGATGAACGCCGGCGACGTCGGGTCCCACGCCGTATAGCCTCGCGCCTCAAAGGTCGAGCGCAACCCGCCAGACGGAAAGGAACTCGCGTCCGTCTCACCGCCAATCAGGTTCTTGCCCGAAAAGCGCATCACGGCCTGCGCCGGACCCGTCGGTTCGAGGAAGGCATCGTGCTTCTCGGCCGTGCCGCCCGTCAGGGGCTGGAACCAGTGCGTAAAGTGCGTCGCGCCGTTCGCAAGCGCCCAGTCCTTCATACCATCCGCCACCGAATCGGCGATGGACGGGTCGAGGGGCTTGCCCTCGCGCATCGTGGCAAGGAGTTTCTCCGCAACGGGTTTCGACAGATAACGACGAATCGCCTTCTCGGAGAAGACGTCCTGACCGTAGGTTTCGATTCCGGGTCCTGCTGTTTTTTCCACTTTCCTGATACTTTCAATAGAATTGAAAAACGGACGCATTATACCGCATCAGGCGGAAATATGCAATGGCAAATCCGCCGCAAAAACCACCAGAAAGTTGCATCATCTCGTAGACCAAGCGGAAAGACAAGTTTCGAGGCGGCGGATGGAGGCCCTGAATTGGATAATCAGACGCGGGGGTGCGCGGCAGGCGCGCCCGATTTCGACCGACGGAAAAAACCCGGAGCATCCCATGATTCGGGCAAATCATGCCTTGATTCAGGGCGAATCATGCCATCAACAAGGGTCGTTCATGCCACCAATAAGGGTCAGTCATGCCATCAACAAGGGCAGAGATGCGCATGATAAGCGGAAAGTACCACGCTGGTTTAAGAAAAGTAGCACGGTGGTTTGTCCAAAGTAGCACGGTGGTTTGTCCAAAGTAGCGTGGTACTTTCCGCTTGCCCTACGCATCTCCTCCCTTAGTTGAGCCTTTGTCAGCCCTTGTTGATGCCATGATTAGCCCTTCTTTATGGGAGGATTTGGACTCGTTGATGCGGAGAAATGCCCGCGTTGATGCGCAGGAACGCGTCAGGTCCTGCGGACATTTCGCCGCGCTCCTGCGTTTTGCCGCGCTCGCGCCTTCACGCCTCCTACGCGGTATTCCTTTCTCCGTTCCTCTGCGCTCCTCCGTTCCCAAGCAGAGTTCTTCCCCGTTTTGCCGCGCCTGCCGCCTGGCAGGCGCATCCGCCCGTACGCTCATAACCGAATAATTCGTGCGTCAAACGCAAAGTTTCGACGAGCGAACGGCTTCGAGGCGGATGTTCATGGGCAAGGCCCCGACGCTGCAAGGGCAACCGCCGCGATGCGCACGCGGCGCACTTCTCCTACGCACGACAAGAAATTCCGATAAGCATCCGAAGGTAGAATCATGCCCATACTTCCCATCTCTTTTCCTATCTTCTTCCTGCTCTGGTGCGCAGTAAAATTCAGAATTTAAGGTTGTCTCCCTTGCCATATTGCCGTTTCAACCATTTTTGTGATACAATTCCCGCCATGGAACAAAGGACAAATGATGTTCCACGGCTTTTTGCGGCATCTTTCTCACCCCCGGGGCTGGCCTCCGGCGGGGCGGTTGGCATTTCCTCTCTCACGGGCAGTGCCGATGCCTTCGTTGCCCTTGCGCTCTCCACATCCGGCCCGCTGTCCACGGAAGATGGCCGCCTGGTTCTCGCCGTTGTGCCCGGCCTGCCCGAGGCCGACCGCCTGACGGACGACCTCCGCCTGCTGACCTCCGATGCCAAGGGACAGAATGCCTCCGCCTATTCGACGCGGATTCTCGAATTTCCGCCCCTTTTGGACGGCGACAAGTCGGCTCTCGGCATCCGACTCAAGACCATCGCCGCCATCCGCTCGTGGGGCATCTCGCCCTACCCCTGCGTGGTCGTTGCCTCGTTTCCCGCCCTTTCCGCACCCATACCCGCCGGTACGCTCCCCGCCCTCGTCCTTGGAAATTCGTCCGAGCACTTCTCGTCCGTCGGTAGTACGCTGCCCAAACTCGGCTACACCCGCGTCCCGACGGTCGAGCATGAGGGCGACTACTCCATTCGCGGCGGAATTGTCGACGTGTGGTCGCCCGGCGAGGAATTCCCCATCCGAGCGGAATTTTTCGGTGAGGACCTCGAATCGCTCCGAACCTTTGATGCCGCGACACAACTCTCGATTGAACGGATTGCGACGGCTACGCTCCTACCAATCAGTCTTGGCGAATCCGAAAAGACGCAACAGCTCGCCGACATTCTCCCCGACAACGCCGCTCTTCTCGCCATCGAGCACAACGACTACGCAATCGAGAGTGCCCTTGGCAAGAGGTCGTTTGCCACGGTCTACACGGGCGACCCCGCGCCACGCGGCGTACCGACCTACGACTTTCAGACAACGCCGCTCCCGGGATTTGCCGAACTTGGCGCGGAAGAAGCCCACCATCCCGAGCTCTTCGAATCTGCCCGGAAACGCCTTGAGACCCACCTCGCCACCGCCGCGCGGCGCGGCGAAATTGTGGCCCGCATGGATGACCTGTCCGGCGGATTCGAGATCCCCGGCCTCATCGTCGTCACGAAGGCCGACCGCGTCTTCACCAAGCGAAAGGCCCACTTCCGCAAGGCACAGCATCCGGCGACACAGGGGACGCGCCTCAACGACTTCGACGACCTTGAGCCGGGCGAGTACGTCGTCCATGTGGACTATGGCGTGGGACGCTTTCTCGGTTCCTCCGAAATTGTCCTGGACGGCAAGCGCAGCGAAGTCTTCACGATTGAGTACGCCGACGGCGCAAAGCTCCACGTTCCGGCCAGCCACGCCCATTTGCTCTCGCGCTATGTTGGCGTCAAGGGCGAAACCGTCCGTCTCCACCGTATGGACGGGAAGCGCTGGGCGAAGGACAAGAAGGACGCGCAGAAGGCCGTTGCCGATCTCGCCTCCGCACTGCTTGAGACGCAGGCCCGCCGCGAAGTCGTGCCCGGCTTCGCCTACACCGTCCCCTGCGAGGGACTGGACGCCTTCGAAGCCGCGTTCCCCTACGAGGAAACGCCCGACCAAGCCGCCGCGATCGCGGCCATCAAGAAAGACCTGGCCGCACGAAAACCCATGGACCGGCTCATCTGCGGCGATGCTGGCTACGGCAAGACCGAAGTCGCCATGCGCGCCGCATTCATTGCCGCGATGAACGGCAAGCAGGTCGCCGTGCTCGCACCAACAACCGTGCTCGCCGAACAGCACTTCGAGACGTTCACCTCACGCTTTGACGGAACGCCCGTCCGTATCGAATCCGTCTCGCGCTTCCAGTCGGCGGGGACGCACCAAGGGACGTTCCAGCGTCTGGCGACGGGAGCCTGCGACATCGTCATCGGAACCCACGCCATCCTTTCGGGCAAGATTGCCTTTCGCGACCTCGGGCTCATCATCATCGACGAAGAGCAACGCTTTGGCGTGCGCCATAAGGAATTCCTGAAGACGCTTCGCTCGACGGCGGATGTGCTGACGCTTTCGGCGACCCCGATTCCTCGGACGCTCTACCTATCCATGACGGGGGCTCGCGACCTCTCACTGCTGCGCTCTCCGCCACGTGAACGCGTCGCCGTCGACACGAAAATCGTGACCGATTCGGACGAGATTGTCCGTGCCGCAATCGAAGCGGAACTTGCACGTGGTGGACAGGTCTTCTTTCTCCACAACCGAGTCACCACCATTTCAAAGGTCGCCAAGCGACTGGAAGCCATCTGCCCCAAAGCGCGGATTGTCGTTGCCCATGGCCAGATGGATGCGAAGACGCTGGCGCGAAAGATGCGGGACTTCGAGCGCGGCGATTACGACATTCTGCTCTCGACAACGATTGTGGAATCGGGTATCGACATTCCACGGGCGAACACCATCCTTGTCGACCACGCCGAAACTTTCGGGCTTGCCGACCTCTACCAGTTGCGCGGACGCGTCGGGCGTTCGTCCCGGCAGGGCCGTGCCGTCTTCCTGCTACCGACGGGCGGATGCGTCGACTCCGATGCGCGGGAACGCCTCGCCGCACTCAAGCGACATGGTGGACTTGGCAGCGGCTTCAACCTCGCCGTCCGCGACCTTGAACTCCGCGGCGCCGGCAATCTCCTTGGCTCACAGCAGTCGGGGCACATTGCCGCCGTCGGCTTCAGCCTCTACTGCCAGCTCCTTCAGCGTACCATCGCAATGATGAAGGGCGAGAAGGTCCATGATGTCGTGGATGTCAGGCTGAACCTCGACTTCGTCGACCTCTCCCCCGCCTCGGGCGATGCCGACGCATCCGCCGCGCTCCCCTACGACTACGTGGAGGAAGACGCGCAGCGCATGAGCTACCTGAAGCGTTTCGCCGAAGCGACGGATCACCGGGTCGTCACGGCTCTCGCCCGCGAATTGACGGACCGCTTCGGACCCCTTCCACCGGCGGCAAAACGGTTCGTGCGGCTGGCCGACTTGCGCGTCGCCTGTGCCGCCGCCGGAATCGGCATTGTGGATACTAAGGGCACCCGCGCCATTCTCTATCGCGGCAACTCCCGTGAAATCGCGAAAGTCGTTGACCTTCGCGGCAAAACGCCTGATCGCAAAATCAACGAACTGGCCAGCGCACTCGCTCCAACGCCACAGGAGGGAAGAAAAAAGCCAAGGCCATCCCGCTGACAGCCTACGTGCGGATGAAGACATGGTTCGTGGCCCGCTCCGAACGGTCGGCCACCAGTCCATGTTGCTTCAGAAGATGCAGGGCCTGCCGCGCAACGGCCTCGGACGGTTCGACAACGACCGCCCGCCCATCCACCACTTTCTGAATCAGATTCATCAAGTGCGGAAAATGCGTACAACCCAGCACAAGATAATCGGCACCTGCGGCAAGCAGTGGCTCAATCCGTGCACGGACGATGCGCTCCGCCTCGGTGCCTGACGTTTCGCCGCGCTCGACGAGCGTGACGAACTCGTCGGCAACCGCCGCGAGAACGGTGACATCCTTCGCGAACTTGCGCTTCGTCTCCCGATAAAGGCGACCGCTAAATGTTCCGACCGTTGCCAGGACTCCAACGACCCCGCTTCGCGAATGAAGGGCCGCAGGCTTGACCGCCGGCTCGATGCCGACAAAAGGAATCTCCGGATGATTCGCCCGCAGGGTGTCAATCGCCGCCGCCGTTGCCGTGTTGCAGGCTACGACAATCATCTTACAGTCGTACTTCAGCAACTTCGCGACATTCTCCTCCGAGATTCGACGAATCTCATCTGCCGAACGATTCCCATAGGGGCAGTTCTGCGAATCGGCGATGTAGACCGTCTCCTCGTTGGGACAAAGTCGTCGAAAGGCCTCAAGGATGCACAGTCCCCCAAGACCCGAATCAAAGAAACCCACGGGGGCGTTGTTCATGACGGATTGCGCCGCCCCTCATAAATCGCCGAGCACGACTCAAGGTGGGCAATCGTCCCCGACTTTGTGACGGTGACGCGGGCGGCATGAACTCGCGAATCGGCGAGGCATTCATCAAAGGCAATCTTCGCGGCGCGCTCAATCATCTGGCATTTCTCGCGGCACAATGCGCGGCGGATGCGATCGGCAAGTGTCGGATAGTCGACGGTATCCGCCAACTCGTCCGTTCGGGCGGACGCATCATCAATTTCCAATTCCGCGTCAATCAGCAGCCGCTGCAGGCGGATACGCTCATCCATCCGCTCGCCAATCACACAATCCACGTCCAGTCCATTCAGTCGTAGCGTCAGCATCAGGCCCCACCTTCCTTAGCGCTCCGCCGGTTGTCCAAGCGGAGTCAGCGCCGGGTCCGAATAGGGTGCCGAGGGGTCGACCACGGCAAAGGAAACGAAACTCGGCGCGCCCCAGCCAGTATCCTTCTTCTTCGCAAAGACGGCGATATCCACACGATTTGTCGGGGACATCTTCGTCCGGTCAATCGTCACGAGTGCCGAATCTCTTCCAATCCGCTCAACCCGAGCCGCGCCCAGGTCGTCGTGGACGCACGAGAAGTTGAACTCGCAACCGGGAATGCTTTTCGCCTCAATCGTAAACATCCGTTCGTCCAAGTCTGCCCGCAGGACATAGGCCCAGGCGAATGCACTGCTGTAGGTCAACTCGGGCCAAGCCGGCCGTTCGGCGATTGGCTGCGGAACAACCGAAACCAGGGCCAGGGGCGGAACATCCTCGATGCGCAGATCGTGCGCCATTTTCTTCAAGCGCGGCAAATCCAGACGGTTAGGATGAAAGGCCGTCGGATGCGCCTTTCCCGTCAGGTAGTCCGCGTCGGATGCGACTCCCTTCAGGCTTTTGCGAATCAGCGTCTGAATAACGGGAGCGAGTAGCCCCTGCTCAACAATTGACTTCTTCACGGACGGTTGCAACGAGCGGCTCACCTCCAGGGCCGCCCGCAGGTAGGGCAGGTCAGACCAGCTCCGTCCGGCCGTCGTCAGCCAATACGGCGTCACCGAGGCAAAGACATCGTTGTTTGTCCCGACGGGCGCACAGTCCGCGTTCGCCGGAAAGGCCCAGAACTGATTGGAAAGATAGAACTTCGTCATCCGCCCAATCATTGCCCCCGCCTCGGTCGTCATCATCGCACGCGGCAGCGACCGCCAGTAGGGACCAGCCGTCAGGGCGCGGCTACAGTTCCCGAACACGGGATAGGGAAAGAGAACGTTGGGGAAATCCAATCCCATCCGCCGCGATTCGCCTTCCTTGTCCAACTTGACGCGGGTGAGCCCCGGATAATTCGTGACGACCAGCAACGAATGCCCCCCGTCGCGATTCATGTACAGGTCACCGACATTTCCACCACTCGACGCGGCGGCCAACTTCATCTGGGCGACAAAGCATCCGAGGTCAAAGTCCCACCTCATGTTCTGCGCACCAAGGGCCATCTGCCGACCGAAGATTCCTGTCGCCTCAACGGTCGCAAGCGGTCCAATCATCAGGGGGCGCGTCTGCATCTCCCGCGCATACTCCACAAGTTCGGAAAAGCGCCGTTCCTTCGCCAACTGCTTGAGGTCGTTGTCCTTCTGAATGGCATCCACGTCGCGGAAGCCAAGGTCAATGGCCTTCTCAAGTTCATCAAGCGCCGGCTTGTGATTCTTCAGATAGGCAAGCGAGCAGGCGAGATTGTAGTGCCACGTCGGGTCGTCGGGCAGAAGCGCAACGCCCTTCTTGCTCGCCGAAATCATCGTCTTGGTATCCCCCTCACGGACAGCCTCGACGAACTCGTTGCGCAGGGCCTCGTGCCGCGCCTGGCGCGAGGGATAGTCCCAAATGGAAAGGACAGCCAAAATCAGAGTTGTGACAATCGACATCGCTTACCTCTTAAGACGCATCCAGCCCGGCAGCTTGACCATACGGGCCTCACGACTCTGGTTTGTTGAAAGCGACTGCGCGGTTCCGATGGAGGGCGATTCAAGTGAAGCCAGCCGGGCCATCAAAGCCTGCTGGTTCGCCGCCTGGCTCTGACGCAGTTCCTCGCACTTCTGTCGCTCGGCCAGCAGTTCCTTTTCACGCAACTGAAGCCGTTCGCGGAGTTCCTGCGCCTCAAGACGCAACTGGGTCATGTCCTTTGCCCCGGCGGCGAGACGCGCCTCTGCGGCACGCTGGAGGCTCAACTTGTCCGACAACTCGCGAATCTTCGACTCGTAGTCAAGCGTCTTACGCTCACCCAACCGACGAAGATCCTCAAGTTCCTTGCGGAGACGAACCGTCCGAGGGTCCTCGGGACGATCGATGAGAGCCTTGCGTGTCATGTCCTCGATATTCGCCCCCGCCCGCTTCAGCAATTCGCGCCGACGCTCCAGCAGACGATCGGCCCGCTCCTGATGACGGCGGCGAAAGGCCTCGGCCTCGGCCTTTTCGGCCTCCAGCATCGTGCGCAATTCCTCCGCCTCCTTCGTCATCACGGAATACATGGCCGCCTGAATGTCGGCGACCTCGCTGGCGGCCTGCGGAAGACGACGCAACTCGTCCTCCAGGGCCTTTACCTGCTCGGCCAGTTTGGCCTCACGCGAAGCGGCATCCTTGAGCGCACGCTGGGACTCGTTTTCACGATCGCCTGCCGCCCGCACCTGCTGCCCCAAGTCCTGAATCTGCTGACGCAAGTCGGCTTCACGCGCAGCGGCGGCCTTCGCCGCCTCGTCCATCCGATTCTGCAACTCAGTCGTGTGGCGACGCTCCTCGGCAAGAAGTTCCTCAAGCTCATGGACACGCGTCTCATCCACAACGACCTTCTCAACTTCCCGCTCCACAATCTTCTCGACCGGGACTTCGACAATCTTCTCAACGATTTTCTCAACGGGGACTTCCACGATTTTCTCAATGACACGCGGAACCTCTGCGGACGGCTTCTGCTCATTGGGTGCGTGCTCCGCTTCCAAAGGGCGCGATACCACATCTTCCGCCGCAACCTCGGGGTCGCCCTGTTGCGGCACCACCGGGGCAACGATCTCGTCCTCGGCGGCATCGGTCGTCTCGGGCGGGAACGGTTCATGCGTCTCAACCATCCGCGCCGTCTGGGGCAACCGCCCGCTCGCCAACAGGGCCTCCGCTGCCGCACGGTTAAACGGTCCCCGCGGATTGCCATCCCCGATGTCAATCGAGAAGCGCATGTCAAGGAAAGGAATGTCCTCCACCCGTTGCCAGATTTCGTTATCGTCCGAAATCTCCTGCCCCGGCTGGATGCGTCCCATTCGCGCCCACTCAACAAGCCGTTCGCGCGTCTCAGGGCCAAATGTCTCGTCCTGCGTTCGCAGATACCATTTCTTTTCGTTCATTTCCTGCCCCCAAACATATTCCCAATGCCAAGTCCCTGACGCTTGGCAACTGAAAGTTCACGCCGAGCGGCGGCCTCCAGTGCCGCCAATCCGGCCGCGCCACCCCTTCCACCCATGGACAGCGGCGACTTGGGCGGCGGCGGATTCGTCTGAACGACTTCCGGCACAAGGGTCTTCGTCTTCTCGACGGCCGAGAACTTCGTCACGGACGCCAGCTGTGCGCGGAGATCGTCAAGTTCCGCTTCCGCCACGCGTACGCGCTGCCGCAGGACCTCGCATTCGGACTCTGCTTTCTTCGCCCGACTGGACTCGGTTTCCACCCGCGTCTCCAACTCCTCGACGCGCTCGCGTCCCGAAAAAGCCTCCGCCTGCATGGCCGCAAACCGTTGCTCAAAATCCCTCGTGCGCTCATCCTGCGCGGCCGTCAACTCGGAGAGCTTGGCTTCCATAAAGGCCAAGCTCCTCTTGGTCGTCTCGACCTGCTGGGCCGCCTGCCGCTCAAGATCGGCAATCGTTGATTTTGACGCGCTGAGTTCAGTCTCCAGCCGCTGACGCTCAGCATCGCCCCGCCCATCGTCCAAACGATAGAGACGAACCGCCGCGCCGTCCAATGATCCACCTGCCAACAGACCGTCGACAACGGCCCGATTGAAGGGGCCATAGAACATCCCCGGCGGCGTCTCAACAAGCCAGACCATCTCCAGTTCCTTCATGTCAGGAGCCGCAATCCAGTGCTCCCTGTCGTGCGAAAGTGAAAAGGTCGGCTCGATGCGAGAATCCTTCGCCCAGCCCAGGAGAGTCGGGGTATCAATCGGCCCGAAGACCGCATTGTCCCCTCCTCTCACGTACCAGGTCGCTGGATTCTCACGCGCCATTAGTTGAACTTCACCGGCTCAACGTGCCAAATGTCGTTCGCATATTCCATAATCGCACGGTCGCTGGAGAAGAGTCCCGAGCGGGCGATGTTGATGAGCGACATCTTGTTCCACTTCTTCGCATTGCGATAAGTCGCATCAATGCGATCCTGCGCATCGCTGTAGCTACGCAGGTCGGCCAACAGCATATAGAAGTCGTTGTAGTCAAGAAGCGAGCGGATGATCGGGTCGTAGAGGCCCGGCTCAAGAAGCGAGAACACATTGGCCTTGATCATGTCAAGTGCCTGGCGAATCTCGGGATCCTTCTCGTAGTAGTCACGCGAGCGGTAGGTCGGACGCAACTTGGCCACGTCCTCCGTACGAAGGCCGAAGAGGAACATATTGTCGTCACCAACCGACTCGTTGATTTCGACGTTCGCGCCATCGTACGTCCCCAGCGTCAGGGCACCGTTCATCATGAACTTCATGTTGCCCGTACCCGAAGCCTCCATACCCGCGAGCGAAATCTGTTCCGAGACCTCCGCCGCCGGCATAATCTTCTCCGCGAGAGACACGCGGTAGTCCGGCAAGAAGGCGACCGACAGGCGACCACGCGTCTTCGGATTCGCATTCACGACATTCGCGACACCGTGAATCAAACGGATGATAAGCTTGGCCATGTAGTAACCCGGAGCCGCCTTCGCCGCGAAGATGAAACTCCTCGGCACGGGATCGTAGGTCGCATCGTTGACCAGCCGGTTGTAGAACATGATGATGTAAAGAACCAGCATGAGCTGACGCTTGTACTCGTGCAGACGCTTGACCTGAACATCGAAAATCGCGTTCGGATCAAGCGAGATGCCGAGATTGTTCTTCACCCAGTTCGAGAGCTGGCCCTTGTTCGAACGCTTGATCTTCGCGAGCGCATCCAGGAAGTTCGCATTGCCAATGAACTTCTCCAAGCCGCTGAGGCGGTCGAGATGGGTAATCCAGCTGTCGCCGATGGACTCGGAAATGAGCTGAGCGAGCATCGGATTCGCCTTGAGCAACCAGCGACGCGGCGTAATGCCATTCGTCACGTTGTGGAACTTCTCAGGATAAAGTTCGTAGAAGTCCTTGAAGAGGCTGTCCTTCAGAATCTGCGTGTGCAGCTTCGCGACGCCATTCACGCTCGACGAACCGACGATGCACATATTGGCCATGCGGACATAGCGCTCGCCGTTCTCGTCGATGAGGGACATCCGACGCAGGCGGGCAATGTCGCCCGGATACATCGCGGAAATCTTCTGGAGGAAGCGTCCGTTGATTTCGTAGATGAGCTGCAGGTGACGCGGCAGGAGACGCTCCATCATCGGCACAGGCCACTTCTCCAGCGCCTCCGGCAGAATCGTATGGTTCGTGTAGCCGGTCGAACGGCAGGTCAAATCCCACGCCTTGTCCCAGTCAAGCCCCTCCTCATCAATCAGCACGCGCATCAGTTCGGGGATGATGAGTGCCGGGTGGGTCTCGTTCAGGTGAATGAAGACCTTGTCGGGAAGCGCATCCCACATCTCGTTCTGCTCACGATAGCGGCGAAGGATGTCCTTCAGCGAGCAGGCGACGAAGAAGTACTGCTGACGCAGACGCAGTTCCTTACCCGCCATCGTGTTGTCGTTCGGGTAAAGGACCTTCGTCAGGTTCTCAGCCAGAACCTTCGACTCGACGGCTTCGACATAACTGCCCTTGTTGAAGTCGTCCAGGTTGAACTCGTCAACCGAGCGGGCGGACCAAAGACGAAGGGAGTTCACGGCGTGGTTGTAGCCGACAATCGGCAAGTCGTAGGGAATACCCTCAACCGTCTCAGTCGGAACCCAGCGCCACTGCTGACGACCGTCGATCGTCGCGCACTCGACATGACCGCCGAAGTTCACAATCTGCGAATACTCCGGGCGCGCCATCTCCCACGGGTAGCCGTTCTTGAGCCACTGGTCAGGCTCCTCGACCTGCTGACCGTCGACAATCTTCTGGCGGAAGATGCCGAAGTCGTAGCGCAAACCATAGCCCATTCCAGCAAGATCGAGCGTAGACATCGAGTCCAGGTAACACGCGGCAAGACGGCCAAGCCCACCATTGCCAAGGCCCGCATCCGTCTCAAAGTCGCGCAGGTCATTCCAGTTGATGCCGTAGTCCTTCAGGGCATCGCGGCAGAGCTGGTCGGCCTTCAAGTTGATGACATTGTTGCCAAGAAGACGGCCAATCAGGAACTCAAGGCTCAAGTAGTAGACGCGCTTCGTATTCTGGTGGTGATAGACTTCCTGCGTGTTAATCCAGCGTTCGACGATGCGATCGCGGACGGCATTCGCAAATGCGGTGTACTTGTCACGGTCGGTTGCCCTCAGCTCGTCCTTGCAGAGCGAGTACCGCAAATGCCAGGCGAAGTCTTCCTTCAGGCCCTCAACGGACATTTCAACGCGGCGGTCTTTCTTCCTACTTGCTGTTTTCTTCTCCATGTTTTCCTAACTCCGATGATCGGTTCAGTCCATCATCCTTATTTCTTGAACAGGTTCTTGAATGTATTTCCAACATCCTTGAAAGTCTTCGCGGCCGAATCGACGGCATCCGTCGCCTTGTTGAGTGCATCGCCAACGCCCTGCGCGGAATCGAGCAGGACCTGCGCCCCCGAGTCAAGCACCTCGCCCGTCGCGCCAATTGCTGAGGCGGCCCCCTCAACACCGGCCCCGATGAGATTCGTGCTTTGGTTGAAGGCTCCCGTGCCGAGGTTGATGATCCCGCCGCTAATGGCGGTCGCCGACTTCTGAACGGCCTCCCAAATGGCAATGCCCGCATTCTCGAACTCAATGCCTCCCGTCTCGCGACCAATGTCCGTCAGCGTAATCGTCGGCAGCGGAATCGGCAACTTGCCATACTGAACAACCAGCCCTTCGATGCGAATGCGGTCGATGACAACCTTGCGTTCCGCGTTCGTCGCGGCGCTACCGTCATCCGCCGCAACCTCCTCGACGGGTGCCTCATCCGTTTTCTCCGCCGGTGAACTGGCATGCGCGGCAATGGCGACGAAGTTGTTCGTCCCGTCCTCACTCGTAATGGAGACGAACACGTCCTTCACCTGCACGTCTCGAATGACAATCGTATCCGAGAGCACCGTCCCCATGTCCACGTCAACATCGAGGCTACCAAGCGTCAGGGCCTGCTCGGGGCTGTAACCGCTCGGGTTGTCAAGGCGCACATCGCCGACGTGCAGCTTGCCGATGTAGTAGTTGAGGCCGAACGAACCCAGCACGAAATCCGTCCCCGTGTACGAAGGAACGACCTTGTTTGCCACACGCGTCGCCACCGGCCCAATCCAAAGGGGCAAGGTCAGCAGAAGCACAACAACAAGCACCACCAGACTCAAGACGACAATACCAACGACTTTCAAGGCCTTCTTCATTTCAGATCCTCCACGGTTATCTTGGTCCGATGACCCGAACCAAGCGTCTCAACCTCCATGACATTTGCCATCCAGCGTTCGCCAAACTTCTTGATTCGAGTCCCCCACAAGCGACGCACGGGCCGCCCATCAACAAGTTCCTCGGCCTGCATGAGCGCACCCGTCTTGCGATCCACCCAGACGCGCACCGTGCGTGGCCCCTTCTTCATCAGAACCACCGCACACTTCTGACCATGAACGGACTCCGACTCACGCTCCGAATCGAACGAGAAATCGTCCCACCAGAGGTAGTCAAGCGTCAGGTCGCTCCACGTCACATCCGTCTTGAGGATTCGGCCCTTTCGCTCAAAGGGCACGGACTTCCCGTCCTCATCCTTCAGCTGAAGATCCGTTTTGCCGTTCCGCCGGGTGAGTACGTAATCGTATTCCGCCTGCGGAATGCCCTTGCGGTTGCGAAGGATGATGCGCCCCTGCAGCTCCACATTCGCCGGAATCATCGTCCGGCAATTCATCACCAACTCCGTTGGCGTGGCGTTCGTCGCAATCAGGACACTGGCTATCAGGGCTATCATTGTTTCTTAAAGACCTTTTCGAATGCCTCAACCTTCGGACCGCCCACGGCACGCCCCGTCTCATAGTACCGCTCGGCCGCAACACGGTTGTGCTTCGCATTCAGCATCAGGTGAACCATGTTGTAGTAGGCGTAGTGGTCTCGCGGATTGGAATTGATCGCCTGGTCAAGGGTGGCTTCGGCGGAACGGACATTGCCCATCGAGATTTCGCACATCGCCCGCAAATTCAAAGCCGCCGCGTCATTCGGCTTTTCCTCAAGGAGTTCCCGAACCGTCAGCAAGGCGGCTTCGTAGTCGCCCTTCCGGACGTCTTCGCCCGCCTGCAGAAGCCTCGCCTTCCGGTTCTTCGGATCCGCCGCGAGCAAACGTGCAATCTCCTCATTGACGGCCCGCGTCGCCCGCGCCTTCTCCGCCGCCTTCTGCGTCACCTTGTCGCGCTGGTGGGCCTTCTCGACAAAGGCATCGACCTGCCGCTCAAGCTTGGGGGCCGCCGGCTGGGAGGCGCCCTTCACCGTATTGGACGCAGTCGCGGCCGTCTTCGCCTGCGCGGCGGCGGCACGCTTGGCGGCGAACTTCTTCTCAAGTTCCGTCGTATCCGTCACGGCGACAGCCTTCGCATTGCTCCGCGCCTGTTCCAGAAGGATGGAGTCGATGGCCGCGTTGACATAGGCCCGCTTGACGCGCACCGTCGCAAATTCGGGTGTCGCCGCCCGATCGGGATTCTCGTTCTCGACCCGCTCAAGTTCGGCAAGCGCCTTGCGGTAGCACTCGACGGCCTCGTCCGTCCGCCCATCCGCCATGAGGTCTGACGCCTCGTCAATCGCCAGGCTCGCCGGCTCCATCAGCACCGAAAGACGCGGCAATTCGGGCTCCTTCTCGTCCGAACCAAAGGGCCAATACCACGCCGCCTGCACCCCTAAAGCGAGTGCAGTTGCCAGTACAGATGCCAGAAAACTCTTCATTGCCCGATATTATAGCAAAAATGCCGCGTCTCGGGTGGAGTCGAAGGCAAGTCACCCACATCCTTATAGTCTTGCATAAAGTTCTGGTTCATACGGAAAGAGGCTTCTCCCAATAGGAAAGGTACTCAACATTCCCCATCTCGCGGCCACGAATCGGTGATTCACACAGACCCAGCAACCTCAAGCCCAATTCCGACTGTGCAAACCGCACAATCTCATCCCGAGCCTGACAGCGCAACGACTCATCGCGCACAAGCCCACCTGGAGCCATACCCTTTCCGACCTCGAACTGAGGCTTGATGAGCGCAACTATCTTCCCCCCAGACTCAAGTACGCGGCAAATGGGCGGCAAAATCAACTTAAGTGAGATAAAGGAGACATCCGTCACGGCGAGCTGCGGTTTTTGCGGCAAGTCGGAGGCCTCCATATAGCGCGCATTGTAATTTTCCCGCACCCAGACACGCGAGTCCGTGCGCAGGCGATAGGCGAGTTGGTTGGTTCCGACATCGACGGCCATGACCATGCGAGCCCCATGCTGCAAAAGGCAGTCCGTAAAGCCGCCCGTTGAACTACCGACATCAAGGCAAATCAGCCCGTCAGCAACAAGCCGGTTCGGTAGGCCCTCCGCTCCAAAGCGAAGGAAGGCCCCCTCCAACTTCTCACCACCACGAGAAACAAAACGCGGCGGGGCTTCCACTTCGATGGGAACATCCTCCGACAGGGCGCGAGAAGCTTTCGTCTCTACCTGCCCTGCAACACGTACCTTCCCTTCCAAAACCAAAGCCTGGGCCTTTGTGCGGCTTTCCGCAAGCCCACGCTCAACCATCCACACGTCAAGTCGCTTCTTCACTTCGTCTGTCCAAGGAAGTCTATCTTACGAATGCTGGTGCGGGGGAAACTCTGCTCAATGCCAGGTTTAATCTCGATCGTAATCAGCTCAGCCGTATTCTTATTCTTGATGAGGACCCCTCGATACGTTCCCTGATCCGTAAGAATCTCCACATCAGGCTTGAAGATCCGCCGCAAGCGCACCTTCTGCGCCAATGTCTTTGTCTTGAGCACCCGAGGATGACGAATCGTCTCTGCATACCCATCGGCACGAATCATCAGCACATGCTCCCCTTCCAGGACATTCTCGATGGAAAGGACATCGCTGAAATCCGATTCCTCGTCTTCGGCCTTCGTTGTCCCCACGATTCGCCCATCCAGCAGAACCTGCGCACCGACTGGACTGGTCTGAACCTCGATACGCCCCATCTGATTCGAGAGTTTGAACTCCTCGCGCGGAGTAGAACCATTCCCAATTGTCACGCGGCGGACTTCCGTCCCATACCCTTCAAGTTCCGCACGGACCACATACTCACCCGGCGTCAACCCCGGAATCACAACGGACGTCTTTCCCCGAAACTCGCCGTTGACGTAAAACCGCGCCCCCTCTGGAACTGACGAAAGTGAAAGTGTGCCAGGCAAGCCCTGCATGAGGACAGAAAGCACTTGCCGATCGCCCGCATTGATTGAAAGTTCACGGTTTTCATCTTTAAAGCCATCAAGCCGGAGTTTAACCGTGGCTCTGCCCTTGGGGATGTCATTGACAACAACAGGCGTCCGATCTCGGTTGATTCCGTTCACGGTTACCTCAACCCCAGATGGTTCAGTAATTATTTCAAGAATGCCCGAATCAAGAATCAACGTCTCCTCTCGAACCAATGGGGTTCGCCCATTAAACCTAATGTCAAAAGTCGAGGGACGATAACCCGCCGCACGGAGCGTTACCTGATGGACATCTTTCGTGTCAAGGTTCGTGATGAGACGCGGCGTCATACCGACTGAAACACCATCGATCGTAATGTTGCAGTTTTCTGGCGTACTCTTCAAGAGAAGCAACCCCTTTTCGGGCTCCATGACAACGCTTCGCTGTAAAGGCACACCTTCTTCCACCTTGAAGAAACGGTCACGTTCAACATAACCAAACATCCGATATTTCAACTGGTGGCGCCCAGGCGCCAAGTCAAAGAGCGTCAGTGGAGTTACACCACGGTCTTGACCATCAACAATAACGGTTGCCCCAGCCGGTTGGCTGGTAATATCGACCCTTGATCCTTGCACCTGCGCAAAGCAAAAGATTGTCAACACACAGAATCCGACCAAAAGCATGTATCTTCTCATCGCGAACCTCCTTTCCCAAGACGTTTTTCAACATCAATCAGTTTGGCCGAAGCCTCCCGATAGCGATCGTCGTCACGGTCGGGTACAAGTTCGCACAAGACCAGCAATTCCCGCTTGGCCGTCTCCCAGTCGTTCAACTTGATGGCCTGATCGGCCCTAAAACGCTGGTCGGCGTAGCGCTCGTTCAGCAGTTTCTCGGCCGCCTCAAGCGCCGTTCGATAATCGCTAAATTCATTTGGCTTAGGGTTGACAGTATCCAGATATGCAATGGCCTTGCGATAGGCACAAATCGCCGCGTGAATATTACCATACTCCACCTCGCGATCATCCCATTTCATGCGCGCACTTTCAGCCTCGGCAGAGGCCATCTCAAGAAGTTTTTCCCGCGAATATTGAATGGCCCACAGACCAAGCTCATTGTTGGCGAATGTCTCCAGTTTCTCGCGAACGCGGCGAAACGCCTCTGGCTCCTGCGTATTAACGATATGAACGGACTTCCCTTTCGTCGTATAAAGAATCCGCAGCCCCCAACTCTTCAGTTCGGGCGGTTCAGTCTCTGGACCAGCATATTCGCGATCAAGCGTCACCAATTCAGGGTCAGTCAGAATCTCATTCAGACGAGCCGATGCCGCGTCGGTCAACCGCGCATTCTTGACGATATGCCGATTTTCCTTTGAAAGGTCATCTATAACGACCTTGAGCACTCCGGCCGAAAATGTCATGTAGTAGCGAAAAATTGCAGAGGAGTCTGCAACGACTTTCTCATAGCGCATTTCGGAAACGGTCTCAACGGGGGCCGTCGCCTCCTGAATCGGATTCGGATTCTGAGTCAAATCACCAGAAAGAACAAGGTAAATGGCAGAAGATAGAATCAAGACGAGCACAATCCACAGGAGATTTGCAATTGGATTTCTCCGGGGGGGCTCCCCCGTCTTCGAACCTGATTCCGACTCGGCAGATATCGCTCCGAGACCCAAATCAACACCGCTCGGCTTTTCTGCCGATTCATTGTCAGAAATCCGTAGACGAGATTCCCCAACTTCGATAACATCCCCAGGCTTAAGCTCGACCGACTCACCGACAATCGCCGTCCCGTTCACAAATGTTCCATTGGCACTGGCAAGATCCGTAACCCTTATCCCAGTCTCGCCAAACGGTTCAAAAAGACAATGGTTACGCGAAAGTTCCTCGTCCGGAATGCATATGTTATTAGACGAAGAGCGTCCAAGACGAACGCCCCCTTCCAAAACGGGAAATCGACGACCGGCAAGTTCGCCATTTTCAACTACTATTTCTGGTCTTTTCATTGGAGCATTCCCTTCATGGCACTAATTAACACCGGACCAAGCAAAATGATGAATACGGCGGGAAAAATACAAAGCAGAAGAGGCAGTAACATTTTGGTGGGAGCCTCATTGGCCAATTTCTCCGCCCGATCAAAACGCCGACTACGCAACTGCTCCGCCTGAATGCGCAATATCGAACCGATGGAAACGCCAAGTTCATCAGCCTGAATCAATGCATAAGCGACCGACTTAAGATCGGGTTGACGCACGCGATCAGACATGTTTTTCAATGCCTCTTTGCGAGAAAGGCCAACCTGTATCTCCTTAGTCATCCGCAGAAGCTCCTCGTTCAGAGGGTCGAGACGACGCGTTTTACAATTCCGCTGCAAGGCGCTGATGAAATCCATGCCAGCTTCAACACTTAGCGTCAAAATGTCCAAGACGAACGGCAAGGCTTTCATGATGGCCAAATGACGCTTCTTAAGTTCCGTCCGAAGCCAAAGAGAAGGCTGGACAGCAAACAATGCGAATCCAACAAGCGAGAGAATAAGTGGGGAACTGGTGAATAAGGAATCGGGGACAATCACCCCCAAGAAGAAGATAAGGACGCACCAGCACAAACCAAGTACCAGCGGCGAAAGCAAGCTCAGGGCTATGAATTCACGCCCCGTCAGCAATCCCTCAAACCCTGCAGAAATCAGCGATGCGTTCGCCTTTTCAATGCGCGAAGCAAAGGCCGGCCTTGAAAGAAGACGATCGAAGTTTCCTACAAATGGCAAAAGCATCTTGAAGACAAGCGGGAGTGCACGCGCCTGACGACGACCGTCCGCCAGAGTCACATAGGTCACCTCTGAGGCAATCGAAGCAACATACCACATGAGGCACGCAGCAGCAATCGCCCACACCAGTGTTAAACCTATTGAAAGGAAAATCATACGCGTATTATATCAAATATTATCATTCTTGACGAAGTTCGCGGTTGGAATTGAAAATGTTCGCCCACACATATGACATGTCACATCAATGACGGCTGGCAACGACTTCCGTTCCTCGTCACCCAACGCTCTAAGCATGGCTTCAGCTCTGCCGCGTGAACAGGTACAAGCAAAGGAAAGTCGGTCTGTCCGCTTCAGTTCGGCATGACCGATGCCAAATGACTTGAGAATCGTACGGGATGCAACCGAAAGACTCCGCGACCCAAGCCGATCAAGAAGTTCCGTACCCAACGACGAATCAGGCAAGATCTCAACCAAGACTCCTCGTGCAACAAGAACCTCAACATCATCAGAAACAGATGCCTCAAGGTAAATTCGAGCCTTGCGTTGAAGCGAATTCGTCAGGTAGTCGTCATGCGAATATGCCACCCCCTGCGAAAGAATATGCCCCGGAACGGAGCGCGTGATTTGAACTTGTCGGGAGCCAACAACGCCTTTCTCGTCTGGCGGCATTCCCATCCCATCAAAATCATCCAGAATCTTCTTGATCGTGTAACCCCGCAAAGTTCCTCTCGATGTGCACTCAACATTCAACCCACCCAAAGGACCCGTACATTTCATCTGAAGTGAAAGAACCTCATCCTGTTCTTCCATTTCACTTCCGAGAAGCGCAGCCACTGCCAAACCTCGCGTCAGAAAGTAGGCACTCGTCGGCCCGCACAGATGCCCTCTCGCAAGATCCTGTGCCGCAGAGGTCACATCAACAATCGTCACAGAAACACGTTCAGCCGCGCTGTACCAAATTTCCCGCTCATCTTTCATCTTCCAACGTTTCCTCTCCTATCAAGTCAAAAAGTCCGCTGTATTCCAACAACAATTGAATAAATCATTCCAACCGACGACTCAACGCCAAGGGTCGCATTGCCATCAAATCGAAGCGACCACTGGTCATCAATATGATAAAATGCGCCCAGTCCGCCAGTGGGCCCCACCTGGCCTTCAGGCAACCACCCCCTTATTCCGAAAGTGAAAAAGGGATCAAGACGTTCGTATCCCCACCAATGCCAAAGTCCTTGAAGAGCGAGTCCCGTACGCTCTTCCAACCAATTCCCTTCACACTCAATCGCAAGCATTTCTGTCACATAGTATCCCAACCGAACAGCGGCGCCCGATCTATGCCGCATCTTGTCACCACCTTGGGGGAAAATCGCAGTAGCCGACAGCCCGATAGAAAAACGATCATAAGCATAAGAAGCCTCATCCATCGACACTTCCACGGTATCATCCTGACTTGTTGCTGAAAAGCCCCGTTGGGGGAGAAATGACAGACAGAAAAGCAATAGAATTGAGACAAAGACTGTTGGAATCTTCAGAAGTTTTTTCATCGCAATGGAAAGTGCTGTTACGCCAAATATCTCGGTCTCATAATGCCCCGCGCAGATCATCCGCTGCCCAATATTCTCGGCGGCAACCTCTTCCCCCCAACTGGCTTCCCCTGTAATGTAGACATCACAGCCAAGCTTTTTAGCATCTTCAGCAAACTCTCCCGCACCACCCGAACAGATCCCCACCATCTGCCCTTTCTCATCAATGCCCGTGACACCAATTGTATAGCCATGATAAGAAAAAGCCGGCCGAATCTTCTTCAGCCCAAGATGCCGCGCCAACTCCCAGTTGTTTCCATACTTCTGGTTGGCATCCAAAGGAAGATGTACCGCATAAAGTGCAAGATTAGCATCCATTGCCGCTTTTACGACACGATAAACGCCCCCATCTATCCGACGGATTCCACCGCCCCACGAAACACCGTGATGAACAACAAGCAACTCGGCATTCGCACGCACGGCAGATTGTACGCTCGCCAGGCTGCCATCGACGGCAAAGGCCACCTTCGATATGTCATCCCCTGTTCGTGCGATTTGAACTCCATTGTTTGACACGTCGGATGCAAACGCGGCAACATCAAGCACTCGGTCAAGCCAATCCGTAATTCGCTTCAATTTCATCGCACGATTCCTCTTCTCTCATTCATGACGCAGAAGCAAGTGACGCTTCGGCCAGCGAACAAACGCGATCAGTATCAGTTGAGTTCGTCAACTTATGGAGCAACTCACGTCGATACGAAAGGTGTCCACGCGCCGCACAAAGTTGACGCGTTGTTGGAAAATGCAAATCGGACACCATCCATCCAACTTGAATCAGGACAAAATCTGAAAGCGAACGGATGGACTGGTAATCAACAGGATGCCGATTTTCAATTGCCTTGATCACATTAGGACTCGGCGGGTCGGAAATAGAAAGGTTCCAGAACGCCCTCGAATCTTTCCGCCAGTCCGTGTGGTCTATCAAATCTTCCAAGACGCGGAAAATGTCCAGCTTGTCGGCATCACGAACAACATAGGCCGTCTGAAGCGTCAGGTCCCTAAGTCCCTGGGGCAAATCACGACGATTGTGATAAAGGACAGCCTTCAGAACGGCATCCCGAAATTCCGGCGCACACGAATCCAGCCACCCGTTCTCTTTAACAATATCATGCGAGAAGACGGCATGATCCACAGAGTCAGAATCTCTGAAGGTATTGTACCGTTTTAATTGCTCATAGCGTCCAGTGTCGTGCAAAAGTGCAGCAAAAAGCGCTGCCTCCTTTGCACATTCATCAAACGACTCCCCTTCGGAGATGGATAGCGCATTCTTAACGACATAATCGGTATGAATGCGCTTCAGCTGCATCATCGCAGGGAGAGCACCGTTTGGATCTCGATAACCATCAACATAGCTATCGTAAACACGGATCAGCTCATCAAACTTCATGGATACGTTCATTCGCAGCCGCGACTTTCTTCCGCAGGTCTTCCTTATGGGCATGAAACTTGTTCCGCAATTCTGCATCTTCCGTTCCCAATATTTGAATGGCCAAGAGCGCGGCATTCGTCGGGCCGGCACTACCACAGGCGACGCAAGCGACTGGAACGCCACTTGGCATCTGGACTGTTGCGTAAAGCGCGTCAAGCCCATTGAGTGCCCCACCTGCCACGGGGATCCCAATCACGGGAAGGACCGTCCCTGCGGCAAGGACACCTCCCAAATGCGCCGCCCCACCTGCAGCCGCAATGATAACCTTTAGCCCCCGTGCTTCCGCCGTCCTGGAATAGTCCAATGCGACATCCGGTGTGCGATGCGCCGAGATAACCCTCGTCTCGTATGCAACCCCAAACTTTTCAAGCGTCTCGCAGGCTTTCTTGACAAGCGGCCAATCCGAATCGCTGCCCATCACAATACCAACTTTTGGTTCTTTCTCGTTCATTTTCTTAGTTTCCTTCTGACTTCAGTTCTTTTAAAATCCTTTCGGCAAAGCGAATCGGGTCCTCTGCATTCAATGATGGAACCCCCATACGCCCAGCAAAAGCATCGAACATCTTTGTCCTGACATAACGCGGCTCCAACGCAAGGACACGAACTCCACAAGAGCCGAGTTCGGCATCCAAGGCGCGACAAAGTGACGAAAGCGCCCCTTTTGACGCACAGTAAAGAGCCCCGCCCGGCCATCCTTCTTCGGCTGAAATGCTTGAGATTGCCACAACTCGCGCACCAGTTTTCGACAGCAGTCGCCGACGAAGCAATTCTCGCATCAGCCGCAAGAAAAGCCCACAATTGACGGAAAGCATGTCAGTGAAGTCTGCATCCCCAATCCGCGAAAGCGGCTTGACGCAACAAAACCCCGTGGCAAAAACAACACCATCAAACGGTCGCTGCCCATCCAAAAATGTGCCGAGGGATTCCCATTCAGGACGATTAAGCGCAACGACATCATGCCCAACACCTGCAGCCACGCTGGCGACTGCACCGCCGATTCCGCCCGTCGTACCTGTAATAAGAATTCGCATGCTTCGTATTATAGCAAACTATTTCATTCGTCACATCGATGCAAGTCCATTCTGCCGAATGAGCGCATCAATCTTCGGGTCACGTCCACGGAACCGACGGAAGACCTCAAGGGCATTAAGACTGCCACCAAGAGCGAGTAAAGTCTCCCGATAGGTTCGCCCAAGGCGCATCATGGCCGCATCGTCGGTCAAGCCAGCTTCCTCAAAAGCCCCGTAAATGTCGGCACTCATAACCTCCGCCCACTTGTACCCATAATAACCCGCAGCATAGCCACCCGCAAAAATATGCGTGAATGAGCAGAGAAAACAATCATCTTCAATTGATGGAAGACCGAAGTGCTCAAACTCCTTCATCTTAACGGCGTTTGCATCCCCTGGCAAGTCAGAAAGATGAAGCAACAAATCAGTTTTTGCAAAAGCCAACTGGCGACGACACGCCGAGGCCGCACGGAAATTTTTCGCCGCACGAACCTTTGCTTTCAGATCGTCGGGCAAACTGATTCCTGTCCGATCATCAAGGCACCAATTCTCCATAAATTGGCTTGCTACCTCAACTGCATCCCATTCAACGAGATTAATGCCGGCCGCATCCTCCTCATCAATACGCGTCAGCATGCATTGGAGCGAATGACCGAATTCATGAAAGAGCGTCTCAACATCCCGCATCGGAAGATAACTCCGTCCCCGCTCGTCCGGCGCCCTCAAATTTAGGACGATCAGCGCAAGCGGAAGTCTCGCCGTCCGCCCCGGACGGACGGAACGATTCCGGAATTCATTCATCCATGCCCCCCCCTGCTTTTGCCCGGGCCTCGCGTAGGCATCAAGATAAAAATGAGCAACAGTCTTCCCTTCTTCTATGACCGAGAAAAAACGAACCGATTCCTCCCAGACGGACGGCTTCTCCACACCCGTCAATTCCCTGAATTCCACACCAAAAAGAAAGCCGGCAATCCTGAACAAACCCTTCAGGACATCCTCAAACTCAAAATGCCGCTTCAGCTCTTCCTCCGAATAGGCGTACTTGGACTCTCTTAGGCGCTCGGCCATGTAGGCATAGTCCCAAGGTTTCAGCCCAACACCCAATTCCTCATTCTCCGACTTCGCCGCTGTTGCCGTCGCAGCATCAAGTTCATCAATCATCTTTAGGATGGCAGCCGGTGAAGGTGCGCATTTCGTCGCCAACGAGAATTCCGCATAATTTGGAAATCCCAACAGACGCGCACACTCCTTTCGCAAGGACAGGATTTCCTTAATTCGAACAGCATTCTCAGGCGCACGGGTCGCACGCTTTCGATACAGAGCCTCACGCTTCTCCGCGCTTGGCTCATGCTTCATGGCCTCAACATACGCGGCATCTGCAATCTCCGGCGTCGTTGCATCTATCACAGCATTCGCAAAGTCGGCTGAGAGGCGGGCGAGCTTCGCCTGAATTTTATTAAAACACTCACGCGCCTTCCCACTAAGTCCGACGCCCGCAAGTTCCGCCGACTGGATCATGTGCAAAAGAATGCGCCGACGAACGCATTCTCCGCTCTTCTCGGGCAATGTCGCAAGCACCTCTTTCGCAAGATCATAGATTCGCTTCGACTGGCTCACGCGTAACGCAAAGGAGACAATCTGGGGCTGAAAAGACTCCTCCAATTTTCGCCAAGCGTCGGAATTCATGACCCCGAGCATATGCCCGACAATCCCCCAGCAATGCCAAAGCTCCCGCGTCGCATCGTCAAGCTTCCAAACCAAGTCCTCATAAGTCTTTGGCTGAGAAATCTCAATGGCGGCAACATTCTTCTCGGACTCATTGAGAAGGCGAGTCAAGTCCCTTCCTACAGACTCCGGGGTCGTATCCGCCCAATTTGGAAATTCAACGTTCACAATCTCTTCCATTCGTTTACACATGTCATTCAGAAGCCATTACGGCTGAAATCTCGTTTTCACCACAAAGAACCATCACTAGCCTATCGATGCCCAATGCCACTCCGGATGCCGCCCCCATCTGCGGCAACTTCATAAGAAACTCCTCGTCTATTGGGTAATCCGATTCGCCCAACGAGCACCGCTCATCCCTGGCGGACAAGAATCGCTCGCGTTGTTCAGATGAATCTGAGAGCTCCGTAAAGCAGTTGGCGAGTTCAATCCCATTGACATACAGTTCCCAGCGTTCGGCGACATCTCCCCTTACTTTTGCGAGTGAAGCCGCCTGCTTTGGGTAGTCCATGAGAAAGACGGGGGTCTTCGGCAGGTTCGGCTCAATTTTTGTCGCCATGTCAAAATCAAATCGATCCTGATTCCAGTCAAGCCAAGGATCCCATCCCGCATACCGACGGTAGGCCTCCCGCACGGTAAGACGCGAGAATGTCGGGCAAACAGGGAAAAGTGCCGTCAACAGTTCCTCGGCATCCCTCGCAATGTCAAGATAATCCGCATCGCCCCGATACCATTCAATCATGGTGAACTCGGGATTATGCCGTCGACCCTTCTCCCCCTCGCGGAAACAGGGCCCAATTTGGTAAATCTGCCGCAAACCATCCGCCAGAAGTTTCTTCATCTGCAACTCGGGAGATGCCCGCAAATAAGTCGTACACCCCATGCCCTCCACCGACGGAACGGCCGGGCAATCAATGTGCACTTCTGGTGCGGGCGCGGCAATTCGAACGGGCGTTGAAACTTCAATAAAATCCCTGGAATCAAAAAACGAACGGATTGTCCGCAAAATGTGCGCTCGACGGCGAAGATTGGCAATCAATTCCTCTCGTATCATGTCAACACCCTCAAAAAGAGAACCACTAACGAGACCAACGGATGGCGAGCGGAAATGGGAAATGTCCGCACGGCCGCTCTTACGCGCTCATCACCCAGATAAGTTACCAGCCCTTTCCAAAACTCAGAAAAAGAAAGCCCGGCCTTTCGCCACATCCGCATCATCTCCAGGGCTGAGAAGACACAACTCGCCTCGCAAAAAGGCCATACGTCGCCATATTTTGTCTCAAGACGCTCGCGATACCGAAGAATGGCAAACTTGTAATCCCAATGCTTGCGCGAACCCGTTACCGTTGCGATAATCCCTCTCGGATTCGGCACATAATTGTAGAGATCTTCGGCAATGGAAACCGTCCGTTCTGCACAAAGTGCACATTCGGACATGAACGCGGCATCCTCATAAATCCTCAAGTCCTCATCAAACCGCAAATGATTTCTCTCCAAAAACTCACGGCGAAAGCAAACGCGCCAAACGCTACCCGGCTCTCTGTAGCGGAAAAGGCTCTCGCCACGATTCCAGCGGCGAACATCCTCCATCGAATAGCCAATGAAGGCGGGAAGAAAAGCCTTGCGTATGGCATCCCTTCCTGAAAGCGTGTAACTCCTCTTTAGGGGTGCACCTCGGTACTGAAAGATGCAAAAGTCGGCATTCGCATTCGACAATGCCGTCATCGGCAGGCGAAAGAATCCTGGCTCAACCGTATCATCCGCGTCGACAAAGAAGACGCAATCCCCCCTCGCCCGGTCAAGACCACGATTCCGCGCCCACGGGAGACCATTGCCCGCCTCATCGTCTACGACAATTGTCTCGACGTCAAGCCCTTGCGCTGCGACTTCAAGCGAGCGGAGCGTTCGGGGCAGCGTCTCCTGCATCCGATGATTCGGTATGATGACACTGATTTTCATTGGCAGCAACAGAAGTGGCGGACGGAGCTGCGGGTGCTACTGGGGCAGGATCGGGCTTCGGCAAATCGTAGCGCGTCGGATTCTTCGCCATAAATTCCCAGGCGAACGCCTTGTAGCTCTCTGCACCCTTCGAGCGCGGGTCAAGAAAAACAACGGGCGTACCCATCGACGGGGCCTCAGAAACTCGAACATTTCGAGGAATGAGCGTCTCATAGACTTTCTCGCCGAAATGGTTTCGGACCTCGTTGATGACATCATGTGTCAGTTTCGCCTGCGTATTGACCATCGTGAAGAGTACGCCGTTGAGTTCAAGACTCGGATTTGCCGAGGTGCGAATACGATCGATGGAACCCGTAATCAAAGCAAGTCCGTCCATCGCGAGAAACTCCGCTTGAATTGGAATCAACACAGAATCACTCGCCACCAGGGAACTCGTCATCACGACGCCGAGCGAAGGTGGACAATCCAATATGACATAGTCAAACGCACCCGAATCTTTCACGGGCTGAAGGGCCTTGCGAACCATCTCAAGGCGATCTTCCCGTGCGCCAAACTCAAGTTCGGCACCGGCAAGGTCAACTTCCGACGGAATGACATTCAGATTGGACCACTTGGTCGGCTGAATGACATCTTCAATAAGCTTCTCCCCCAAAAGGACGGGATACAGTGAAACACCTGCCTGCTTCTCAAGACCGAGACCAAGCGTCGCATGCGCTTGTGGATCAAGATCGACCACAAGCACCGTGCGATGCCGCGCAGAAAGTGCCGCGGCAAGGTTGACGACGGTTGTCGTCTTACCAACACCACCCTTCTGATTTGCGATTGCAATGATTTTTGTCCTGCGCTCCATCTGTCCTATCCATCCTTATTTAAATAGTTTTCCGCTTTCGCCAAGCTCGCGAATGTTCTTTTGGGCACTGCGACAGACCTCTTGCCGCCACAGTTCAACGAGTGCTACATCCCACGGATTGTCAACACCCTGAACAACAGCGGAGAACTTGTCGTTTGATGCAACCACTTCAGCCTTGACCCGCTCGACGACGGTCTCCAATCGATCCGTCACAATCTGCTCGGAAAAATTATCGCTCTTGAGCTGGTAACCGTACTGAAGAATTCGAAGGTTGTCTTCATTCTCGCGCAGCCACTCCAAGTAGGCCTTTGCCTCCGGACCAAGCCCATGAACCTCTATCTCGGAGAAGTTCGGTGTGATGACGCGAGGCTGATGCGCCTCAAGCCGACCCTCACGAATCCGAACCTTTCCAGGATAATCTTCAAGTTCCGAAATCAGATGGTAATTGACGAGCGTATTGCCAAATGTCTCAAGCTGATGACTCGGCAGGAGAACAATCCGCGTCTGCTTCGCCGCATACCAGCGGTCAAACTGTGGAATCGCACTCAAGCCTTGTTCTTTCCGCAGCACTTTTTGTATTTCTTGCCACTGCCGCACGGGCAAGGGTCGTTTCGACCGATTTTAGGCTCCTCGCGCACAATGGGCTTCTCGCCGACAAGTTCACCTTCGGCAAACTTCCAGTCGCCTCCAACCTTGACAAACTGCGCGACTTCATGGTGATTGCAGAACTCTCCGTTGGCCGAGTAGAGCGCACGAAACTCAACGATTCCCTCAGAATCGTTCTTCCCGCCTTTCTCGGTCCTCAGAATCTCAAGCCCATGCCACGTGGCCATCTTGCTCCAGTTCTTGGAGGCCTCAGGATCGAACTCCGCCTGAACGGCTTCTGTGGCGCTCGTACGCAGAAAATCAACATCACCCGTCACATAAGACGAGTAGCGGGCACGCATAAGCGCTTCCGCTGTTTCGGCCTTCGCCGTTCCGGCAATGATGGGTCCGCAGCATTCACCAAAGAGCCGACCCGACTTACATGGACAAGTATCTTCGTTTTTCATAGTAGTCTTTGTATTTTACCAAAAAGATGCCTCCTGTGAAAAGTAGAAAGAGTACAAAAAGCGGAATGTCACCATATCTTGTGTAAGGGGTCCCGCCAACTCTTTCGGGAATTGAGATGCGCTCAAACATCGTCCCCTGGGCATCCACAAGAATGGAACCTTCGCCGTCAATAAGCCAAGAAGCCTTCCCATCGGGCTGAATCGTCCCCGTCACCCCAGAATTGCCGACCCTGACGACGGGAAGACCCGTCTCAATTGCCCGAGCCACGGACTGCCAGGCGTGCTGCACAGTTTCATCGGAAAACGAGAACCAACTGTCATTCGTGATGAACACGAGGACATCAGCCCCCATCTGCGCAAGTCGCCGAATTTGCGCCGAATCGGTGTCCTCATAGCAGATTGACACACCAAGGCGCACATCGCCCAGTTTCAGTAGTTTCAGTTCGCCCGGCGTACAGCTACCAACGGGGGCCAGTTTCTGAAGGCATGGGAAAATCTTGTCGCCGGGAATGTACTCTCCAAAGGGCACAAGGTGAACCTTGTCATAGAAAGTGATGGCGTTCGTTGAATAGAGCGCGGCAGAATTGTAGGTCAGCGACGGAAAGCCCAATCGCCCACCCGGCAACTCGGCATCAACACCATTTGCGCTCGACGTTACTCGCGTACCCCCGGCAAGAACCGCCCACGCCCCAGTCTGCCGCAGGATAAAGTCAGCAAAGTGCCGCGCATTCGCCCGTTCCAACCGACCAAATTCACACATGGCACTTTCGGGCAGTACAATGAGATCGGGGCGAAGGGCCGAAACATTCGCCAGCAAATTGGAGTAGACTAAAACCGGACGTTCTTCCTGGCTCTTGAAAACACAGGGGAAATTACGCTGAACCATTGCAACGGAAAGTGTCCGCCCACCCCGCGTCACCTCGCCACCATCCGCGCCAAAACGATTGGAAACCCTAAAGATGACAAACACAAGAAGGAACGGCAGAAGTGTCTCAACGCTTCGCGTCCATCGTGGTGCCGCGGTTTCACTCATCATTCCAAAGCGCGGAAGGATTCGCTCCGCAATGGACGCAAACGTCCCATTGATGAGAATGACAACCATGGAGAGGAGATAGACACCGCCCAATGATGCCGGTGCGCCAAAGCCCGTATTGACGGCAACAACCCCCAACTGATTCCAAGCGAATCCGCCCAGCAACCGAGAACGAACGAGTTCAAGCCCTGCCCAAAGAACCGGCTCAATGACGAGAAGCGCAAGAAGTCGAGCGGCGTAACCGCGCACACGAACCAATTCCCAAGCCTTTGTCGCGAGATAGCCATACGCGACAAAATAGAGCGCACAGTAGGCCGACAGCCCCACCCACCCAAGAACAACCAACGGCCAAGGCCCGCCATTCTTGACAATTGCCGGCATCCATGCAAGCGTCAAGAACCAAAAAAGAAATCCATTCGCGAACCACCGACGAAGATTCGTCCGCACATCCGCCCGCCGTGTCAGCCACAAGAGTGGCGCAAGCGCGAAAAGGACATCCGCACGTTCGCCCATCGGCGGGAATGCCGCCCACAGAAGGAAACCCGGCAAAAGCCAGAAGACCTTCAGAAGCCGCATCAGAATTGGACGAATCATTCCGCCTCCCAACTCAGGTCAATTCGTTGTGAGCATCCATCCGGCACATCGAATGTCCGTGGAACGGGACGCGTCGTCACCCACAGGTTATCGCGACGGAATACAATCAACTCCGTCTGCTTCATCGGCTCCGTCAGGGATATGAAGAGCGGCGTCGACTGCTGCGAGAGGAATTCAACCGCATACCCGCTCTCGGCCAAGTACTGAAGGTTCTCACGATCGTTCTCAGGACTCGCCACGAAACGACGAATGCCCAAATCGGAAAGGAGTGCCAACGCCCGCGAATTAAACGCATAAAGCGTCCAGTCCGCCGTGATATCCGTCACGCCAACTGACTTCAGCAACCGAAGGGTCGCCAGATCGCTCGCCTCCCACTTGGCAAATCCGGCGCGTACAAGTTTCTTGACGGAAATGCGCAACTGATTGAATGTCGGTTCGGGCGTATAGACGGGCAGAGCGAGACGCACATTGTCCGGATGTTCAGCTTCCGTCAGACGCTCAACATCTTCAGGGGTGATGGCGACAACAATCTCATCCCACTCACCCTTTGGCAAGTGTTGGTTGGCGCGAATCTTGATTGTGCGTAGCGCTTTTCCATCCTTCGCCTGATGCACAGGACTGTCAGCTTCGGCTTTCTCAATCTGCTCCCGCCGGGCATCGGCACGCAAGGCATCCAGTTTTTCAACCAAGTCGCGGCGAAGATCGTTGAGAAGGCTCATGGGGGCAAAAAGACGATCGGTATCAATGAGCGTCAACTTGCCCAACTGATAATTCGTCTCGCCCAATTTGGAAAACGACTTCGTGACGGCCTCATAGGTCCGCTCGGGATTCTTGGCAGGCCCAAAAGTCCCCTCGATTGAACAGCTGGCGGACTTCGCGCTGGCCGTCATTCTGGTTGGTCCAAGTCTGACCTCGACATCCACGACCTCACCACCTGGATACTCACTTGGGCGGAACGATGGCACGGGGAACATCCGCTTGACGGCGTTGGACATCGAACAGTAGACGGTATCGCCGCTCTTGATCTGCCGCGCAATTCCTCCATCCACATCATCCCCTTCCGGCAACAGAATCTCGACATCCGAACCGGCCGCAACCTCAAAGACGGGCGAACGTGAAATGGCCAGGCACATCTCCGAAATGCCGAATCCGAGCGGCTTGCCGCCATTGGGCGCGGCAAACTGCAACCCGTCGTGCTTCTCAAGCGCACGGGCCGTGTGGAAGCGAAGCCAGTCGCGCCCCTCCCGATCTTTTGTAATGCGCTTGACCGTTCCGATGGGCGTGCCCAAATGCCCAAGCGACTCCGAATCGATGGGGGATTCAACCTCTGCGCCCGCTCCCGGACGACCGTTGAGGTAGAGTTCCGTCGTTCGCCGCGAAAAGACCGTCTCAAGGTCTGCCTTCGTAATGTACTTGCCGACCGATGCCCGAGCACGATCGAGAATCTGACGATAGTATTTCGTCACGCTCGCCACATAGAGTTCGCTCTTCATACGCCCCTCAATCTTGAGGGAGACGATTCCTGCATCCACCAGTTTCCGTACGTCCTCACCAAGCCGCAGGTCTTTCATCGAGAACGGATAAATCATCCGCCCATCCGGCGCGGGATAGGCCATACGGCAACAATAGGCGCACTTTCCCCGATTGCCGCTGCGGTTCTTCTCCATTGCCGAAGCAAGGCAAAGGCCCGAAATCGAATAGCAAAGCGCACCATGGATGAACGCCTCTAGTTCAAGACCGCCGCATCGCTTGGAGATGGAGGCGACTTCCTCAAGACTGAGTTCCCGCGCCAGCACGACACGCGCAAAGCCAATCTCCTTCAGGGCAAGAACACCCTCCAAGTTATGCGCAACAAGTTGGGTCGAAGCGTGCAAGGCCAGGCGCGGAAAATGCGTCCGACAAAGCTGGGCGACACCAAGATCCTGCACGATGAGCGCATCCGGGCCAATCTCCTCCAATGCGGAAAGTGCACGAATCACGTCATCGATCTCAGACTCTTCAACAATTGTATTGAATGTGACATAGACCTTTTTGCCGTGTGCACGCGCATAGGCAACAAGATGCCTCAGGTCGTCAAGCGTAAAATTGGTGGCAAAGGCACGGGCCGAGAAGTCAACAAGCCCA
Organism: Verrucomicrobiota bacterium; assembly: GCA_050874585.1. Classification (GTDB taxonomy): domain Bacteria; phylum Verrucomicrobiota; class Kiritimatiellia; order RFP12; family UBA1067; genus UBA1067. Next base: position 57,299 of record JBNMKZ010000002.1, on the reverse strand, counting down.
CAGTAGACGGCATCCGCACCAGCCCCAAAGGCCGTCAGTGCCGTCTTGAAGTCCCCTGCGGGAGAAAGAAGTTCAATTCCTTGCATACCGCGTTATTATACCATTTCCTTACACGCCTGTGCACGGCATGTAACACGACGAACCGGGGGAATAGGCCTACGCCTCGCCGCCCGTCAGCGATTCCAGTTCCGTCGCCGCCGACTCCCAGTCCGCCGTATATCGGTCAATTTCGAACTGAAGCGTCCGAACCTGCCGATTGACTTCGGCAAAGTTCGTTGACGGTGTCGGATTGAAGAGTTCGGCAGAAGCCGCATCCAAGGATTTCTGCAGTTCGTCTATCTTCTTTTCGGCCGTTTCGACGCGGCGTTTCAGTTCCCTCACCCGCGGCGCAACCTTGGCACGCTCCTCGGCGCGTTTCTTGCGCAACTCCTTGGACGATAGTTTCTGCTCTTCCGCCCCTGCCGCGGCGGAAGACTTTGGTGACTCTGCGGAATGCACCTTACCTTCCGAGAGTTCCGCCTTCTTCTCACAATAGTAGTCGTATCCACCCGGAAACTGGCGGATGCCCTCGTGGGTAATCTCAAGAACGCTTGTCGCAACGGCACGGACGAAGTCAATGTCGTGCGAAACCAGGAGAATCGTCCCCTTATACTTCTGAAGAGCCTCCTGGAGGAGCCGCCGTCCATCCAAGTCCAAGTGTGTCGTCGGCTCGTCAAGGAGCAGGAAGTTCGGCGCGGTCAGGAAGAGGCGCAAGAAGGCAAGGCGAATCTTTTCTCCGCCCGACAAGACCCCCGCAGGCTTCTCGACATCATTCTCATCAAATCCAAACGCTCCCAGCTGATTGCGAAACACCTTCTCAGGCCCGCCCCCATGGGCATCCCAGGCATTCTTCGCATTGCGGTAGACGCTGACATCCGGCGGAATCGTCTCGGCGAATTCCTGCGATAGGTAGCCGGGCACGACATTGTGACCCAGCACAGCCTTCCCTTCTGTCGGCTGCCGTGTCCCGGCGATGATGCGCATCAGCGTCGTCTTACCCAGTCCGTTGTAGCCGATGAGCGCGACCTTGTCGCCGCGTGCGATATTGAAACTAATCCCACGAAAGATGAACTTCGGCGGATTCGTCGTGTAGGAGAAACCGAGGTTTTCGCAGCGGAACATTTCAATGCCGCTCGGCGGCGGTTCGGCCAAACGAAGCCGCCCGGACTGCGTGTATCGCTTCGGCAGGACAATGCGCGCCTCGTCAATCTTGTCAATGAGTTTCTGCCGCGACTGGGCCTGCGCCGCCTTCGTGGCCTGCGCACGGAAGCGATCCACGAAGCGCTGCAACTGTTCGCGGTGATGATCCTGGTTCTCCTTGGCCGCCTTCAGATGCTCATAGCGAACCTCGCGCTCACGCAGGTAATAGTCAAGATTACCCTCGTAGCGCGTGGCCGTCCCCGCATCAACTTCAACGATGATGCTGGTGAGCGTCCGCAGAAGGTAGCGGTCGTGCGAAATCAGCATCAGCGTCCCCTCATAGGCCTTCAGGAACTTCTGCAACCAGTCAACCGCCGGAAGGTCGAGATAGTTGGACGGCTCGTCGAGCAGGAGCAGATCGGGCTTTGAGGCCAGCACGCGTGAAAGCTCCGCGCGCATCCGCCAGCCGCCCGAAAAGGACCTGAACGGCTTCGCGAACTCCTCAACCGAGAACCCAAGGCCGCCAAGGGCGACCTTGACCCGCGTCTCAATGTCGTATCCGCCCAAGTGCTCAAACTTCGACTGCAGTTCGCCATAACGCCTCATCTTGACCGGATCCCCAAGATCCGATTCAAGGGACTGCATCTCGGCCTCCATCTCCGAGAGGCCAGGGATGCCGCGAATCGCGTACTCAAGCAGGGTCTCGCCGGGGCTGTCCGGCTCTGGATTCTGCCGCGTCCAACCGATTCGGGGGTTGTTCTCAATGATGAGTTCCCCCGTGTCGGTCGACATCTCACCCAGGACAATCTTGAAAAGCGTCGACTTTCCGCTGCCATTCGGCCCGACCACCCCGACTCGGTCACCCTTGTTGACGCGAAAGGTGACGTTGGTCAGGACATCCTGGTGTCCATAATGGACCGAAATGCCGCGAAAGTCAAGCATAATTGTCGTTAGGCGACGATGGACGCGTGATAGCTCTGCAGAGAGCGCACTTCGCCCTTTCCGCTCATCGCGGCGGAAATGCCCTCGGACGCAGCCTGCGCGGCGGCAATTGTCGTCAGATACGGCACCTTGTACTTGATGGCGGCCTGCCGAATGCGGCAGTCGTCCGCACGGGCATCACGGCGACCCGAAGGCGTATTGATGATCAACTTCACCTCTCGGTTCTTGATGGCATCCAGCACATCGGGCCGCCCCTCGCCAATCTTCGCAATGACACGGCCGTCCACGCCATTTTCCTTCAGGAACGCAATCGTCCCCTCGGTGCCGACAATCTCAAACCCGAGCTTCGTGAAGTTCTTCACCGCCGCGATGGCATCCGGCACCTTGTCGCTCAGCGAAACAAGCACCTCGCCCTTCTCCGTCGGGAGTGGCGAACCGGCCGCCTCCTGCGACTTGTAGTAAGCGAGACCGAACGTCTCAGCAAGGCCAAGCACCTCACCCGTCGAGCGCATTTCAGGCCCGAGGACAGGGTCAACCTCGGGGAACTTCTCAAACGGAAGCACCGCCTCCTTGACACCAAAATAGGGGATGACGTGACGACGGTCAAGGCCGAGCGACTTCACCGTCTCGCCCAGCATCAGACGCGTGGCAATCCGCGCCATCTGGATGCCGGCGACCTTGGAAACGAGCGGTACCGTACGCGAGGCACGCGGATTCGCCTCGATTACATAGACCTTGCCATTCTCAATCGCGAACTGCATGTTCATGAGACCGACGACCTTCAGCTCCTGGGCAATTTTGCGCGTGTAGTCGAGAATCGTCTGGCGGTTCTCCTCCGGGATGCCCGCCGGCGGCAGTACACAGGCCGAATCACCCGAATGGATGCCCGCAAGTTCGATGTGCTGCATGATGGCCGGAATGAAGACGTCCGAACCGTCCGACAGCGCATCCGCCTCACACTCCAGCGCATGGCAGAGGAAGCGGTCGAGGTAAAGCGGACGGTCAGGGGTCACACCAACGGCCTTGGCCACGTATTCCCGCAGCATCACCTCGTCGTAGATGACCTCCATGCCGCGTCCGCCCAGCACGAAACTCGGGCGGATGATGAGCGGATAGCCAAGTTTCGCCGCGCATCCGAGCGCACCTTCAAGGTCACTGGCCATCATCGACTCCGGCATCGGAATGCCCAGACGATTCATGATGGAGTGGAAAAGATCGCGATCCTCGGCATCGTCAATCGAATCGACCGATGTGCCGAGAATGCGGCACCCAGCCTCCTGAAGGCCACGGGCGATGTTGAGCGGCGTCTGGCCGCCGAACTGGACGATGATGCCCTCAGGCTTTTCGTTCTCGTAAATCTGGAGAACATCCTCCACCGTCACCGGCTCGAAGTAAAGCTTATCCGATGTATCGTAGTCCGTCGAGACGGTCTCGGGATTGCAGTTGACAATAATCGTCTCATAGCCCATCTCGCGCATGGCCATGGCCGCGTGGCAGCAGCAGTAGTCGAACTCGATGCCCTGCCCGATGCGGTTCGGTCCGCCGCCAAGAATCATGACCTTGCGCCGATTCGTCGAAACGGGGACCTCGTTCTGCTTGCCGTTGTAGGACGAATAGTAATACGCCTGGTTCTCAACGCCCGAGACGGGAACCTTGTGCCAAGTCTCAACGCACCCGAGTCCCACGCGCTGGGCGCGGATGTCCTTTTCGGCCACGCCCAGGAGTTGCGAGAGATACTTGTCCGAGAAGCCATCCTTCTTCGCCTGGATAAGCTGATCGTCCGGCAGAAAGCCGCCCTTGTGCAGGAGAATCTGCTCTTCTTCCTGGACGAGTTCGCGCATCTGGTCCACGAAGTACCCCTTGACACCCGTCCGCGCAAAGATCTGCTCGTCCGTCGCCCCTTTGCGGAGCGCCTCGTACATCTGGAAATGCCGCTCCGAGTTGGGAACCGAAAGCAACTTGAGCAGTTCGTCAAGCGACTTCTCGTGGTAGTCCTTGACAAAGCCAAGTCCGGCACGACCGCGCTCAAGGGCCCGAATGGCCTTCTGGAACGTCTCCTTGTAGGTCTTGCCAATGGACATCACCTCGCCGACCGCCTTCATCTGGGTGCCGAGACGATCCTCAACGCCGCGGAACTTCTCGAACGCCCACCGTGCGAACTTGAGGACGATGTAGTCCCCCGACGGCGTGTACTTCTCAAGCGTCCCATCGCGCCAGTAGGGAATTTCGTCAAGCGTCAACCCGGCGGCGAGTTTCGCCGAGACGAGGGCAATCGGGAAGCCAGTCGCCTTCGAGGCGAGTGCCGACGAGCGGCTCGTGCGCGGATTGATCTCAATGATGACGACGCGCCCGGTCTTCGGGTCATGCGCAAACTGAACATTTGTGCCGCCGATGACCCCAATGGCCTCCACAATCCGAAAGGCCATATCCTGCAATTTCTTCTCAAGATCCTTCGAAATCGTCAGGAACGGCGCGGCACAGAAACTGTCGCCCGTGTGGACGCCCACCGCATCGATGTTCTCGATGAAGCAGACGGCAATCATCTGGTTCTTCGCGTCGCGGACAACCTCAACCTCAAGTTCCTCCCAATTGAGAATGGACTCCTCAATCAGGCACTGGTGCGTCAGGGACGCATCAAGACCGCGCGCACAAATCGTCCGCAGCTCTTCCACATTGTAGCAGAAGCCACCACCGGCGCCACCCATCGTGTAGGCGGGCCGCACCACGACCGGAAAGCCAATCTCCTTCTCGACAAGTTCGACCGCCGCGTCAACCGTATGGACGATGCCCGAGCGCGGCGTTTCAATCCCGAGCTGGCGCATCGTCTCCTTGAAGACCTCACGGTCTTCGCCGCGCTCAATGGCATCGAGATTCACGCCGATGACCTTCACGCCATACTTGTCAAGAATCCCCTTCTTCGCCAGTTCCATCGACAGGTTCAACCCCGTCTGACCGCCAAGATTCGGCAAAATGGCATCGGGACGCTCTTTTTCGATAATTTGCTCAAGCCGAGCCTCATTCAACGGTTCGATGTAAGTCGCGTCGGCCATCACGGGATCCGTCATAATCGTCGCCGGATTGGAGTTGACGAGCACAACCTTGTAGCCACACGCACGAAGCGCCTTGCAGGCTTGGGTTCCCGAATAGTCGAACTCACACGCCTGGCCAATGACAATCGGACCCGAACCGATAATTAGGACCTTATTCACATCTGTACGCTTCATAGTCAAAAAACCTCACACTTTACGCACCGGCAACATCTACCGCGCTGGGGCGATATTATACCAAAAAGTTGTCCCCCGTGTAGGCCCTATCTTGCCGCGCCCAAGTGACGCGATTCCAAACCCGAATGGGGTCAGCGAAAGCAGAAAGCAGAACGGCGGGAAAGAAGGACAGGGAAATCGCGACAAAACACCCTCGTGGCACGGGAAAGCATGGCCGACACAAGACTCCCGGGTACAGGCCGACCGACCGGGAGTGCAGGAGCCTGGCGGCGGCGTGGAACGGGGCCGTCAAGCGGGGCCTGCGCATCTCGCTGCGACCCTTCGAGGGAATGTACGCTCTCGCGGCGGCACGAATCGAGGCGAAAATGCCCAACACAAACGGGTTTTTTGACGATTATAGAAAGTGGAGAGGCTTGTCTCCACGGGTGGAGACAAGCAGGAGAACGGGAAAGCACCTTAGTCCTTTGCACAAACCACTAAGGTGCTTTGGGTAAACCACCTTAGTCCTTTGATGAAAGCACCTTAGTCCTTTCCCTTTAGGTTGCGCAACCTCGACCCTTCGGGTTGCGCAACCCAGACCCGTTAGGTTGCGCAACCTAAAGGCCCTGGGTTGCGCATCCCCCCACCTTCCTCTTGCCCCTGTCAACCCAGTCGCCTCGGGAACGCCGCCTGGTCTTACACTTTCCTGAAAACATGGTCGCGGTGATGCGCCATGTAGACCTGTTGCGCGGCACTGAGCGGCCTGCGAAGATGCATCGCCGCATCGACGCCAAACGCCGCACACGCGGCGGAAGAGAGCGCGAAGGAAATCATGACCGCACCGTCGTCTGTAAAGGAAATGAACCCCTTATCGAAGAGCTTGTCGAGGTTCGGAATGAGCGGCAGACCGTTGTCTCCGTCAAGCCGCTCGGCATTCGAGGCGTGCTTCCACGGCTTCGCATGGCTCGCCATCAGGAGCGCTGGCTCGGCAAGCCCCGTGACGGCACACGCTCCATTCCATTTTGAAAGAAGCCTCTCTCGATAGATTCCCTGTCCCCTGCGTGCCGCTATCACCTGCTCGCGTTCGGTCGAACCCGCAGGCGGGAGCGCCTCCCCGGCCTGCACAAGAACACCTGTTGGAAAATCCGGCTTTTCACCGCCGCGCGCGAAATATTCGAACATTCCAGGCAAATAGACATCGAGAATCGCGGCCAAAGGGGAACTACACGAAACACCGACTTGCTCACCGGCCGATGACTGCAGACGAAGCGACATAATCACCCTTTGAAAGTCTTGCGAAAGTCGATGGAGAAATCCCCGTGGCTTGACGCAATTCTATCCGCGTCATGTCACAGTCAATCCACTGCTTCCAAAGCTTTTTGTAGTTTAATAACATATTGCATTATCACTTCTCAAGAATCGCAATAATATCATATTTCTCCGCACATATCAATGCGCCCTCGCCTGAAAAGCCGTGGGGGAAACAACCGCACCGCCAGAGGCCCTTAAGGCGGCGCGGAAAGAGACTCTCCGACCCAGGAACTTGCGCGGCGGTTTCTTTGCGCGGGTGCAAACCCGAGGTGCAGGCCCCATCTTGCACCGTTTTGCCGCGCCCGCACCGATGCGCACGGCACAGCCGACTCCTGCGCATCCTGGGCTTCCGTCGTGCGCATCTCAGCGTCCTGTGGTGCGCAAGGTTCGCCTCATTGACTAGTTGGCGCGAGATGGCATGACGCCCTCCAACTGCAACAACCGACGGTAGCGGCGGCGAATCTTCGCAAGATGAATGGCGTTGACGAGATTGTAGTACGGCGCGAGGAGCGGTTCACGGGGCGGTGTCAGTCCGACGGCCCGCATGGCCTTGTGGTAGAGTTTGCGATAGGGACGGTGTGATGGCTTCCACGGTTTCTTCGGTCCCCAAAAGTGAAGGATGCACGGATTCAACGCCGCCTCAAGGCACTCGCGCGGCGGATTCCCGAACCAGTACTTCTGCGCGAGATCGCCCGAGGCGAAGTACTTCAGCTGGCGGTCGTGCAGATTCCATTTCACGGGCAGCACGGCGACGTGGTTCCAGTAGAGTGCGTTGTAGGCATCCTGCTCAATGCGATCGGCAATCTCGTAATGCGCCCGATACCACTCGACAATGTGCCGCGCCGTCTGCTCCTCGCGGCACTTCTGCGTATTGAAGACAACTACGCCCGTATTGAAGTAACGCTCGACCGACGGCGGCAGAATGCCGTCATCCCAAACGGCGTTGTGCTTCGACCCCGGCAGATAGTTGTACTCGTAGGCAATGGCGAAAAGCTTGTCGCCCAACTCCATCTCGAAGAGCGGCGAGATGTCCGCGTTGAAGAGGAGGTCGATGTCGAAGTGAATGAGGTTCCCCTTCACATCGTCCAGAAGATCAGGCCCGAAGATAGGCGTCCACGTAAAGATATTCCAGCGGGAATTGGCGCGGTTCATAATCAAATCCGCATAGGGCTTCACCGCTGGCTCGACATCCACATACCGCACGAGCGTTCCGGGAAAGTGCGCGACGACCTCCTCCAGAAGACGACGGTTCTCCGCACTGTGTCCGCCGAAACCGACCAGAACATTGACGCGAATCGGCTCCGTGCCCCGATAGTTGGAGAGCAGCGACCAGACCGCCACCCGGAAGAACTTCGCGCCATTGTCATCACACGTAAATGCCACGTCTCTCATTTGTCCATCTCCTTTAAATTAAAAGTCAAAGAAAAGTGCCGCCTGCGTCAGAAGCGTATCCCGCAGGGGGCGAAAGTGCGATGCCCGATTTCCCGCGATATAGACGGTTCGGATGGAAACCTGCTCTATCGGCTCGTGCAAGCGTCGCAACAGGCGGAAGAGCCGCGCCTCGTACTCAAAGCGCTCGCCCGGCATGGACAGCAGGGATGGGAACAGCCGCGAAGGAATCGCCCGAAGCCCCGTTTGGGTGTCATCAAGCCGAAAACCGAACGCAAGCCGGACCTCCCAAGCCGTCCAGGCATTCCCCCACCAGCTGCGGAATGGCACGTCCTTTCCATGAAAGTTCCTTACGCCAAACGTTACGCATGAATGTGCGCCCGTGTGCGCGGCGACGGTCTGGACGTCCTCGATGCGGTGCTGTCCGTCCCCATCGACGAAGACCGCCGTCTGGATGTCGGGACGATGCTCCATCAGCCACGAAAGCGCCGTCTTGATGGCCCGCCCCTTACCCCGATTGACCGGATGGTTCACGCGGACGACGGCACGCGGCAACTTTTCGAAGTCCGTCACATTCTCCACGCTACCATCGTTGACGACGATTACCACGGGGAACGCCGCGCAAAGTGCCGCGCAAAGTGCCGCGAGTCCCGGTTCGGGATTGAAGACCGGCACAACGGCCGCCGTCGATGGAAGCGCCTCGCTCAAAAGAGTCCGCCGTTCACTGAAATGACCTGGCGCGTCACATAGGCCGCCTCGGGGGAGAAGAGGAATGCGACAACGCCCGCCACCTCCTCCGGCGTGCCGAACCGCCGCATGGGAATGGCGGCCTTCACCTCGTCCCGAAATTCAATCGACTCTGCCATTTCCGTCTCAATCACACCGGGTGCGACGGCGTTCACCGTAATGCCGCGCTTGGCCAACTCGACCGCCAGTGCCTTGGTTGCACCAATAACACCAGCCTTGGCCGCCGAATAGTTGACCTGCCCACGGTTGCCGACAAGGCCACTGACGGAGGAAAGCGTCACGATGCGGCCGCGAATCCGTCCCGAAATCATGGGCATGACGATTGGCTTCAGGACATTGTAAAGCCCGGTGAGATCCGTATCGATGACCCGATCCCACAGGTCACCCTCCAGAACGGGGAACGGGGCATCGGCATTCACACCCGCATTGGCGACGACACCGAAATAGGGACCATTTGCCGCGATGTCCGCCTCAATCGCAGCCGCAACGGCCGCACGATCGGACAGGTCGAAGGCAAGGGCCGCCTGCTCGGGCTGGCCAGAAATCGCGGCACATTCGGCCGCCGTCGCGCGTGCCGCGTCCAGGTTGCGCACGGCATGCGTCACGATGGCGAAGCCGTCTTTTGCCAGCCGAAGCGCAACCGCCCTGCCAATTCCACGGGACGAACCCGTCACCAGTACACGTTTCATCATGTCATCTCCTTTGCCTGCGCCATCAGCCGTTCAAGCCGCCGCGCAATGGACTCCGTCACCCGCCGTGCCGCCGCGTGAAGGCTCTCGCCCTGCGCCGCCGCCACCGGGGCCGGACAATCGGCGACAAGCGAGTAGCGAACCGTTTTCGAACCAAGATCCCAAGGCGGTTGCCCCTTTCCAAGTATCCGCCGCGAGACGAACAGCCCGATGCACACGAGGGGAGACCCCGTACGCAAGGCCAATTGCGCCGCGCCACGGTGCAGGGGACGAAGTCCGCCCTCGGCCGGTGAGCGCGTCCCCTCGGGAAAGATGAGCACGTTCCACCCCTTCTCCAGGTAAGGGGCCGCCGCGTTCGGCAGGTTCGCATCGTCCGGCAACGAGGTGTGCCGCACGATGGCCGCGACAATTGGATTCGACCGAAGCGCGTGCTTGGCCACGTAAAGCGTTCGCGGCAGAAGGACCGAAAGGACGACGACATCAATCAGCGACGGGTGGTTCATCGCAATGACCGATCCCCTAATCGGCCCCAAATTGGACGTGTCCACGCGCATCAGGCGAAAGAGAATGAAGAGTCCCAACAATGGCCGCCAGGCGAATCGGACAAGCGGCTGGCACGATTCAGGGCGGCGCAGCACAAGCATCAGCGGGGTCATGAGCACCGCCCCCACGCCAAAGACGACGAACAACGCCAGCGACAGACCGCCGCGAATGACGGCTTTCGCGCTCATTCGTCGTCGCAAAGCGTCACCCAACGCCCAGCCAGCTGCCGGGATGCGCCCGAAAGAAAATCGGACAAGGCCTGGAATGTCAGCGGCGGCCGCGAAGCGTCCCCAGGCGAGACCACGAGTCGACGCGTTCCCGCCGTGCGCGAGAACAAGACCGCCGCGCCGTAGCCACCATTCGTCTCTTCCGCATAGACGAAAAGCGTTGAAGCCGCGTTTTTCAACGACTCCAACAGTCCGCACTCAATCGTATCGGCATCCGCCGCAATGGAAGTATAGGGCGCACGGTTCTTCGTGAAGACGCTCCAAAGTCCGGGCGCGGCATTGTAGACGGAGGCACTGAACAGATGGGGCGAGACCGATCCGTCCTCGTTGAAGGCGGAGACAATCCGCCGCGTAAAGGCGTCCTCCCCATCTCGTGTTGCAAAGACCGACGAAGCCGCAGGGGTCGTTTCCGCCACATGCGCCAAGGCGAAGTAGATTTTTTGCAAGGGCGACAGGCGACGACGGACGAGGGGCGGCACGAACGACACGTCCGGGGCCTCACCCGACGGCAACACCGCAAAAGCCGAAAGATAGATGGTGCTTGTCATACGCGGCGGAAAATCAGCGAGGTGTTCACACCGCCAAAGGCGAAGTTGTTCGACATCACGTAGTCGGACGAGAACGACCGCCCCGCCCCCGTGATGAAGTCGTGCTCGCCGCAGCGCGGATCGGGTTCGGTCAGATTCAGGTTCGGCGCGTACCAGTCCGCATTCATCATGCCTATTGTCATGACGGCCTCAATCGCCCCACACGCCCCAAGCGTATGCCCCGTATAGCCCTTAATCGTGCTGACCGGGACCTTACCAGGCCCGAAGACGGACTGCGTGGCCGTGCCCTCGGCAATGTCCCCGAGGTCGGTCGCGGTGCCGTGGGCGTTCACATACCCAATGGCAGACGAAGAAAGTCCGGCATCTTCCAGTGCCAGCTTGAGGGCGATGGCCATCGTCTCGGCATTCGGCTGCGTCACATGCCGGCCGTCCGTGTTGATGCCGAAGCCAACGACCTCGGCGTAAATCTTCGCCCCACGCGCAATCGCCCGGTCGCGCTCCTCCAGAATCAGCGTACCCGCGCCATCGCCAATGACTAGTCCGTCACGGTTCTTGTCAAAGGCGCGCGGCGTTGCCTGCGGCTCGTCATTCCGCCGCGAAGTCGCAAAGAGCGTGTCAAAGACCGAGACCTGTGTCACGCTGAACTCTTCCGCACCCCCGGCAATCATCACATCCTGTTTGCCGAAGGCAATCGCCTCATACGCCTCGCCAATGGCCAGCGAACCCGACGTGCAGGCCGTACCCGTCGGCAGAATCCGCCCCGTTGTTCCGAAGTGGACCGAAAGGTTCACCGCCGTCGTCTGCGGCATCATCTTGATGTAGGTCGAACTCGTCACATTGCGAACTTCATGATCCTTGACGATGGAGAAGAAGTCCGCACACGCGTCAATGCCCCCCGAGCAGGATCCGTAGGCAACGCCGAGCCGTCCGCTCTTCACAATCGGATCGCCCTCAAGCCCCGCCTCCCTCAACGCCTGCTCCGTCGCATTCAGCGCGAGAATCGAGACCGGGCTCATCGTCCGGATGACCTTTCGCGTGTATTCCGGCGGACGCTGGAAGTTCGAAGGCGCCCACAGCCGCGTCTGAAGGCCCCGATAAGTTGCAAGATCTTCCGAAACCTTCACGCAGTTCACAGGTGTCCGAAGACGCTCAAAAGCCGCATCGGCCGAAAACCCAAGCGAACTGACGACACCCCGACCCGTCACCACGACTCTACGCATACCTCACACCCTCCATTCCTATCGATATTCCTTCATCATTTCAGGCGTCATGTCATCCTCTGGCTGAAAGGCCGTCATCTGAGCCTTGGCGACGACATCCCCCGCCGGACCACGAATCTCACAGTCAAACGAACCGAAGGACTCGTCCGTATAGACGCACGACACGCGGACGCAATACCGACACCCTGGCACGAACAGAGGAATCGAAATCTCCAACCGCCGCGAACCGAGCACAAAGCCAAGCTTAGGCCTTAGCCCCTGCCGACGACGGTGCAACCCCGTGCAAAGAGCCATGGTCTGGGCCATGTACTCCAGGCTCACACAGCCGGGAACGCCCCCCTGAGTCGCATCAAAGAACGGCGACTCCGCGTCAATGTCGACGAACGCCGTCACCGAGCCGTCCGCCGCAGGCGGCTCATAATCCGTCAGAAGGATCATGGGCTTCGCCTGGGGCAACAGTTCGGCAAGTGTGGGAAACGCTTCGGTTGTCTGTTCGCTATCCGCCATATCGGTGCGTATTATACCAAAATCCGTTTCCCTATCGGGACTGAACCGGCTCAAGAATCCAGCGCTTGTTGAACCAGAACCATTCCCCGGGACGTGAACGGACCTCTCCATCCAGGAGCGAGAGGACCTCCCGCGTCAACCGACGCGCCTCTTCCTTCGCATCGGGGGCCGCAGGATTCGGACGCAAGGTCGCGATATGGTTGAAGACATGTTGCCTTCCCTCACGATGCATAGCCGCCACGACAATCGGCGAACCACACTTGACGGCGAACATCGCCCCCGCATGGCTCACGTTCGCCGTACCTCCGAGAAAATCCGCCGCGACATCCTTCGTCCGCACACGCAAATCGGGCAGGATGGCGAACGCACGACCCGCCTGCAACTTCTCCTTAATCTTGACGAGCGTCGACTTCTCGTCACGATCAAGAACTTCAATATCCCCGTACTGCCGCTTCATCCACGCATCGACCTTCGGATTGCGCTGGCGCGCGGCAATGGCGAAAAGCGGCAGGCCATACCGCGCCATCGACCAGGCGGCCATGTACCAGTTGCCCGAATGCGGCACCATGATGACAACACCGCGACCTTCGTCAACCAGGGCCTGCAGGCGATCCTTATAAAGCCGCCCGTCCTTGACATGGCGATCCATCCACGAGCGCGTCAGTTTGGCGGCCCGCATCATCTCGACGGCGGACTGAAGCACATTCGTCAACGACTGCCGCGCTATCGCGGCAGCTTCGCGTTCACTCTTCTCGGGAAAGACCGAGCGGATGCGCGACAGCGTCCGCGTCCGCTTGAAGCGAAAGACATCAAAGAGCAGAATCGCCAGTCCATGCGCCGCCGCCATCGCCAGACGGTACGGCACGACATTGACAAGCCCGCAAAAGAACCTGAGCGCACCATACTCGACATTGACGGCAACCTTTCCCTTTTTCATGCGCCTCCAGCTTAATCAAGAATCCCCTTGGACGGAGGCTCCGAATTGTCCCACCAACTTCCCTTTGCCGAAGAGATGCGCGAGATCGGTTTCGTCGTCAGCTGCTTGCCCTTGGCGGACGCGCTGCGAATGACGACGACCTCCTGCGCACCGTCCTCCGCCCCCGAACGCTTGACCTGCTCTTTCGGCAGGAAGTACTGCTGGTGAATCTTCTGGTTCTTCGCCGGCTTGAACTTGACGTAAAGCGTGTCGGGGCAACCCTCCTGGAAGAAGATAATCTTCGACTTCGGCTTCTCCGGGGCCAGGCGGTACTCCTTGTTGCGAATCAAGCCACCGAACCTGAAACGCTTGATGTAGCTGAAACCATAGCCACCCTCTTCGTAGACGCAGGTGAAGTCTCGCGTCTCACGATCCTTCTCCTGGTCGTAGCGAAGGACGGCCAGCAGGTCCTTGTCGACGAAAATCTTATCCTCCGGCTGGGTCTTCTTGAAGCGGCCGTCGCGCCAGACGAAGATGAGTTCGTCCAGCGAAGAGCACTTGAAGAGTTCGTCCCCACCGCGCAGGCCAGACCCGACGTAGTTGTTCTCGCGATCCCAGCGAATCGTCAGTTCGCTGGCCGTAATCGCCTTGACGTCGACCTGCTTGAAGGCCCCCTTCTCAATCCGCGTACAGCGGGGATACTTCTTCGCGTACTCGCGAATCAGCCGCTTCAGGTACTTCACGACAAACGCCCGAAGGTGAACAAGATTGTCCTGGACTTCGCGTTCCTCCGCTTGAATCTCCTTGATTTCCTCGCGATTGCGGTCAATGTCAAACTGCGAAATGCGGCGAATCTGCAACTTGAGAAGACGGTCGACATCCTCGTTCGTCACATCGCGGCGAAGCTCCTTTCGGAAAGGACGAAAGCCGTCAATCACCGTCTTCTGAACGCCCTCAAACGTCTTCTCGTTCTCAATGCGCTTGTAGATGCGCTCTTCGATAAAGATGCGGTCCAGCGTGCGGGCATGGAAGAGGTCGTCCAGTTCCTGGAGACGAATCTCCTGTTCGCGCTTCGTCAACGCCATGAGCCGCTCGACGTTCTTCTTCAGGATCTCCGTCACGCTCATCAGGCGCGGCCGCCCATCATCAAGCACAATCGGACGCGAGGCAATGGATTTCTCGCAGTTCGTAAACGCATAGAGCGCCGTCATCGTCTTTTCCTGACTCGCTCCCGCCTGAAGTTCAAGCTCAATGCGGACGCTCTCGCTCGTCAAGTCGTGAATCTTACGAACGGCGACCTTTTTCTTCTTGATGGCATCCTCAATGGATGCCGAAAGCGTATCGGTCGTCTCGCCCCACGGCAATTCCGTGATGACAAGCTTCGACTTGTCCTCCGGCTCGATGCGGGCTCTAACCTTGACCTTGCCGAGCCCGTCCGCGTATTCGGAAACATCCATAATGCCGCCCAACTGGAAGTCCGGATAGAGGACAACGGGCTTCTTCTGAAGCAGGTTGATTTCAGACTCCAGAAGTTCAATGAAGTTGTGCGGCAGAATGGCCGTCGAAAGACCGACCGCGATGCCGTCCGCCCCCATCATCAGCAAGAGCGGTATCTTCGCCGGCAGGTAGACGGGCTCTTCCTTTCGTCCATCGTAATTCGGCACGAATGTCGTCGTCTTCTTGTTGAAGACTTCCTTGCGAGCCAAATCGGTCAGACGGCATTCAATGTAACGCGTCGCCGCGTGAGGCATGCCCGTATAAAGGGAGCCGTAGTTACCCTGTCCGTCAATCAGGTAGCCCTTGCCCTCACCCCAAAGCTTGTTCGCCAAGACCACAATGGCATCGCCAATCGACGCGTCGCCATGCGGATGGTACTGCATGGCATGACCGACGATGTTCGCCACCTTCGTGTAGCGCCCGTCGTCCTTTTCCCAAAGGGAGTGCATGATGCGCCGCTGAACGGGCTTCAGCCCATCCTCCACCGCAGGAATGGCACGGGAACAGATGACATAGGCCGAATAGTGGCGGAAGTTGAAATCGTAGAGTTCCTTCATCGGGCCGGTACCCGTCAGGCCCTTTTCCTCCGTAGAGGGCGGCACGCGCGACGCCTTGTCACCATCAGCGGAGGCGACGGCCTTCGCCGTACCGCCGCTCGACGCCGCCTGTTCGGGCGGAGTCGACTCTTTTCCGCCTGTTGGCTTGCTAAAAAGATCCAGGTTGTCAAATAGACTCGGTGGTTGGTTATCGTTATTCGTGTTCTTGGGCATCTCTAAAATCTTCTCGACCGCAATTGGCGGGCCTGGCGGGATTCGAACCCGCTACCCACTGCTTAGAAGGCAGTTGCTCTGTCCAAATGAGCTACAGGCCCGTTGGCTTTCGGGCTTTTTAATCTTCTTTTGGCAATTTCAAGTAGTTCACTACGCTGTCAGTCTTCACAAAACGCCGCACATTATACCATCTTCATCTTTCCTCGGTCAATCCACCCCGCCGCCAAAACCGGGACGGATGCCCCCTTCTAAACGAATGTTGCCGACAAAAAAAGCCCACATACATTAAACGAATAACGCAAGCTGACGGGGAAAAGAGTGGTCGGACTGGCGGGGATCGGACCCGCGACCCCAACATTAAAAGTGTCGTGCTCTACCAGCTGAGCTACAGTCCGAGGTCATTGGCCGCATAGTATATCAAATTTGACGCTTCAGCACAATGGCCGTTCGCGCCGGAAGATAGAGCCGCACCTGCTGGACAAGTTCGCCGCGATAAGGAACCAACACGGGCGCATAGACCCGATTCGGCTCAATCCGCCCCTGCCCGCTGAATCGAGGCTCATCCGTGTCAAACAGATGCCGCCAGTCAGAAGCCGGGGGAACAAGGATTCCATAGTCCTCAAACGACCGAACGGGGTTGAAATTGAAGACAAACAGCAAGTTGCCACGGACAAAGGCCAGAACCTTATCGGACTCGTTGGCCACAAGCTGCGTCGGCTTCGCCGCGCCGAACCCCTCGCCGAAGAAGGCCCGGGCTGCCGACAGTTCATGCAACATCACCTCATCAAAATCGCCGAGCGCCTTGAACCTCAGCCCCTCGTCATCCCGAAGCGACCACTGCCGCCGCGCATGCGCATAACTCCATCCGTTCTCCTGACGCGGAAAATCAATCCACTCAGGATGCCCGAACTCATTGCCCATGAAATTCAGGTAGGCTCCGCCATTGAGTGCACAGGTCGCCAGGCGAACCATCTTGTGCAGGGCAATCGCCCGCTCAATCGCCTGCCCGTGCTGGTCCGTGGCCATGCCCTCATAAATCGCCGCGTCCGCCAACTGGAAGAAGAAGGTCTTTCCGCCAACCAAGGCCTGGTCGTGGGACTCCACGTAACTGACGACACGCTCCTCGGCACGCCGATTCGTCAGTTCGTAGAAGATTCCCCCCATTGGCCAGTCCTCGTCCTTCACCTTCTCGGCCAAGTTAAACCAGAAATCGGGCACACCCATCGCCATGCGATAGTCGAACCCAATGCCGCAATCCGTCACCGGTGCGGCGCACCCGGGCATCCCCGACACATCCTCGGCAATCGTTATCGCCCCGGGATGCGACTCGTGAATCACGCGATTCGCCATCTGGAGATAGGCCCAGGCATCGTCGTCCATCGAGCCGTCAAAATACATTCCGTAGTTCGTGAACGCCTCGCCCAGCCCATGATTCCAGAAGAGCATGGACGTCACGCCATCAAACCGGAAGCCGTCAAAATGGTACTCGTCAAGCCAAAAGCGGCAATTCGACAGGAGGAAGTGCAGGACATTCGTCTTGCCGTAATCGAAGCATCGGCTATCCCAGGCCGTATGCCAGCCCTTCGCCCCCGAATGAAAGTACTGGTAGTCCGTCCCGTCGAAGAGCGACAGACCGTCGCGCTCGTTCTTGACGGCATGGGAATGGACAAGGTCCATAATGACCCGCAACCCCATTCCATGCGCCGCATCAATCAGGGACTTCAAATCGTCCGGCGTGCCAAACCGCGAAGATGCCGCGTAAAAGGAACTCACATGGTAACCGAAGCTCCCGTAGTACGGATGCTCCATAATGCCCATGAGCTGAACCGTATTGTATCCGGCCTTCTTGATTCGCGGCAGGACATTGTCCCGAAAGTCCGTATAGGTTCCCACGCGAGGATCCTCGGTCGCCATGCCGACATGGGCCTCATAGATGAGAGGCGTAAAGCGTCCGCGAACGCCCTGTGGGGATTCGTTTTGCCAGCGGTACTTCCGTTTCGGTTCCCAGACCCGTGCACAGAAGAGGTCGGTCGTATGATCCTGCACGACATAACGCGCATAGGCAGGGATGCGCTCGCCGTGCCCCCCTTCCCAGCGAATCTCAAGCCGATAATTGTCGCCATGGCGAATCAGGTCGCCCTCAACGCGGCACTCCCAGACATCTGAATGCTCCAAGCGGCGGCATTCGAATCGCGGGTCAATCTGCCAGCGCGAGAAATCCCCCACCAGCCACATCGACGTCGCATGCGGTGCCCATTCGCGGAAAATCCACCCCATTCTGCCGCGCACGCGGCGACGATGCAAACCGTAGTACTCGTGCGCCGAAGCCCAATCCGCAAGGGAGACCTTTCCACCCGTCAAGTCCAAGGCGCGGGCAAACGCATGGTTGGCCCGCCCACGAATCGCCGCCTCAAACGGCTTCAGGTAGGGGTCATCCAGCAAGTGCACCATCGGATACGCCTTCCCTCACAAGTGGACGATCGAGCATCTTCTCGTAAAGTTTGATGTACTCCTTGGCGCAGGCCTCATGGTTGAAGCGGCGCAACGACTCGCGCATAATCCGCGCAACCTCGCGATCGCGGACATCTGCGGGCAGGGAATAGAACGCCATCGCCTGATCCATTGCCCAGAAAAGCCCCTGGGAGTCGTAGGTGTCAAAGACGAATCCGTTGCCCGTCGAATGCCCGACATCCAGCATTTCAACCGTATCGTGAAGCCCACCCGTATTGTGGACGACGGCCAGCGAACCGTAAATCGGCGCCTGCATCTGGGGCAACCCGCACGGCTCAAAGAGCGACGGCATCAGCGTAAAGTCGGACGCGGCAAAGCCGAGCTGCGAAAGCCTCGCGTCAAAATTGTGCACACCGAGGCGCTTCTGAAGCCCATGGAAGGAACGGATGTCCCAAAACGGCTGCTGGTACGGACCATTCGCAATAACGGCAATCTGCGCCCCGCGATCCGCATACTTCGAGAGGAAGCGGTAGGTAATGTCCGTCAGCAACTGCGGCCCCTTCTGAACGGGATCGAGCCGGCTCGGCCAGAAGAACAGCGGAACGTCCGGATTCTCCTCAAGACCAAGCGCGTGCTGAAGCTCAACCTTGTTCTTGCGCTTCATCTCGCGGTGGTTCTCGGGTCCGTAGTGGAACGGAATCTTGTCGTCCGTAACCGGATTATCGGTCGGGTCCGGGGCATTCAGGATGCCCTCGGCGCAACCGGCGTAATACTTGTTGCGAATTTCATTCCGAATCGAATCCGGAATAAAGGAATGCCAACCGTTGACGATTTCCTTCAAGAAGGTCGGCGAGACGGTGTTGATGAAGTGCGCACCGAAAATGCCGGAGGCCTGAAGGTCGATCGGATTCGAGTTGCGCGACTCCTCGTAGTTGTAGGGAGGATAGCTGTAGTAGAGGTTCGACCAAAATTCCGCCGCGTCGATGCCGGCATCCTCAACCCGCGCCAAAGTCAACTTCTGCGTGTGAATGTTGTGAACGGTGAAGAGGCAGGGAATCCCCTCACGCCGCGCCGCCGCCGGAATCAGCCCCGTCATCCAGTCATTGCAGTGAATCAGGTCCGGCTGGACATACGGGATGATGTTATTGATCACCTCGCGCTGAAACGCAAGGGCAAGCTTGATGTTGCCCTCGCCCTGCGCATAGACGGTGTCGCGGTAGTAGAAGCAGCGGTCCTCAGCCAGATGAATGCGCTCATCCGGCAGGTGGCTCTTGTACTTGCGCAACTCCTCAGCCACGAGCTGAGCCGTCTCGACATGGAACATCCGCCGATAGTGCGGCAACGCGACATGGACGTCAGCACCGAGCAGGTGAAGAGCCGAGACGAGAGAGGCGGACACATCCGCCATGCCGCCAGCCTTGGCGGACATCTTGCCCGCCAGATTCCCCATGCCCTCCGGGAGATAGGTAATCTCCGGAGTGACAATCAGAATACGCGGATTACGACCCTTTGCTTTCTGACCCGACATGACGTCCTATCACTCCTTACATTGACTTAGTTAGGCGATTGTCGCAAGAACCTGTCCCTTCGTCACGGGCGTACCATGCGGCACGAGGAAGGTAATCTTGCCGGCCGCCGTCGCCTTGATCGGATTGAAGAGCTTCATGGCCTCAACGACACAGACGGCATCGCCCGACTTCACGGCCGCACCATCAGCCGCCATCTGGGGCTTGCCAGGCGCATCGCTGCGGTAGAACGTACCGTTCAGCGGGGCCACGACAGGCGTTCCGTTCTGCGGAACGGCCGCCGCGCCGGCCGCCGGCTTCGCATCAGCCTTCGCAACGGCCGCAGGAGCCGCCGCCGCCTGCTTCGCGGCCTCGACATCGGCGGGAATCGGCTCGCGCGTCTTCGGATCGGCATTGCGCCACTTGAAGTAGCCAAGCGCGACCTCGGGGAAGAGCGCGTACGAAAGGATGTCCTCCTCCGCACGAATCGTGTTCGGCGGCAGTTCCTCGGCAGCGGCGACAAGCCCCGGCTTCAGAAGATCCGCCGGACGGCAGGTAATCGGCTTCAGGGTGCCCATGAGTTTCTTGCGAAGCTTCGCCTCAATCGGCACAGGGGTGCGCCCATAATACCCAGCCGCATAACGCCGCGTCTCGTCGGTGACCATCGAATAGCGCTTGCCCGAAAGGACGTTCAGCACGCTCTGCACGCCGACAATCTGCGAGGTCGGCGTCACCAGCGGCGGATACCCCATGTCCGCACGGGTCTTCGGCAGTTCCGCCAGAACCTCGGGCAGACGATCGAGCGCATCCTGCTGCGCGAGCTGCGAACGCAGGTTCGAGATCATGCCGCCGGGAATCGCATGGACGAGAACGCCCGCATCCACCGGCTCGACCTTGGCGGACGAGGCGGGCTGACGCTTCTTCTTGAGATCCTTGAAGTAGGCGTTGATCTCGGCGAGCTTCGTCTGATCAAGCCCCGTGGAGTAGCCCTCGGACTCGAGAATCGCGACAATCGACTCGGTCGGCGGCTGGGACGAGAACGAGCTCATCGTCGAGATGGCGCAGTCCACGCACCCGGCACCCGCCTCAACGGCCGCCATGTACATCGCCGCCGCCATGCCGCTCGTCATGTGCGAGTGAATCTGAATCGGCATCTCGGGCAGGGCCTTCGTAATCGCCGCGACAAGCTCCCGCGCCGCGCCGGGCGTCAGGATGCCGGCCATGTCCTTGATGGCCAGCGAATCGATGCCCATGTCGGCCTGCTCCTTCGCAAGCTTCACGTAAAGCTCGGTCGTGTGCACGGGCGACGTCGTGTAGCAAATCGTACCCTGCGCATGCCCGCCGTACTTCTTCACGCTGCGAATCGCCGTCTCAAGGTTGCGCGGATCGTTCAGCGCATCGAAGACGCGGAAAATGTCCATCCCGTTCTCGCAGGCCAGCGCGACAAAGCGTTCGACGATGTCGTCCGGGTAGTGCTTGTAGCCGAGAATGTTCTGACCGCGCAACAGCATCTGAAGCGGCGTCTTCTTGCAGACCTTGCGAATCTGGCGCAGACGCTCCCAGGGGTTCTCGCGCAGGAAGCGCATACAGACGTCAAAGGTCGCCCCGCCCCAGCATTCCAGGGAGTAGAAGCCCGCATTATCCATCTTTTCGGCAATGCCGAGAATGTCGTCCGTCCGCATACGCGTCGCCCACAGGGACTGGTGCGCATCGCGCAAGGTTGTATCCGTAATCCGAACCAAATGTTTCTCTGTTTTTTTCATATCGTCTCTACTTCCACTGTATGGGCGAACTACCACCCAAACGCTCATATTATATCATAAAACCGCCTGCTCGTGGGCTTGCGCGGCGGCTCGCCCGACCCGGATGCGGCGGCGATCTCGCAACGCCTTTCGCGCTTAGACAAGCAACTTCGCTGAGCCTGCCCTGCCTCGGCGGTTATCACTGGCTGCGGACGGAGGCCTCTCCTACGGCTGCGAGTCGCACCGCACCTCTCGTGCGACCGCCGCGCTCACCCACTCGCCCGAGACGAGGGAACAGGCCGACCACAGGATGGAACGCGGCAGGTGGTTTTGCCGCACCTGCGCCTTCACAACGCCTGCGCGGTGGGGCTTCTCCCCGCCCTTCTGCGCTCCGCCCCTCCCAAGCCTCATTCATTCTGGATTGCCGTTCGAGAAGCCCCGGAGAAGCCCTCGAACGGGCGGAGGTGAGGAGCGGGTGGGGCGCGGCGACGGCGAGCTGAGGGGTTCGCAGTCCCGATGGGGCGCGGCATCCGGCGGCGGACGCGTCCTCCGGGCCGCCCCGGCGCGGGTCAGCACGGTTGCCGGCGGCGCGGGGGCACACGGGCAAGGCCCCTCCCATTCAGTCTGCCGCACCCGCGCCCTTCAAATCTTTCAAGCCCCATCCCCACTTTCCCTGCGACCTTTGCGTCCCTTGCGGCTAAAAACGCCCGTCCCTTTTCCGTGTGCTCCGCGTATTCCGTGGTTCGGCAATCCGCCCCCTTGCAAGCGGCGCGACGGATATGGTATAATTTGCGGCATCTTGTCCGACGGAGGACTCCCTCTTCAACGAACGGAGGACCTCGCCCAGCGCAACAAGAAAAAGGCCGGCGCAATGAATTATGCGGCACCGGCGAAAGAGAACGAACGCGCTGCTGGCGAGACGATTAGACGGTCGGACGGGATGACATCACGCAAAGTGCCGGCAGAGCTGGCAGGAAGGATTGACTATGCCGATGAAGCGAAATGATTTTGCCAACGAGGGCGTTCGGAGGAACTCCGTAGCCCCAGTCGAGAATTACACATTCCGCCGCGAAGGGACGCGGGGAGCCGCACGCACAAAAGCGCCGCGCCTGCGCCTTCAAAACGCCTACGCGGTGGGGCTTCGCTCCGCCGTTCTCAAGCGGGGGTTCGGGGGCGCAGTCCCCGTCCCTTCGCCCCCAGCCTTGCCCGCAAGCACCCTTATATGCGCCGCGCCTGCGCGAATCGGGCCCGCGGCGCACACGTCCGCCCCACGGCGGGCCGCCTGAGTGGCACTTGCGCATCCGCAGCGCGGCGGACGCACACTGCCGTCACCGCAGAACGGGCGGGGGAACTGTCCCCCGCCCGCCTTCTTTTGCCCAAATCACGGCGGAATCACCGCGAGAAACCGGCGGAATCACCGCGAGAAACCGACTGAATCACCGCGGGTGACTGACCGAGTCACTGCGGGTGACTGACCGAGTCACCGCGGGACTCGAACTTTAAAACCACGAGACTTCGGGTCCAAAACAACGGGAGAGGGACTTCGACCCTCGCGATCTTGCCGCGAAAAACCGTCCTTTTTGTCCAGACGATTACACGAAAAACCATCCACGGACCACACCAAAATCACGGAAGGACATCAGAAAATGCTTCGACGCAGTGCGTCAAACGCCGACGGAGAAAACGCTTTTTTGGTATACTATCCGCTGTCGCTTCGGGTGCCAGGGCGCAGGGTGCGCCTCGGCTGAGAAAAACCGACAGAACCTGAACGGGGTAATGCCCGCGTAGGAAAGGACAAGACGCATGACACAACTGGAAGCGGCCCGCAAGGGTCAGGTGACCGAGGCGATGAAAATCGTCGCGGCGGACGAGGGAATTGATGCGGAGACCGTGCGCGTCGCTGTCGTACGCGGCGAGGCCGTCATCCCGCTGAACATCCACCACACAAACGCACGGCCCATTGGGGTCGGCCGAGTCTTCCGCACGAAAATCAACGCGAATCTCGGCCGGAGCGTGACACATTCAGGCAAGGGCGACGAACTGGAGAAACTCGCCATCGCACTTAAGGCGGAAGCCGATTTCGTCATGGATCTTTCGGTTGGATCGGACGACCTCAAGTCCATTCGACAGGGCATGCTTGACGCGAGCGACCGTCCGCTCGGCACCGTCCCCGTCTACGAGACGATCTCCCGGCTCGAAGGCGACATCCCGCACATGGATCCATCCTTTCTGCTGGACGTCATCCGCGCACAGGCCGAACAGGGCGTTGACTTCATGACGCTTCACGCCGGTCTTCTGCGGGCGGCCATCCCTCTCGCGATGAAGCGCAAGATGGGCATCGTCAGCCGAGGCGGCTCGATTATGGCCGAATGGATGATGGCCAACAACCGCGAGAATCCCCTGTACGAAAAGTGGGACGAGGTCCTCGACATTCTCGTCCAGCACGATGTCACCGTCTCTCTCGGCGACGGCCTGCGTTCCGGCTGTCTGGCGGATGCCTCGGATGCCGCGCAATTCGCTGAACTGGATGTGCTGGGCGAGCTGGTTGAGCGTTGCCGTGCGCGTGGCGTTCAGGTGATGGTGGAAGGACCGGGCCACATCCCCTTCAACGAAATTCAGATGAATATGGAGCGCGAGCAGAAAGTCTGCAAGGGTGCTCCCTTCTACGTGCTTGGTCCCGTCGTTACGGATGTCGCGCCCGGCTACGACCACATCGTCTCGGCGATTGGCGCAACGGCGGCGGCGACCTACGGGGCTTCGCTTCTCTGCTATGTCACGCCCGCCGAACACCTTGGACTTCCCGATGCCGACGAGGTGCATCGCGGCTGTATCGCCTTCCGCATCGCCGCGCATGCGGGTGATGTCGCCCGTGGACTGAAGGGTGCGCGGGCACAAGACGACGCGATGGCCGATGCGCGGCGAAACTTCTGCTGGGACGAGCAGTTTGCGGCATCGCTCGACCCCGAGCATGCGCAGGCACGCTGGCTGAAGACGCGGGCACTCACCGATGCCGACCATGGCGACGACCACTGCTCAATGTGCGGCAAGCAGTTCTGCGCCGTGCGCACGTCACGCCGCATACGCGACCTCGCGGCGAAAAGCCTCTGATGCCGCGTGGCGGGTGACTACCGAGCGCAACCGATGAGGTTCAGCGCATTGTCGTGCCCGATGAGGCGGCACTCCCCTTCCGTCAGCCCGACGCGTGTACGCAGGATTTCCATGCACCTGGCAATCGGAGTCGTGGCTCCCACGAGGCACTTGCGGGCCGGGTTCCACAGGAGTCCATTGGGCTCCAGCCGCGCATGGGCGTCGCAGACCTCGTATTCGCCCGGCGGCAAGCCAGCCGGATACTGTGCATCCGACACGGCGATCAGCCGCGTGGCAGGGACGGCACGGCAGTAAAGCTTCAGCATCGTATCGGGAAGATGGTGTCCGTCCGGAATGAACATGACGGACGCACGGTTCTCGACCAGGGCCGTGTAGACGATGTTGTCGTGTCGATTCACCTCGTTCGGGATGCCATTGCCGAGATGTGTAAACGCCCGGGCACCCGCCGCAAGGCACGGCTCGATGTCCGCCGGGCTTGTCGCCAGCTGATGTCCAAGCGAGACGGTCACGCCCCGTTCAGTCAGTGCCTTCACGAATGCGGGCATTCCGGGGACTTCCGCCGCGACATTGACGAGTCGGACAAGTCCCTCCGCAGCATCCTGAAAGCGGTCGAAAAGCCCCAGGTCCGGCGCATGGACCCATTCGATGGGATGCGTCCCGACGGCCCCGGGACGATTCGAGATGAACGGTCCCTCAAGAAAGAAGCCGAGGATGTTCCGCGCACAGACCTCGTATTTTTGCCGCGCCGCGACAACGATTCGAATCGTTTCGATCAGCATCTCGGGGTCGCCCGTGACAAGCGTCGGCAGATAGCCGACCGTGCCGTCCGCCGCCAGGCGTTCCGTCACGCGCTTGACGGCCTCGACCGTCAACCCCCGCGCATTGAAGTCAACGCCTGCGTAGCCATTGACCTGAAGGTCGATCCACCCGGCGTTCATTCGTGCGCCTTCTTCCACGCCTCGACAATCGTGTAGTACTTGACGAGCATATTGTCAATGTACAGCGGGTCCTCGCGTCCGGCCTTCATCCAATCGAGATAGGTGTGAGCGACCTGGGAGAAATGCGCCTCGTGTCCGATGTCGTACGCCTTCGGGTAGGAGATGCGCCAAACGCCCGGTTCCTCCGTCTCCTGTGCCGCGACACCGGGCCACGATTTCTCAATGCGGACGAGTGCCGCGTCAAGCGCACGGCGAGTTGCCGCCGCGTCGCCCCGCGAGCGGATGTAGAGGACTGGCCTGTAGCCCTCCTTCGGTCCCTGACGGATGAAGACCTCCGCCTTTGTGCCGCGCATCATCGAATCGTGCGTGTCGCCCGTGCCCTCCGGGGCCATGAAGTTCCAGATGACGGAGACTTTGCACGAAACGCCCTTCAGTTTCCAGACGAACTCCCCATTGGCCTCGCAATCAAAATCCGCCGCGCACGATCCGCCCGTGGACATCTTGTACTGTGCGGGCGTCAGGTGCGTCGGCCAAGTGCGGGACGAGACGATCTCGACATCATTCGTCGTCAGGCGGACATCCGGAAACGCCTCCCACTGGACGAGGTCAACGAGATGCGTCGTCACGTCCACGATGCCCTCGCCCTGGATTCGCGTGTCGTAGTACCAGGTCGGACGCTGCAATGGCGAACCATTGACGAGCTTGCAGAAGTGGTGAACCGAAATCTTCGTAATGGCGGGATTATCGGGCGTGCCCTTCTCCTGCTCGCCATAGAGGGTGCGATCCTGCGTCAAGGCGCGCTGGAGAATCGTGGTAATCTCATTACGCTCAGTCATGATGTCGGCGAAGAAGAGACCCTTTTCCTGGGCGAGCCGCGCCGCTCGGACAGTCTTCTCATAGACGGACGGCGTGATGGCCATCGGCTTGTCGGCCAGGACATTCACGCCCGCCTCAACCGCCGCGAGCGCATAGTCGCCCTTGCGATTGTTCTTGCCGGCCAGGATGACGACGGGCGAATCTCCCAGCGAACCCGACTTGGCTTCAGCGACGAAGCGCTCCAGGTAATCCGCACCGCGATAGACGACCTCCCGCCAGGCCGTCGGATTCTCGGCGCGGGCATTGAAGTTCGAGACGAGTTGCAGGTGGGCATCGAGTTCCGGACCGTTTGGCGCAAAGACCTTCACTTCGGGGGAGACCTCCGGATAGGGTCGGTTCTGGACGAGGGACGCATGGAAGTGTCCGGGGTCGAGGGTGACGAGGCTAACCGCCAGGAGCAATGAGGTTGTCATATCAGTATTCCTTCTTTTCAATTCGATTCATGAAATCAGCTACGGCCGCACGGTCGGCCGGTGTGTCGCGGAACAGGCACGTGCCGAGGACGAGGCCCGCCACAGTGGTCAGTGCCGTCGTGGGGAAAATCCAGACCATTTCGCGCAGGAAAGCCAAGTTGGGCGTAGACCCAAGTGCAAAGAGCAGAAGGCCGACGACGATGCCGACGACCAGTCCGCAAAGCCCGGATCGACGCGAGAGTCCACGCACGAGGACACCACCAAGCATGGGAATCGCGATGGGCGGCAGGAAGACGCCAAAGACCTTGTTGGAGAGGTTGAAGAGGTCGTCCGCCCCTTGGGCGTATTGCATCACGAAGGCAAGTGCCACGACGAGTCCGCCGACGATGACAGTCGCGGCACGGGCGGCAACCATCTTTGCGGTCGCCGAAGGCCGACGGACGAACTTCAGGTAAAGCTCGTTCACCATGACGGCTGCCGCCGCGTTGAAATTGCCCGCCAATGAACTCATGGTCGCCGAAAACATCGCCGCGATAACAAGACCAATCAGTCCGACCGGCAGAACTTCGCGGCAAAGGAGCGCATAGACACCATTCAGTTCCGTCTCGGGCAGGCCTCCCGGCAGGAAGACACGGGCCGCCATGGCCGGAAAGAAGAAAACCGGCGGCCCGACAAAGAGGAGCACCGCGACAAGATAGGCCATCTTCCGCGCATCCCGTTCGCTTTTCGTCGCGTAGTACCGCTGGATGAGCGACCAGTTCGTCGACAGGGTCGAGCCGACGCAACAGAAGAAGACAAGCAGATAAATCCACGTGTACTTGCCCGCCGTGAAGTCGAAGAATCCGACGGGAACACCATCAAGGAAGACCTTGAAGCCGTGGAGAAGCCCCGCGCCCCCATCCATGGACGCAAGCCGTCCGAGGCAAAGAAACGGCAGGAGGAGCACGACCGCAAGGATGACCAAGAACTGAATGAAGTCACATGCCAGCGTGGCCTTCAGTCCGCCGAGAAAGGTATAAAGGATGATAATCACTCCCGAGATGCACACCGACCAGAAAAGCGGAAAGCCCATCCCAACGCCGACCACCGTGCCAATGGCGAGCAACTTGAGCGCATTGTCGAGGAGCTGCATGGGCAGGCCGAGAATGGCCAGCGTCCGACACATGGCGGGCGTATACCGCTCGGCGATGTAGTCGATGGGGCTACCCTTCGCCGCCCGTCGCCACCGCACGGCCAGGAACCAGGCCCCAAGAAGAACGGCCGGGACCGAGAGCCAGCTCACCGTTACGGGAACCCAGCCGAACTTGTAGGCAAGGGCCGAATACATGACGAAGGCAAGAGCCGAAAAGCTGTTCATGTAGAACGAGACACCCGCGAGCCACCAGGGCGTCGTCTTGTCGTTCCCAAAGAACTGGTCGGACGATGCCGACCGTCGGCTGTAGTAGAAACCAACGCCAATCATCACCGCGAAAAACGCGGCAATGATGGCGTAGTCCGCGAAGGCAAGCGCGTTCTCCACGGGCTTACCTTGTCAGAAGTGCCGCGGCCGGCGGGTCAAGGTAAAGCTCGCAATCGGCGTGCGTCCGCAGGGAAGTTGCGGGAAGTTCGGGGCTGATTGCGTTCTCGACGGTGTGCTTCACCGCCTCGGCCTTCCGGGCATCGGGGACGATGACGACGATGGACTTCGTCGCCAGAATTTGCGGAACCGTCATCGAGTAGGCATGGGTCGGAACCGCATCAAGACTCGGATACCACCCCTCGCCGACCTGCTGACGGCGGCAGACTTCATCCAACTTGACGACGGCATACGCCTCCTTCGTCTCAAAATCGGCCGGCGGATCGTTGAAGGCGATGTGACCGTTCTCGCCGATGCCAATGCAGGCGAGGTCAATCGGCTTTTCACGGACGGCCGCCGCCAACCGTGCGCACTCCGCCGCCGTGTCGGGCGCATCACCGCCAACGAATGTGAAGTTCTTCACCAAGCAGGGCAACTTGGACAGCAGGCGTTCGACCAGAAACCGCCGGAAGCTCGCGGGATGGTCGGCAGGAATGCCGACATACTCATCCAGATGGAAGCCGCAGACCTTCGACCAGTCGATTTCCGTGTGGCTCAGCAACGCCTCGATGAACTCAAACTGACTCGCCGCGCTGGCAAAAATGACGCGGGCCTCACCCCGCGCTTCAATTGCCGCGCAAATCTTGCTCGCCGCCGCATCCGCCGCGAGCCGTCCCATATCATTCTTATCCTTGCCAACAATAATCTTCATATCCAACTTTCTTTTCGACTTGTTTCCAATAGAAATCATCCGGCGGTCTTTCGACTACTTCCGCGCCGCCTCCAGCACGTCTGCAAGCGTGACGGGCATTCCGCCGCGCTTTGCGGACACTTCCGCCGCCCCCATGAGGGCGGCGATTTCAAGCGTTTCCTCGGGATTGAACGGAACAACACCCGTCTTGAAGAACTTCAAAATCTCACGCAGAAGCGGCTCGTATCCCTGGTAGCCATCGAAGACGACGACCAGATTCGCCGGATCCTTCGGCTTCACCGGCAGGATGTATCCCGTGTAGGTCGACCAGTCGTGCCGAAAGAGGTGAAGTTGCCCCATGCGCCCGTTCGGATAGGCAATGTTGATGACATCGTCCGATTCACTGCGGAAGCAACTGACTTTCTCGGCCCCCGTCCCCATGACCGCCACATAAGGCTCAAAGCCATGAATGCCGTACCAGCTGTAGAAGTTGTGCGTACCCTGCGCCTCCTCCGGGGAAGGCGACGTGAGCGCAACCGTCCGAATCGGGCCATATGTCCCCGCCCGAACCTCCCGAATCACGCGTCCGAAACGCAGAGCCGAGGACGAGAAGTACTTCGCGTTCAACCGTTTGCCAAGCTCATAAATGCGCAGCGCGTCACGCAGGTTGTGCGCAAGGGGCTTGTCGATGAAGCAGGGCTTGCCCGACCGAAAGACCTTTTCGGCCTGCGCCAGGTGCTCACGCCCATCGTTCGTCTCAAGGCAAATGCAATCCACGCGGGCAATCAGCTCGTCAATGTCAGGGACGATTTCAACGCCCATCTCCCGCATCTGCGCAAGGTACTTCGGGTAGCGGTTCGTGGCCGAGATGATGTCCCTCGACCCCCACTGGTAGGCGTGGGTGACGCGGAAGCCCTCGGCCTCCGGGCTTCGGTCGACATTCATGAACTTGGTGAAGGCAATCACATGGCTCGTGTCGAGTCCGATGATGCCGACTTTCAGTTCCGCCGCCGCGACACCGGCCGCAAGGCAGACAAAAAGAAGTAAAAGGCGTTTCATGATAAGGTTTCCCGCTTGTTGAAGAGTGCCTCGTAACGCGGCATCGGCGCAAAGATGCCATCCCGTGGGACATCACGGAACAGGACATCCCAGTTCCTGTAGTTCTGCGGCCCATTGGACTCCAGCAACCCGAGCTTGCCAAGCCCGGGGAACTGCGGCAGACGCTCCGCAACCGCACGATTCCACTCGACCAGTACCGGATTGACCGTCAGGTCGGCACAGAAGCACGGCACATTCCGCCGCGCCGCCGCCGCCGCAATCTTCAGCGTCATCGACAGCGTTTTCGCAATCGGCTTGAGCGCCATGGCACGGTAGCCCATCTCCATGCGCCGCTCTGCGTCGGCGACCGTATGCGCCGACTCGTCCGCCGCCAGCCGCAGGGGAATGTCGTGGACATCCACCTCGTTCATCTCGTCAAAAGGCTCCTCGACAATCGCAGTCTGCTCGCGTGCACCGATCCGTTCGAGGTGATCGGCAAAACGCAGGAGCGTCTCCTTGTCGGCATAGCGTCCGTTCGCGTCAAAGTAGTAGAAGGCGCGGCCCGTGGCCGAATCCTCGGTGCGCACCTCGCGCAAGATGGCGTGGAGTTCGGACACGCGGGCGCAGTCCTTCGCCAACATTTCCTGCTGCGTGCCGGGCTGCCCAATCTTGATTTTGAAGAAAAACGAGCCTTCCCTTACCAACCTCCGGACCTCATCAAGCGGCGTACCGTAGGTGATGAGTGGAATCATTGCACAGCGCGGATGATGCGCCGGAATTCCCTCTCGCCACGCGGCGGGAACCGCCGCGTCAAGCGAGGTGAAGCCCTTGTCCCGTGCATAAAGCACCCAGGCCGCATTGTCAACGGCAACGAGCGCATTCAGCGTAAACGTCGGGCGCAGATTGGCCCGGCCGGAAAGTTTCCGCCCGTAGTCGAGAACCTGCGGGAAGAGCGCGTCCAACAACTCAAACGGCGTCGCGAACGACATTCCCCGCGCCAGTTCAACGGCCCGACGGGTCAGCGACAGCATCAGTTCATTGCCCGCCGTTTCCGAACGGCTCGTGAAAATCGCCGCGTCGCTCCACAGGACGCTTTGCGTACCAAGGCCGATTCCCGTCTCGCCCGATTCCGCCGCGAACTTGACGGCGGGCTGCCAAAGTTCCGTCAGATAGCCACCCTTGAAGCCAAACGGGCGCACGAGCGGTTCCCGTGTGCAACGAAGTGCCGCGTCGGCAATCCGCAGCCGTGCCGCAGATGAATTGGCGATGGGCGCGGCGAATCCGGAACAGGATGCCGCCGCAAGGCCGCCCAAGAACGTTCGCCGCGTCATCATGCCTTCAGTTCCCAGCCCTTCTCGTAGCGCGGCATCCAGAACTTCGCCGCCGGATCGTCCGCATTCTTCAGCCGTCCCGTCGCCGCATCAAGCTGAATGGCCGCGCCAATCTGAAGCGAGACATTGCCGAGTTCCGTAATCAGGTTCGACTTGAGCGCTGAGTCAATCGGCTGGGCCGTCTTCACATTCCCGGCGAGGGCGCATTCCGTGAAGTTCTTCACGTGGCAGATGTCGCACGAGCGAATCGGGTCGGAAAGACGGATGTCGCCCTCCTGGCTCCCGGTGTCCGCCGCATCCCACGACTTGACGAGTTTCCGTCCCGTCCGATCGTAGATGGCGGATTCCCCAAGCGGACCGAAGAACGCAACGCCGTCATCGCAATAGACGAGGCACCCCGTCCACTTGCCCATGAACGTGAAGGCTGACGAATGCGAGCACCCTTCCCACGTCAGGTAGCGGTTCTCCGGGAACTGCACGGTCAGGGTCTGCGTGTCGTCCCAATTCCAGTCCTCCCCTTCATAGAAGAGGTGTCCGCCGCCCGTGTAAATCCGTTCGGGCCAGTCCGCACCGAGCGCCCAGCGGGCGATGTCGACGAAGTGGAGACCGTTGTTCGGCAAGTCACCCGTGCCATAACCCCTGAAGAAACGCCAGTTGTAGTGCACGAGGTGCGAACGATAGGCCGTGCGGGGCGCACAGCACTGCCAAAGATCCCATCCGTCCGCCCCGAGCCACGCCGGAATCGGCTCCTCCTTCACGCCGCGAATTGCGGGCCGATCGGACATACACCACGCCTTCGCCCAGTGCGGACGACCAATCTGTCCCGAGCGGATGTAGTTGATGGCCTGCTGCGTGGAATAGGAACTGCGACGCTGGGTGCCGAGCACGAAGACGGACTGCGTCTGCCGCTGGACTTCCGCCAGGATTTCAGCCTCGCCAGCCGAGATGCCAATCGGCTTCTCAAGGTAGAGGGCCTTGCCCGCCTTCATCGCCTCAACACCAATGTAGCAGTGCGAATGGTCGGGCGTCGCGACAAGCACCGCGTCCACGTCATCGCGGCGCACGGCCTCGCGGAAGTCCTTCACCTTCGCCGGGGCGATGCCCGTCATCTCCTTCAGGACTCTCGCGGCGAGATCCATTGCCGTCGAATCGACATCGCAGACGACCGTCACCACGCAGTTCGGCAGTTCGGCAAACCGGCTCATCACCTGAAAGCCACGCCCGCGCGCACCTTTCGGGTCAACGACAAAGCCATGCCCGTGGTCCGCCGTCCGGGCGCAACCGACAACACAAAGACGCAACTTGTTCGCAGGTGTCGCCGCACCCAAAAGCGTCCGTGCGGAGGCAATCGTGAACGCACAGCCGCCGGCCTTGATGAAATCCCTTCTATTCCAGTTCATTTGTCCTTCTTCTCCTGTTGTTTGCGGTTCCGAATCAGTTCGTAAAGGTAGGTGGCATTCGCGGCATCCCGCGCCGTGTCACACGTGAATGCGAGGGAACCCTTGCGGATTGAAGTCGGAACGAGGCCCCGACGCGTTCCATCCGAATCAAGCGCGTAGACCGACACTTCCTCCGGGCGATTGAGCTTCAGCCAGACCCGCGCTCGCGCACGCGGCATCAGATAGGGCGGCCGTCCGCTCTGAAGAAGGTAGCGTCCGTCCCGGTCGGCGAAGCGGTCGCCCGTGTTATAGAGCCGCGTCAAATGGGTCAAGAGGATTCGACTGGAGTCCCCGAGCGGACTTTCGTCAAGGGAACTCACCCAGATGGTCGTCTTTTCCCGTTCACAGTTGGCGGCCAGCGGGCCGGCGCGAAAGGCCCCCGACTCGACGCTTCCGCCGCAGGTGCGGGGCGTCGACACCGTGAACGAATTGTTCGTTCGGCCAATCGTCACCGCACCATCCGCCGGCTTGAGGCTCGCCGACCCAAGCAATCCTTCCACACGGTCCGCCGTCAACTTGACGTCCGCCGGATAGGCAAAATCATGAACACTCCCCTGAACGCCCGCGTCCAGTGCCGAACCGAACTGAACATACCAGCCCGCCCAAGGCCAGGCGAACTCATTCTGCCAGACGCAATCGTGAGACTTGGCGTTGTCTATGCGGTCTCTTGGGATGACCAGCGAGGCCCGCCGCGCCAAAGGCTTCAGATCGCCGCGAAGGAACAGACACATGAGCGCACGATCCGCCGCGACAGCGAGCGCGTCGCTCGCCCCCTCCAACTTGGCGAGGGCATGACTTCCCGATTCAAGGGCGCGGCGCTTGTCATGCGCCCACAGGTAACGCCAGATGCCATCCCAGTCCTGCGCGGCGGCGAGCGCACCGACCGTCAGGCCCGAACTGGCCCGATAGGCCGACGGCGCACACCAGTTAAATTCAGAAATGACGAACGGCTTGCCCCAGAGGCGCGTCGTCAGGGCCTGAGCCGGAATCTCGGCAAACTCCGAAAAGACCCGCCGATTCGGCGTGAACAGCGGAACGCGATCCCCATCCGTCCATTTGGCATCGTCCGGCCAGGACGGGTGGTCGTAGTAGAAATGGTCGTCCACATAGTCGCTCAGGTCAGCTCGCACGGACTGGAGGCAGAACGGCATCGTCCCGCCGTTGCAGGTCGACAGGGGCACGTCACTGCCGACCTCCCGCCGAATGAAAGTGCGCATTTCCTGCATGAACGCATACTCCTGCCGACACATGTCGTGGGTCGTGCCATCGCCGCAGGACCAGGCGCAGGGGCTCTCGTTCACGACATTGACAAGTGCGATGGTCGGCTCGTCCGCATAGCGTCGCCCCAAGAGTGGGTTGACATGATTGAAGAAGCCGCCGACGAACCGCTTCAGGTTCTCCCGCGCCGCCGGATTGACGAGATACTGATACTTCAGTTCGTTGCGATTGCCGCGCGCGTTGTGCACCATGCCGGGCTTGTCGATGCCAATCGCCCGGAAGCTCGTGTTGCGGCCCACGTGCAAGTCGAGCGTCACGTAAATGCCGCGCTTCGAACAGGCGGCCAGCAGATTGTCGAGTCCCTCAAATTGGGCGGCGACCGGTGTCGCCCCGTCGGGCGAGCCCTTCGTCAGCCCCATGTATTCATTCTCGAAGTTGTGAAGGCGAATCGCATTGTACCCCAGCCGAACCAGGCGGTCCGTCAGCAGGTTCGCCTCCTCGGGCGTATAGTAGCAGGCATAGGAGTGCAGGTTCACGCCATAGAACTTCTGCCGAACGCCCGGCAGGCGCTCGAACTCAAAATGTCCCCCCTTCGCCCGAAGACGTCCGTAGGTTCCACACGCCGTGCGCGGCACAATGCGCGAGAAGTCAAGGGCGGACCCCTTCTGAACATCCGCCCGATAGGCCAGGGGAACGAACGCCGCTCCGGGCTGCGCAACCCACGGCGTGTTCGGGTTCTCAATCGGACGCGCCGTCCGCAACGTGAATCCAATCAAGAGCGTCTGCCCAACCGCCAGTTCCGCCGCCCGCACGGCGGACAGGCGAAGCGTGTAGGAATCTTCTCCCGCCTTCCGCATGACGGAGGCAATGACAGGCGAATCAAAGGTCAAGTCGATGAATTGGGCACCATCGGGCGATTCAAGCCGCAGGCTGGAAATCGTGCCGCACTCAATGGAGGCGGCCTCCGGCAAGGGCTGGCTTTCCCCATCCGCGAGAAGCCGTCCGCCGACAAGGCAACGCCCCTCGGCATAGGCCTGGACGGACACCGTCTCAACACGACCGCCTTTCGTCACAACGGCGCGATAGGCAACGCGAAGAGCCCCGTTGGTGACCAGCGTGGACATCTCACTCGCGCACGAAACGCCCTCCTCGACAACGGACTCGAAGGCGACCTTGCCATCCGCCGGCGGCAATTCAACCCGCGCATGAGGAACGCCGCCAATCTTCCCGCACTTCAGCCACCCCGCGCCATGGATGAAGTAGCCGAAGGAGAAATCCGGATCGGCGATGGAACCGCCCGCGCCGTGGGGATTGATTGTAAAATCCCCCGCGCAGGCGGCGAACGCCGTCCACAGCCCCATCAGAGGAAGAAGGACAAATCTCATGCCCGTCGAGACCATCGCCAATCCGTCTTAGCGCACGCGAATCAGCAAGGCATGCGGCGAATAGGTGAGCTTCACCTGCGTCTTCGTCGTCACCACCTTCCAGTCGCCCAGTTCGACGGATGCCCTGTCAATCACGGGTGCACCGACAATGGCATCCGCCTCGGCAATCAGATACTCCTTCGCCGCGTGATGGTCAGGCTTCTGCCCCGCTGGCATCTTGAGGGTGACGCCCTCACCGAACGAAAGCGTTCCGTCGACATGGAGGGCCTTCCCGTTCGCAAGGTCCGCCGCCAAAATCGTCCACGAATCCGTCAGCGTCAAGTCGCCGTGGAGGACCGTGGGGAAGCCGACCAACTTGCCCTGGACGAAGCCGTTTCCATTCAGGTCGAATGTCGTCCCCGCCGCGAAGGAAAGTTCGTCAAAGACCGGCAGCATTTCCGCCGCGGCCTGCTCATCCTGATTGTCAATCGTCAGCAGCCGCCCCGAACCGCCGTCGTCCAGTTTCAGGAAGTGCTCCACATTCACTTCATCCGCAACGGGATTCGGATCGTAGGAAAGGCTCAGCCCGTCGAAGCGGTCCGTCCCTGGATTCTGCCGACTATTCCACGAGGCACCGCACGAGTAAATCATAATTGAGTTCGGTCCCGGTTGCAGGACGGTCGTGAAGATGTTCGTGCGACCCGCCCCTTCCGAAGGATTGCCAAACGGCGACCAGACTCCGTTGATAACCATTGATCCGCGATAGGACTGGTGGAAGGCGAACTGCCATGTGACGGGCGCGGCGGAACGATTCCAGACATAGCCCTGATAGAGGTAGGCTGTTGCGCGCCGAATGTCATTGGCAACAACCATGTCGAAGCCCTCGAAAACCTTCGTGGCGCCCAAGCGCGAATAGACCGCATTCTCCTGATTCGTCGACAGGAGCGGCGGCAGGAACGACTGCGTCGTCGCATCCCAGCGACGGTTGAAGTCCGAGGGACTTCCCCAAATGTTCTGCCCCGCCTCGTCCCCCTTCGACATGTCGACAAACTTCCATTCCCAAAGGCCCGCGTGGCCGTAGACCTTCGACCCGAGTTTCAGCGCACCGCCCTGAACGGATGTCGTGCCCGTCACGTGAACGGCGTTCGAAAGCATCAGCGTGCCGGAACCCGTCTTCACAAGCCCTGCCATGGTCGGACGCGTCAGATTGGCCACCTGCACCCCGCCGCCGGTGATGGAGGAGTCCACGTCACCGGCGAAAGTCAACGCGGACAGCGTGGAGGCGTTGTCGCCCGCCAGAACCAGCCGTGCACCATCCGTGAATGTCACGGCGTGCGCATTCGGGAAAAGCGGCGAATTGTCGCAGAGGGCAACGCCGCTATTTTCCGGCGCAACCTTTCCGTTCGTCGTCCCCGTGATGGTCACGTCACCCGCAAAAGTGCCGCCCGCACCCGACAGAAGGTTCACCCACCCCGGCCCTATCTGCAGCGTTCCCGTACCGTTGAATGGACCGGCGAACGTGAGCGCGGTCGCCTTATCGGAGGTGTCGGCCAGCGAATTGGCACCCGACAACTCAATCGGTCCATTCCACCGATAGGTCGTCAGGTTCGACTTGTCGGACGCGTTGACCGTGTAATAGCGCGCATTGGACAACTTGAGCGTGGCGGATGCAACCGAAAGCGGACGCGTAATCTCGAAACTGGAGTTCGAGAGTTCAAGCGCACACGGTGCCTCGGATTCGGCGAAGCCAAACGTGCC
The DNA here is from genome assembly GCA_050874585.1 of Verrucomicrobiota bacterium. Classification (GTDB taxonomy): domain Bacteria; phylum Verrucomicrobiota; class Kiritimatiellia; order RFP12; family UBA1067; genus UBA1067. The sequence continues at coordinate 20,184 of JBNMKZ010000002.1, read as the reverse complement.
GTTCGCATTGAGGAAGCGCAGCGCATTTGGATTCGGATACGCGGCATTGCCGACAACGGCAAATGTGCCGCCATTCTTAACGGTTCCTTCAGCCTCAAACATCGTCCATTTTGCATCGTCCCGAAGGAACGTCAGCTTGTGACCGCCCAAGTCGAAGTCCCCGGAGACCTTCAACCGCTGGTTCTCGACCCGCACCGTTGCATCCGCGAGAAAACGGAACGTCGACCAGTCGGCGAGGCCGACCGTGCCGCCGTCCTTCAGACGCATGAACTTGCAACTCGGCTCGACGGCGGCGGGTGCGCCCGCGAAGACGAAGGTCTTGCCCGAGACGAGACCTGAACCCCAATCCCCATAGGAGGAGTCGTCGGCAATCGAGGCCCCGTCGTTGACATAGACCGTGCCGACATTGTTCGCACCGAAATCGCCGCGCTGGGCGACGATGAAGCGTCCCTCACCGATGGTGATGTCGCCCGTGTAGGACGGGATGGGGGTCGCCGTCAGATCGCCTGGACCCGTCTTGAGAATGTTGGTGATGCCGTCCGTCACCTGGGCGGCATCCAGCGTCGCCCCGGCGATGTCAACGGCAATCTTCAGCACGCCCGGCTCGGACGAACTGTCGTAAACCGCGCCACCCAGGGCGACCCCTGCGCTCAGGCACACAAGGGCCGCAATCCGAGAAGCACCACAGCGAACATCTGGCTTGCACAACATTCGAACCTCCTATTGCTACTTTACTCCCCTATTATACCATTCTGACCCCGAAACGGGGACTGTAAGTTTTTGCAAAATTCATCGTCCGTCATTGCAAAATCGAAACGCCTGTGGTATCCTACACGCCATGTCGAGCTATGATGTCCTTTTGCTGACCAGCCCCTCGGCCGCGACCTGTCTTCGCGGCATCACGCGGTTTGCCCAGGAACACGGCTGGTTCATCACGATTGAGGACCGCGAACATCCGCCGCGGGACTGGCGGGGCGACGGCATTCTCGCGACAATCGGACAGGGGCGCACGCCCCTGGTGGACTTCGTTCGGGAGAAGCGTCGCCGGGGCACGCCCATCGTCGACCTGACGAACGCCGTGCCGACGCTGAAGGTTCCACGCGTCTGCGGAGACAATCTCGAAATGGGGCGACTCGCGGCGGAACACTTTCACGAGCGGGGCTTTCGCCGCGCCGCCTGGTTTTCCTCAAAATGGGGAAACCTGCAACGCCTTCGACTGATGGGTCTCACGGAGAACGGCTTCCCCACCGCCGAACGGCTCATCGGACTCAACCGCACCGAACTCGCCAACCGAATCGCCGAACTGCCGAAACCCATTGCCATCTTCTCCTATTCGGACAACGATGCCTCCCGCGTCCTGAACGCCTGCCGCGACGCACGGATTGCCGTGCCCGAGGAGGTCGCCATCCTTGGCGTGGACAACAACGAGCTCATCTGCCTCAACCAGCCGACACCCCTTTCGTCCATCCGCCACGACCTGGAGCGCATTGGCTATGAAGGCGCAGCACTTCTTCAGGAACTGATGTCGGCGGAACGGCCGTGCCGACAGGTTCCCGACACGCTCCTCATTCCGCCGCGTGGCATCGCCGTCCGTCAATCGACGCGCACCGAAGCGGCCGACGACCCCCTGCTCCGCCGCGCCTTTGCCATCATCCAGCGCGACATCGCCCGTGCAACCGGAATCGAGCAAATTGCCCATGAACTGGGCGTTCCACGCACCAAACTGAACCGCGCAACCCAAAGGGAACTCGGTCGGACGCTCACCGACGAGATTCTCCGCCAACGGCTGGCACGAGCGAAAGTCCTGCTCACGGGCACGGATCTCACGCTCCAGGCAATTGCCGCAGACTGTGGCTTCTGCCATGCCGCACACCTCGCCAATGCCTTCCACAAGGCCTTCGGGCTGACGCCCGGGCGTTTCCGCCGAACGAACGAGTGCCGCTGTGCACCCGTTCCCGAGGGACTACTTGCGCCCCCGATGACAGAGAATCGTGACGGCAGCCGCAAGCACGCAGACCATGCCAACGCCAAGCCGAAGCGTCATCTGTTCCCCAAAGACAAAAATGCCGACGCAGACGGCCGTCAACGGCTCAAGTGCCCCCAGAATCGCCGTCGGGGTCGACCCGAGCCGCTTGTCGCTCACGACCATGAAAAGAAGGGAGAGAAGTGTTGGAACAACTGCGAGGAAGATGCCGAATCCCCACTGGCGCGCTCTCCCCGGGAGATGCAGTGCCGACGAGCCGCCCGCCGCGACCGACCAGCCCAACACCCCGCAGAAGCAGAAGACCAACACCCAGAACGTCATGGCACTCACCGGCATTCGGACGCGGGCGCGATTGACCACGACAATGTAAATGGCATAGGTCAGGGCCGAAATCAGCACCAGGACAACCCCCAGCAGGTCAATCCGCAGTTCCCCGCCGCCGAGCGAAAGGAAGGCGATGCCGCCCAGTGCCAGCGCGATTGAGGCAACCGTCTTGACCGTCAGCCGCTCCCCATAAAAGGCGGTCATGATGGCGGCCGTCATCACGGGATAGACGAAGAGGATTGTACAGACGACCCCAACGGGCATCCGCTGGAAGCTCGAATAGAAGGTCAGGGAGGACGCGGCAAACAGGAGGCCAAGCGATGCCGTCAGGAGGAACGTCCGCCGCGACAGCGCAAAGGCAACGCCCCGCGCACACATGAACAGGGCCAAAATGGGAATCGCGAAGCCAAATCGGTAAAGGAGCACCGTCTCCGTCGCAACGCCCTCATGGTAGAGGGGAAGCGCCCCGAGCGGATTCATGCCGTAACTGACGGCCGCCAGGATGCCGCACACGGCACCCCACAGATAACCTTTTCTTCTCATCAGGCCGCATATTATACTCTTTCTCGGGCAGGGCGAAAATCCGCCGGCTCAAATGTTGAGAATCCCCTGTCCGACTCCTCTTTTTCGAGTAAAAAGGTAAAAACCTTCACAAAACGCCCCAAAATGTCGTGCAACCCTCGGCACCGCCGCCCAGAAACCGCCTCCGCGGCAGAGTGAATGCGCCGCGAAAGGCACGCTCCCAGCGCGGCGGTTGGCGGGGTTCGGGGCCAGACGGGCAGGCAGAGACCCCGTCCGTCGACCGCATACCACCGTACGCCCCTAACCGAACGATTCGTGCGCCGAGCGCAGGCTTTCGACGAACAAACGGCTTCGCGGCGGATTCCGGCGGGTACGGTCCCGACGCGGCATGGGCAACCGCCGCGCCTCCCGTGCCCATCAGCGGCAGACTTACTCTAGAGTAAATCAAAACTTACTCATGAGTAAGTCTAAAGTTACTCATAGAGTAAGTTTCCGTCCGATGGGCACGAGAAATTGCCGAGCTGGGCATCGGAAGAGATTCCGATGCTCAGGGGATAATCTTCTGATGGGCATTTGACGATACGACAATGCCCGCGAGCCGAACCGCCCCTCCCCATCGGACCGGCAGGCGATGGGCGGAAACGGTCGGTGCGCGGCGGATCAAGCTCAAAACCGCCGCGCCAGATTCGCGAGTCCCCAGCACTTTTCCAATTCAATCGCGGCGGCGTTCGGCTGCAGTCCGACCGAATTGCGCACAAGATACCGCGCCAAGCACGAAGATCTTAGAAACTGACCTGCAGGCCAACGGCAAGGACAAGTGACGAGAAGTCGACATCCGCCGCGACATTCCCGACCTGCACATCCGCCGCGTCCACCCATTCGTATCCAACCTGACCGAAGAGTCCGAGGTTCTCCGTCAGTCGGGCAACCAGCCCAAGCCGTCCGCCGAAGCCGAGCAGGCAGTCCACATCCGATTCGGACGCGTCCCCAACCCTCAGGTCGGTCGAAGCCAGATTGAGAATCACCTCTGCACCGGCAAAGGCCTCCAACCACGAACAGGCCCGCCACGTCACGGTCGGTCCAATCCCGAACTGGTAGAGGTCGGCCTTTAGGCGCGAACGCACCATCTGCCCCGGCAGAAGCGTCGTGACGGCATCACCGTAATCGGTCGGAACACGATCGTCGCGCTCAGGATTTGGCGCATACGAGAAGTCGCTGTCCCCCGGATAGGGTCCGCCCTTGAAGAGCCACCAGTCCGTCCCCGTCCGCGTCGAAGAAGTTCCGCCCCCTGCGAACCCGGAAGCGGAGGAACGCAGGTTCCAGTAGCCCGCAAAGCGCAGGTCGAGACCGACCGAGACAGGCCCCGCCGACCAGACATCCCGCCCAAGACTCGCCGAAAAGCCAAGCGTCTCATCCGTGTCATCCGAACGGAACCGCGCCGCGCTGTCGCCCGGCACAATCGTGGTCTCCTGAAAGGAAGCGCCGACCGCATAGAGATTGTCTCCCGGAACGTCCGGATCGGGCCGCTCCACCGCCGCCGCAGGGTCATAGTCCCCCGAGCCCGGATCACGGTCATAGGGTGTACGCGTCGTGCCGCCCGTTGTCGTCGGCACGGGCGTTGTGCCGCGCACTTCCGTCTTGACACGCGAGCGCCACGCCGGGCCCGCCGAGAATCGCCACCCCTCCGCCTGCGCCACCGTCGCCATCAGCACGAGGGCAACGCCCATTGTAAGTTGATTCCTCATTCTTCGCTCCTTCACTTCAGCAGTTTGACCCTAAAGAACCCGGACGGACCGTCTGGTGCGGTGACCTCCAGCGTCAGCGAACCGTCCGCCTCCTGCAGAATGCGGTTCGGCACGAGGTCGGTCGGTGCGTCGCCAATCTGCGCCTGGTAGACAACGCGCAACCGAGACGCATCCACCGCACCCCATGTGGACGCCCGCTCGACACCCACCGTCAACCGAACCGTCCCCGGAGTCGGCAGGGCGAACGTACCGAGCGAAAGTCCCGTCACGACCGCATCCGTCCGCACGACGACATCCCCGCTCCCCAACTCCTGCGTCAAGCCCGCCAAGTAGTCCGCGTCGGACGCGAGGTCCGGATGAAGGTGAATGGTCGGCTTCACGCCCGCATCGATGCCTGCGCGGCGGAACGGACGCTCGCCGACCGTCGGCCGGCCAAGGAGCGTGACATTCTGGAGCTGGCGGCAGTCCGCAAAGGCGAAGTTGCCAATCTGCCCGACCTCGACCGGCAAGAAGACTTCCGTCAGTCCTGTGGCCGTAAAGGCGTAGTTCCCGATTGAGAGCGTTCCCATGCGCGCCGGATCCGCCGCGTCGCGGACGGGCGTAATCGCAAGGCGCGTCAAGGTCTTGATTCCCGAGAACGCCCGTGTGCCGACAGTCGAACAGTAGACGGGGAGCGTCAGCGACTCAAGTCCGCTCGCCGAATTCGCGAACGCACCCGCCGCGATCTCCGTCACGACCAGACCGTCAATTGCATCAGGGATAATCATGTTCGTCATCCGCTGATTCGCCTCGCGGAAGCCGAGGATTCGCGCCGTCGTAGGACTCGTCGCCTCCCAGCGGAAGATTGAGTTTCCGTCCGCATCCACGACCGGCGAGGCGGACGGATCGACCGCCCACTTCGCGTAGAGGCGATGGTCATCGCGTGTCAGCGGTGCCATTCCCTCGACGACCTGCCGCGCCGTACCCGAGATGCCGTCGAACCAGCCGACAAGGCGATAGCCCGCACGTGTTGCCGTCGGAACCGCGCCGTAAACCGCCGCCACATTCTGCGTGACGGTGGTCGCGCCGCCGTCGAGCCAAGGACCAAGCGCGTCGAAGACCGCGTGTGTGCCATACGTGTCGAGCGTGAACGGTCCGACCATCTTCACAAGACCCGAAGCCGTCTTCACGCGGAGAACAACATTCGTGAGGTAGACGCACGGCACATCCGCGCCCGCATTCCATACGAGACGACCCGTGGAGGTCACCGCGCCCTTGTCGAGTGTGAACGCGGTGTTGGCGACAGCCACGCCGTCCAGTGCAAGCGTCCGCACCGTAAGGTTCGTATTGCCGTCCTCGTCCGTCACGACGACCTCGGCGAAATCCGACGCGCCGAAGGCCTGTCCCGTCACGTAGGTGAAATTGACGCCCACGCCAACCGTCGTCTCCCATGGGTCGCTGACCGTCAGGCCGTCGAGCGTCAGCTGCGCCGTCGAGGACCAGCCGGTGGCGGCCGTGGACGGCGCGGAAGCAAGCGGTGCATCCGGGTCGGCGATATTCGCGTAGCAGACGAGAATGGTGTACTCGTAAACCGTCGTGTCGTCCGCATCAACCGTATCGTCGTAGGTCGTCGCCGTGACCTGCTCGGCCAGCGTCGTCCAGTCCCCTGCCGTGCCGTCTCGGTTCACCGCGCGTCGAAGGACCCTGTAGTGCGCAGCACCGGGCGCGGCCACCCATGAAAGGGCAATCGTCCCGTCACCCGTGTTGCGCGAAGCCGAAAGGCTCACTTCTGGCGCACGGACAAATGTCAGCGTGTAGTCGTCACTCGCCGCGCCGTCGTAGAGTGCCTTCACCGTGATGAGCCCGTAGGCATCCGCCGGTGGTGTCCAGTCGACGCTACCCTCCTCGTCGCGCTTGTGCTCGTTGAAGAGGTCGCGCGTCCCGTCCGCCGTCTCCTCGACAAGGCGCACGTCGTGTCCGTCCATCATGTTGAGGCTCGTCGCCCCTTCGTTCGCCCAACGCGACGCCCAGCGGAGCGTTCTTGTCCCCGACGCATCCGTCGCAAGCGGCACCACTTTCGTTTTGGTCGCATCGAGGTCGAACGTCGTCTCGGCCACGACCCGGTCGCCGAGCGAGACCGACAGGTCGGCACCCGCCGCCTCTACGCCCGCCGCGTCCGCTCCCGCGTTCCACACAATCCGCGTTGCGCCTGTATCGCTGAAAAGCGCCTGCCCGTTCGTGAAGGCGTCGCGGTTGAGCGTGAAGGTGCTCTCGACAACCGTCGGTTCGCGCGTCAGCGTCGCAACCGTCAGAGCCGCGCCGTCCGCCTTGCGCACGACGAGCGTGAGAGGCAGGCTCGTTGCAACATCCTCGCTCGTCTCGGCGCGGAGCGCGTGTCGCGCCGTCACGTAGGAGAGGTCGATGTCCACCTTGCCACTCGGCCACGGCGTGCGCGTCTTCACGGTCGCCGTCAGCGCGTCGAGCGAACGCCAGCCGATTGCGGCGGCGGATGCCTGTCCGACGGCATCGTTCGGATAGAGGGCCGAGACCGTGTAGCGCGTGTAGCCGGGCATCAGGGCCGCCGTGTCCACAATGTTTGTCGTGGCACCGTCCGAAACCGTCAGGAGGCGAGGCGGCCTGCGATTCCCCTCCGCGTCGCAGTCTTCCGCGACGACCTTGTAGCCCGCCGCCTGCGGCACGGCCGACCACATCACCGTGACGGCGTTCGTGACGTCCCGGCTCGCGGACATGTTCTGCGGCACCTCCGCCGGAAGGCGATACGTCACGAAGCTCGTCGTCATCTCGTCCGTGTTGCCATTCATCTCGTGCTTTTCCAACCTGAACGACGTCCAGAGGTCATCCGTCACCGTGACCGTCGCCACACCCGCACGCGGTCCCGCACCGACGGCGACCTCGCACAGGTTCGTCCAGTCCCAGTCGCCGTTGAGGTTCGCCGTGAGGACAAGCGTGTCGGCCGACTCGTCGCGTGCGTCCGTGCGCGTCCACGCCCACGGAATGTCAACCGTCTCGCCCACGGAGACGTCGCGCACCGTGCGCACGTCGAGTGTGAACGGAACCGTCTCCTTCTCAAGGCTCGACCCCGCCGTCTTCACACCGAGGACGACATGCGCCAGGCTGGCCTCCGGCACGTCCGCACCCGCGTTCCACACGATCCGCCCCGTGGAGGTCGTCGTTCCCTTGTCAAGCGTGAACGATCCGTTCACGACATCCGCGCCGTCCAAGGTCAGCGTCCGCACCGTGAGGTTCGTGTTGCCGACCGTGTCCCTCGCGAAGACTTCGACGAGATCCGACGCACCGCCTATGAGCTGTCCCGTCACATACTCGACATCAATCCCGACGGTCGCCGTCCACGGTGCACCGAGCAACGGTTCCGAGAGCGCAAGACTCGCCGTCTTCGCCCACGCAGACGCGCCGGCGGACGGCGCGGCATCAAGCCACCCGCCCGCGCCATCGGAGTAGCGGACACGAACGGCGTACTCGTAGACCGCCGTGTCATCGGACGCAACCGAATCGTCATCGTAGCTGGTCGCCACGAGCGAATCCGCGACTGTCGTCCAGTCACCCGCCGTGCCGTCGCGGTTCACCACGCGCCGAAGAAGCGCATAGCGCACCTCGTCGAAATCGTAGTCGACGACGGCATCCCACGTCACATGGAAGGCATTTGCGTCCGCCTTGTATTGGGCCGTGGCGTTCACCACGGGGGCCTGGAAGAACGTGAGCGTGAAGTCATTCTTCTCCATGCCCTCGTACGTCGCCCGCACCGTGACCTCATTCGCGACGTCCGTCGGCGGCGTCCAGTAGAAGACGCCCTCCATGTCGCGCAAGTCCTCGTCTGCCAGGTTGCTCGACACGCCGTCCTTGATCTCGACGATGCGCACGTTCCGTGCGCGGCGCAGGTCGAGGCTCATCGCGGGACTCTCCTCTAACCAGCGCGTCGCCCAGCGCAGCGGCAGCGTCTCCATGTCCGCCGTGATCGGGATCCGCGTGATGCGCCGCGTGTCGAGGTTGAATGTCGCCGTGTCCGCGACGACATCGCCAATGGAGACCGTCAGAACGGCGTTCGGCGCGACGCGTTTCGGGACGGGGGAGTCCCATGACGCGGTGTCCCACACAATCCGCCACGAGCCGCTGTCATCGTCAGCGGAGAACAGCTGCCCGTTTGTGAGAATTCGGCGATCGAGATGCTCGGTGTACTCGCTGACCGGCGGCTCGCGGACGAGCGACGAAACGGGGATGACATCACCTTCCGCCGTCTGCACGGCAATCGTGATGGCCGGCACCGGGGTCGACACGCCCATTCGGTTGCGGAGCGTGACGCGGGCCGTCGTGTAGGCGAGGTCGATGTCGACCCGACCGCTCGGCCACGGCTTGCGCGTCTGCACGTTTTCCAGCTCCAGCGCGTCGAGCGCACGCCAGCCAAGCGCAGTAGACTCCGGACCCGTTGCGCCGTTTCCATAGAACGCCGTCACCGTGTAGTGCGCATAGCCCAGTGCCGGGGCGGCCGCGTCCACCGTGTTCGTCGCCGCGTCGCCGCTCGTATGCCAGTCGCGTGTGCTGGTCACCGCCGGTTCGCGGCTGCAGTCAGTGTAGTTCGCGATAATGTGGTAGCCGCTCGCAAACGGCACGGCCGACCACGCGAGCGTGACGGCATTCGTCTCGCCCTGGGTCGCCGTTAGCCCCTGCGGAGCCGCCGTCGGGAGACGATAGGTCACGAAACTCGTCGTCGCCATGTCCGTGTCGCCGTTCTTCTCATGCTTGACGAGCGTAAACTCCGTCCAGTACTCGAGCGTCACCGCAAACGACAGCGTCCCCGCACGCGCCTCCGCGCCAACGGGGCTATCGAGCAGCGTCTTCGTTCCCACCCACGTGTCCGCCTCAACGCAAATCGTGTCGTCCGCCTCGTTGCGCGCGTCCGTGCGCGTCCACAGCCACGACACGGAAACCGTGTCGCCCACATTGACATTGCGCGTCGGACGGAAATCAACCGCGAACGGCTCGCACGTCAGAACGGCGGGCGCGGCAACGGCCCCTTCCGGCGCGTCCGCCGCGAGCGTCGGCACGAGGCGCAGGGCAAGATCCGAAACAACGGCCGCCGCACCAAGATCCGCCTCGGCAAACCACCAGATGCGGTTCGTCACGCCCGAGGCGAGCGATACGTTGGCCGGGTCAATCGCCACGCCCACATCGTTGGTGAGCGCCGTCAGCGGGCCGCCGTCCGTCCGTTCAAGGCGATAGGTTACGGCACCATCCGTCGCCGCCACGCGTCCACTCGTGTAGGCAATGTCGATCGCAACACGCGGCGTCCACGGCTCGTCCGACCGCGCGGCGACGAGCTCGACCTCCTCCAGCGTCCGGTAGCCGCGCTGGGCCGCCGGGGCGGGGCCCGCGTCCGCACCGCTGGGCAAAAGCGGCATGACCGTGTACTCGAAGGCTCCCACCTCATTCGCCGTCGCGTCCGTCCAGGTGGTCGCACCCGTCACCGTCTCAACCGTCTCGAACGCCGCGTCCGAACCGAGGGGGCGGCGGCGGACGGCATAGTCGGCCACTCCGGGAACGCTGTTCCACGTCAGCTTGACACCGTCCGTATGGCCCTCCGACACGGTGAAGGCGAAGTCTGGATACTTGACGCGCCCCGTCCACGACTCGCCCCTGTCGGTCGTAATCGTCAGCGTGTTCGTGCCCCAGATGGGCAGGATATCCGTTGTCAGGGCACGGCTTCCCGTGCCAGATGTCGACAGTTTCTGCGTGCCTTCGACGTACACCAGAACATATCCGGCGGCGGGATTCCACCAGCCCGTGTCGGCGTAGACGGAGGTCGTCCGGCCATCGAGGGCGACCTCCGGCACAAGCCGCGTGTCAAGCCCTTCGGCCGGGCCACTCTTCTCGATCACCGTGTCGCCCACATAGGGCTTGCCGTCCGTCGTCGTGAGGCCTATGTATTCGATCTTGAAGTCGAGCGCGCTCGTGATGTTCGTCTCGCCGAGGTCGGCCCGCGCATCCCAGACAAGGCGCGCCCACTCCATGGTATTGGTGGGACTGTCTTCGACCAGCGTGAAATCGCTCGGATCAATCGGCGTTCCGTCCCCCAGCGTCGCCGTCCGCACGGGGATCGGGTTGCCCTCGTGCGTGGCCGTCAGCTTGAAGCGCGGCAGACCGTCGAAACGTTTGTCGCGCGCCGAGAAGTTCTGGATGCGGAAGTCGAGCTGGCCGCTCCAGGGGAAGCGCGGCGAAAAGTGGACGGAGTCCGCGTTGAGGAAGTCCAGCCGACAGTAGGCGGGAATCCAGGCGGAGTGGAACAATTCCGTGCCATCGGCCTCCAGCGGTTGGATGCGGTAGTAGTAGCGTTGCGTCGTGCAATACCGATCCGAGAAATTGCTGTCCGTGTAGGTCGTCTCCGCCGTCTCGCCGATGGTTGTGTAGATTGTCTCCGTCGTCTCGTCGCCGAGCTCTTTGGCGCGGTAGATCACATACTTGGCCGCGTTCGTCACCTTCTGCCATTCGAGGATGATGCCGCGACCGTTCGCCGTCGGCGTGAACCGCGGCCCCCGCGTATCGATGGTGATGCCCCCAATCGCCTTGTCCACGACCTTGCGGGGCGTGCCGCCTTCCGTCTCGGCGGGTTCGTAGCCCTGCACCACGATCGTCACATTCGTATGGTAGTAGGCCGTGCCCAAATCCATGTCGACAGACCAGAAGAACGTCCCGTCGCCCGACGAAAGCGCGAAGTTCGTCGGGTCGCCGACGCGGGTCCCCGCTCTTTATGACGTCCAGTTTCGCGACCGCCAGCGGCGTGCCGTCCCGCCGCACCGTACCCGCCTCGAAGATCCTCCCGTCGTCCGGGATCGCGAGGGCCGTGAAGGTGAAGGAGAGCGGCGTGGAAGACGCCCCCGTGCGCGAGGTGGTGTAGGAGAAGGGAATGTTGAGGTATGTCCTGCGCAGGTTGTGGTCGGACGTCACGCTCCCCACGAACGCGAAATCGTCCCAGGTGTCGGACGCCCGCACGGTTTCGGACCACTCGCTGAGGTAAATGTTCTGAACGTCCGCGTCTTGGCTGTAGCACCTCACACGGTACTCCCAGTCCTTGCTCCTGTCATGAGACAGAAACCGGCGCTCGGCCCGACCGCTCCACTGGCCAACTTGCGGCGTATACACCCAGCTGGAGTCATCCCAGTCGCTCCACGCCTCAGTCGAACCGGCCGCACGGGAACGGCAGGCGATGTTGTAGACGGCGTTGGCCGGAGTGCCCTCCGGAACGGTCACGTCGTCCCAGGAAAGGAGAAGCGTCCACGCACTATTGTAGATTTCAACCTTCGCCGCCAAGTTCTGCGGTGCCGGATAAACAGTATGCTCGTCCGTAGCCGCATCAAGGGAAGACGCGAAGAGAGGCACCCATGTAAAAAGGAGAACCTTAACCCCATCGCATACGATTCTTTCAATCATCTTTCTCATCGGATAGTCCTTTCGACAAACTGTCCAAAACCAATGCGAATTATACCAAAAGCGGACGCATATGTGTTGAAAAGATCAAACAAACCGCTTGCTCGTGGGTTTGCGCGGAGGCTCGCCCGAGAGGAGGGACAGGCCGACCACTGGCCGGGACGCGGCAGATGGTTTTGCCGCGAAAGGGCCTACTCAACGCCTGCGCGGTGGGGCTTTGCTCCGCCCTTCTGCGCTCCGCCGCTCTCAAGCGGGGGCGCGACCCCCGTCCCTTCGCCGTTTTGCCGGCCTGCCGTCCGGCAGGCCACCCAAAGTGCCGCGACTGCGCCTACCGAACGCCTACAAGGGGCTTCGACACTCCCGCACTCTTTCTCTGTGACCTTTGCGCCCTCTGCGGCTAAAACGACCCTCCCCTTTCCGTGTGTTCAGTCTATTCCGTGGTTGAACACCCCACCCCGCCTTTCGCGTCCCGCGCGGCTTTCGGAGCACAGCCCCCTCCCACAAGGAACAAATCGCCCCGACGGATTCCGTCGGGGCGACCGTCACCAACACTGTCCGTCGGCATCAGCGGATGCGGATGCACAGGCCCGTGTAGTACTCGAAGTTCGGATTCTGCACCAGCCAGGCGACACGCTTGCCGGCCGCCGTCTTGTAGATGCCCACCACGCGCAGTCCCTCGGCTTTCATCGCCAGGGCCTGCTGCCGCTCGTCCTCCGTGAACGTCTGGCTCAGTGCCTTCCAGGTCTTCTCCATCATCGGCGCGAAGATCTTCACCGGCTTCGTGCCATCCGCCGCGACCTCCTGCAGGGCGAGGATGTTGTCAAGGGCCTCCACGCTCGGGGCCTTCGACGCGAACCAAACCTCCTTCAAGGAGATGGGCACATTATCCGCGCACCCGTTGCTGCCCTTGAATTCTCCGTAGAACGCCTGCGGATCAACCGTGAAATCCCAACTCTTGCCGAAGTCCAGCTTCGTCGGACCCGCCGCCGGACCATTCTTCGCCGTCGGATTCCAGAAGAGCATCTTCCCAATCGACTTCAAAGTGCCGCTCGTACCGAGCGACAGGGAGGAAATCCTCGTCCAACCGTCAAAGGCATCCTCGCCAATCGTCTCCACATTCGGGAGCGAAAGGTCGCCCGTCGGACCGGTCCCCCCACCCGCACGCAGGCCACGTGCCGTCACTGTCTTCATGCCGCTCAAATCCCATTCGGACACATCCGTATCGGCAAAAGTCGCCAAATTGAAGATTGTATTGTCTCCATACCCAATCGTCGCAACCTTCGGCATTTTCAGCACAAAACGGGTATACGAACTCTTGTTGAATTCCCACCCCCATGGAGCCAAATTCGATGTGGCGTCTGGACAATCCAGTACCATATTCTTAACCGCCGTCGCCCCATTGAAGACCTGCGACCCAAAGTTCACAAGCCCAGCCGTCGGCGAATAGAAGGACGTCACCCGATTGTCATCGCAAAAGGCCTTGTCGACAATGGCCGTAATCGTCCAGCGTTCATCCGCATTCCCAACCTGACCCTTCGTGTAAATCGGACCCGCCAAATCGAGTTCACCCTTCATCGAGGCGGCCATCACCGCCGGATAGGCCCACGGAGTCGATGTCCGTCCATCTTCCCGAGAACCGTTCACGCCCAAGGTCAGATTCCTGTCCTTCGTGTTGCGGACGACAAGCGTCCAGAAGCCATCCGAGATGGTCTGCGGATTCGCTTCGGCATCATACTCCCACGCGTGCGTAAACCGCGCATAGACCGAGAGGTCTTTCGTTGCCGTGTAGGTAAAGGTGTTCCCCGTCGGAACCGTGCCATCGGGGAGTTTACCCTCCCACGAAACGAGCGTCGTATTCTTCGCCGGCTTCGCCGTCACCGTGACGACGGTCCCATACGGAACCGTGCCTCCCGTCACCTCAACGCCATTCGCCTCAACAACAATTTCATCCCCATACTGTCCCTGCGAACGAGAATTGACTCCGACCGAAGCCGCACGACCAAGGGTCGCAAGGTCATCTTCCGTGACCGTTCCAATGTACTGCGGACTCTCCGTTTGGAAGACGCTCGCGGCAACGACACCGAACGGAACAGCCCAGTCGGGATGGGCCGTCTTGAATGCGGCAATTTCCTCATCCGTCAACTTGGTCGCGCCGGCAAGAATCGTTGCCCACTCCTCCGTCTCGGGCACGTAGAAAACCATCGTCTTCTCATCACGATTGCGGCCGAACGCGACCTCGCCATCCGTAAAGGTCGGGGTCGAACCCAGCATCCAAACACGGCTGAGTCCGCTGATGTGAAAGGCCTCGCTCCCCACGACCCAGCCCGGTGCACCGCCCACGGCAAGCTCATTGAGGTAAAACCACGTGTTATCATTGCAATACGCCTTGTCGGCGACCTTCTCAAGCGTCAAACGCGCCGTCCCCAAAATCAACCGATTGAAGCGACCCGTATCCGAGAAATTGGCAGAAAAGGTACGCACTGCGGGCAGGCTCAAGGTCCCCGTGTATTGAGAGTATCCAAAAGGCTTGCCCGAAATCGTCTCAAGCCCGGTCAATACCCATGAAGAGCAGTCCGACGAATTCACATTGAAAGAAATATGTGCCAGCGACTTAAGGGAGGGCAAGTTAACCGTCAATCCACCAGCCGAAACTGCCGCAAACGACCAACTCGGAATTGACTCGACAAGGTCAGGGCAATCCATCACGACACGGTCGAATCCATGCGCCGTAAGGTTCAGCACCTGTCCAGTACTCTTCTTCAGTTCGCGTGGAAAGACAATCTCGTAAAAGGGTGCATAGGTGACATCGTTTCCATCAGCACCCTTATAGAGATAGCGGAAACAAGCATTGGAAAACTCCTCAATCGTCCACGCGTTACCCTCCTCATCGGCAATGGGTTCAGAAAGATCGAGGACACGACCGCCCAAGGGGAGCTTATACTCATCCGTACCAAAAGAGTGATAGGCGCTTCCGTAGCCGACACCCGTTCCAATCGTGAGCGTCCGATTGGCCGCATCGCGAACGACGACATTCAAAACGTAGCCCTTCGAAACACCGACATCGTCGTTATTTTCAATAACTCCTTGCGACGGACGGTAAATCCAGGCGGGGTTAGTGACACCCCCCCCCCGCGCGTCAGACAGGACGACGGACGCAACCGCCGCCAGACCTGCCAAAATCAGTTTCTTCATTTCGTTTCGTTCCTTTCCTTATTAAGTGGTCTTAGTTAAATTGCCTTAGCGGATGCGGATGCAGAAGCTCGACTTGAGGTTCGGGTTCGCCACGAGCCAGGCGACGCGCACCTTGGGCTGTCCGTCCGTGCCCGAGGTCTCGTACACGCCGACGACTTCCTCCTTCGGATTCTCCGCCGCAAGTTTCGCCGCGAGGGTCTTCTCGTCATCCGTCATCGGTGACGTGAGCGCGCCCCACGAAGCGCGGTGAACCGGCGCATAGATCTTGATTGGCTTCGTGCCATCTTCCGCCAGCGTCTGCAAGACGAGGATGCGGTCGAGCGTCTCCTTGCTCGGGGCGTGGTCGGCGAACCAAATCTCCTTCAGCGGCAGGGGCATATCGACAAGACAGCTGTTCGCCCCCTTGAACTCCGCGTAAAACGCCTGTGCATGGACGGTGAAGTTCCAGCTCTTACCGAAATCAAGCTTGGTCGGTCCTGCCCCGATTCCGTGCCGAGCATCCGGGTTCCAGGCGAGCGTCTTGCCGAGGCTCTTCAGGGTGCCGCTCGTGCCGAGGGCCATGGACGAGACACGCGTCCAGCAGTCGAACGCGCCCGCGCCAATCGACTCCACGTTCGGCAGGTTGAGGTCGCCCGTCGGGCCGCCGTCCAAGGACTTGCTCCACCGCACTCCGGCCTGGAGTCCGTTGTCGTAGATCGTCTTCACGCCCGAGAGATCCCAATCCGAGACATCCGTGTCGTCGAATGTCGCCCCGTTGAAATTGCGGTTCTTATTGTCATTCTTGATGTTGCCGAAACTCTCCACCTTGGGGGTCTTGAGGACGAACCGCTTGACGTCCGAGGTGCCGAATTCACCGCCCCCCCGACCGAACATTCCCATCAGATTCGGGCAGTCAATGACGACCTCCTTCAGGGTCGTCACGCCGTTGAAAACGGCGGAACCCCACGAGGTGAGCGTCTTCGGCGCGGTGAACGACGTCAAGTTCGCCGCCGAGCCCATGAACGCTTTGTCGACAATGGAAACAATTGTCCAACGCGTCTCGTCGCTCTGCACTGCGCCCTTCGTGTAGACGGGGTGATAGAGTTCCATCTCGCCCGACAGGTTACTTGTCAGCAGGTCGCCTGTCGAGACGATCTTCAGCTCGCCCGCGTTGGCAGCCGGCTCGACGCGAAGCGTCCAGTAGCCATCCGAAATCGTCTGGGCCGCTGCATCGTATTCCCACGTCGGCTCCGTCATGTCGCTACGCTGCACGAACCAAGCGACGCGGCGGCCGTCCTGCGTCTCGTAGACACCGACAATGGTACCGCCCTCGACCGTCAGCGCGGCGGCTTCCGCCGCCTCAGTCCCCTCGAAGGGACGGCACAGTTCCGCCCATCCCTCCTCGTACATCGGAGCATAAATCTTCACCGGCTTCGTGCCGTCCTCACCGACCGTGCGGAGCGCGAGGAGATTGTCGAGGACCGTCGCCTTCGGCGCACGGTAGGCGAACCAGAACTCCTCAATCGAGAGCGGTGTATCCGCCCCGCCCTTCTCGTCCTTGACATCAAGGTAGAATGCCTGAGGGTCAACCTTAAAGGCATAGCTCCTGCCGAAGTCCACCTTTCGGAGGGCCGACTTCGTGGACCCGTGGTTGCCGCCGAAGAGCGTCGCACCGAGGGACTTCAGTGATCCGCTCGTGCCCAGCTCGGCCACCTCAAGACGGCTCCAGCGGTAGAAGGCACTGCGGGCAATCGTTCCAACGTTCGGGAGCTTGAGCGTTCCCGACGGCCCGTGGCTACTCCAGTTGCCCGACAGAAGCGCACCATCGCCGAGTTCGGTCACTTCCGTCAGATTCCAGTCGCCGACATCCGTCTCGTCGAAGGTTGCCCCCGAGAAATTGGAGGGGGCACCAGCGCGACCAATGCGCGACACTTTCGGCATCTTCAAGACCAACTTCGAAAGTGGCGTACCACCACCGAATTCACTGCCCCACTCGCCGAAGACACCCGTCAATTCGGGGCAGTCGAAGACGGCCTGCGTCAAGTTCTCCATCCCCATGAAGACCTGCCCCGCACAGCTCTTGAGCGTCTTCGGGGCCGTGAAACTCTTCACCTCCGGGAAGTCACAAAATGCGTTCCAGGCAATGTCCGTAATCGTCCACGCCTCGTCCGTACCGCCCTTCGTGTAGACGGGCTTCGAAAGGTCGAGGATGCCGTGCTCGGGGGCGGTGTACTCCGCCAGCACCGCCCACGGACGCGCCGTGCGGCCATCCCCCGTGCGCGGATTCTTGTCGTTATTCTGACCTGGGCCAATCCGAAGTTCGTGCTCCGACGGATTGTCGACGACGATTGTCCATTCGCCGTCCGAAATCGTCTGCGGCGTGGCCGCCGCGTCATATTCCCAGTAGGCATTCGCCTCGGCCCATGCCGAACCGAACGAAACGATCGTCGCCACAGCGGCGACGAGAGACTTTAGCATATTCTTGATGCTCACGAATTAGTCCTTTCAAAATCACTTACAGTTGCCGGCGGCCACGCGCCTTGAGGTACTCGATGACCTCCTTGCCCGCATCCGTCTGAATGAAGGTGGCCTTCGCGGTGTCGATGCACCAGCCCCAGCACGCCTCGGGCTGACCCGCGAGCCCCTTGTGGTCCGCATGGGCGTTGCAGAGGCTGTCCCACAGCGTATTGATCCAGATGCGTGCCGTCGGGAAGCGGTCCTGCAGGCCGACCACCGTCTTCTCGCTCGCGTCGTTCGAGAAGCAGCACTCGTAGATGGAGTTCACACGCGGCTCAAGAGCGAACCAGGTCTCGCCCGGCTCGGGCCATTCGGGATAGCGCAGAATCTGCATATAGAGGAGCTCGCCCGAGAGAATGCTCTGCCAGTGCTCCTCGCCGATGCTGTCGCGCAGGGTCTTCGCGTACCAGTCGGTCTTGATGAGAACGTTGCTGATGCACCCCTTCGCCTTGACGAGGTCGAGGATTTCCCTCGGATAGCGGACGAACTTGTCGATATTGATGAGAATCTTGCCCCGCGTCACGTCGAGAGCCTCCTCCAGCGTCAGGATGCCGTACTTCGTCGCCGGCGCATCCGGTCCGCCCTCGCCCGTGCGCAGGCGCACGTCCTTCAGTTCGGCGAGCGTATGCTCCTCGACCTTGCCCTTGCCCGTCGTGGCACGGTCGAGCGTGTCGTCGTGCGAGAGGACGAAGTGCCCGTCCTTCGTGCGCGAGACGTCGAGCTCCACCACGTCCGCACCAAGTTCGATGCACGACTTGATGGCATCAATCGAGTTCTCGGGATAGTTGCGCCAGTCGCCGCGATGCATAGCGACGAAAACATACGAACGGTCGCCACTGGCGAACTTTTCGCGCAACTTGTCGACATGCGTCGCCGCGAAACTGGTGAAAGAAATAAGGAGAGCCGCCGCCATAAAGAGCAGGCGCGCGCAACGGCCATGGGCAAAACTAAACAATTTCTGTTGCATACGGAAGTATTATACCACAGTTTTTGTATGACATGGAACTGGCTGAGCCAGTTGGAATGTGGAAAGAATCGAACGAAGAAAGCGCAAAGGACGGGAGCCGCGCCCCCGACCCCCCGCAAGCGTTCCGCAGACGCGACCGCGGCAAAACAGCCTGCCTCTGCGTGTCTGCAGTCAGTCGGCCGACTTCATTTTTCTTCGGCTTTACCCGCATCGGTCGCCGCCATCTGCCGGAGGAGCTTGGCGGCGGCGGCGGACTCGGCCTCGCGGTGGCTGCGAGCCTTGGCGACGGCCTCGCCCACGCCGTCGACGACGACCTTCACCGTGAAGATTGGCTCGTGGGGCTTGCCGGCGGTGTTGATGAGCGAGTAGGAGGGATGGCGCGGCGGCACCATGGCCTGGACGCGCACCTGGAGTTCGCCTTTCGGATTGCCCGACCACTCGTCCGCCGAGGCGCGGGTCGAGAGATCAAGCGCCGCGTAAATCTGCCGCGCCGCCGTCATGCCGCCATCGAGCCAGGCCGCGCCGATAATCGCCTCCACCGCATCCGCAATCGTCTTCGACGTCTTCGGCAGGGCGTCCGCCCCGCGATTCCGCCGCAGGCGCGGCACAAGGTCAAGACGATTCGCCGCCGCACAGAGCGCGGCGGACGATACCATGTGCGCACGGCGCACGGAAAGCGATCCCTCCGCATCCTTCGGGCATTCCGCAAAAAGTTCATCCGCCGCGAGCAGGCCAAGCACCGCATCCCCGAGAAACTCAAGGCGCTGGTTGTCCTGCACATCGGGCCGCTGCATCCGATAGGACGGTGTCGTCAGCGCCTCGGTCAGCAGGTTTTCGTTCGTAAAGGTGTAGCCAAAGATTTCCATGGGGGTATATTTTACCACAAACCGCTTGCTCGTGGGTTTGCGCGGCGGCTCGCCCGACCCGGATGCGGCGGCGATCTCGCAACGCCTTTCACACGTCGACAAGCAGCTTCGCTGAGCCTGCCCTGCCTCGGCGGCTATCACTGGTTGCGGACGAAGACCTCTCCTACGGCGGCGAGTCGCACCGCACCTCTCGTGCGACCGCCGCGCGCGCCCACTCGCCCGAGAGGAAGGACAGGCCGACCACAGGCTGGGACGCGGCAAATGGTCTTGCCGCGCCTGCGCCTACACAACGCCTGCGCGATGGGGCATCTCCCCGCCCTTCTGCGCTCCGCCCCTCCCAAGCGGGGTTCCCCGTTTTGCCGCGCCTGCCGTTCGCGAAGCCCCGAACAGGCCCACAACGGGCGGAGGTGAGGAGCGGGTGGGGTGCGGCGACGGCGAGCTGAGGGGTTCGCAGTCCCGATGGGGCGAGGCATCCGACGGCGGACGCCCGCAGGGCAACGAAGCGGTATTCCGCAAGGCAGTCCCTGCGCGATGGCCGCCGCCGGAGGGCCGGCCCGAGGGACGGCGACACCCCGGGAGCGAGGCTCGCCGCGCCCCACAAGCGCGAAGGCGCGACGCGACGAACTCGACCAGGGGTGGCCACGCGCCCCC
>JBNMKZ010000001.1:0-113771 GCA_050874585.1 Verrucomicrobiota bacterium | reverse complement strand
TTGCCCCGCGCAACCGGCAGAACCCCCGCGCCCAAATTGCCCCGCGCAACCGGCAGAACCCCCGCGCCCAAATTGCCCCGCGCAACCGGCAAAACCCCCGCGCCCAAATTGCCCCGCGCAACCGGCAGAACCCCCGCGCCCAAATTGCCCCGCGCAACCGGCAGAACCCCCGCGCCCAAATTGCCCCGCGCAACCGGCAGAACCCCCGCGCCCAAATTGCCCCGCGTCCCCGGTAGGGCCTGGCGTGGGGGTTCTGCCCATCGCGGCGTCTGCCGCGATAACCCGCCAATAGGCCGTTCGCAGGGCCTTGGCGAGCTGGTTTACCAGCACCCCCAGCGCGACGCGGTCGGGCGTGGCGCGAATCTTGATGAGCAGGTGAAGATGGTCTGGCATGATGGCGAAGGGCGAAATCTCCTCGCAACAGCGCCACTGCGTGGGGAATGCCCGAATAACCGCCGCGAAGGCACGCGTCAACTCGTTCTCGACCAGTCCCTTCGGGCCGATTTCGGAAAATGCCGCGAATCCCTTGAGGCGTTTCAAGGTGACCATGTAGAAAAATGGCGACTTGTAGTCGAAGCCCGGCAATCGGCCCATGACGAATCCTTCCTGTTTCTTGGAACATTATACCATTTACCATTGGAGACAACCGATGACACCTGACGAAACACTCTTTCCGCCCCGGCCCTCCGCACGGCCGATGATCTACGCCTACGAGGAGGACAACCCGAAGTTTGCGGGTCTCCTCAAGGTCGGCTTTGCCTCGGCTGGTGTCGAGCGGCGAGTGGCCGAGCAGTTCCCCGTGCTGAAGCCGGGCGACCGCAAGCCCTACCGCATCGTCTTCTCCGCAAGTGCGATGTATGCGGACGGAGGCTCGTTCACCGACAAGCGCGTCCATGAGAAGCTTGCCGCAATGGGCTACGATCAGCAATACCACCAGGGGAAGAAGACCGAGTGGTTCCGCTGCACGGCGGATGCCGTCCGTGCGGCGTATCTGGCCGTCCGCAACCGCACCGACAACAGTGAGCGGCGCACGCGCGATTTTGCGATGCGTCCCGAGCAGGCGGAGGCCGTCGAGAAGACGCTTACCTACTTCGCCCGTGCGGATCGGGAGGTGCGTGTACGGCGCACGCCGAAGTTCCTCTGGAACGCGAAGATGCGCTTCGGCAAGACGTTCGCCGCCTACCAGCTTGCGAAACGGCTCGGCGCACGGCGCGTCCTCGTCCTCACGTTCAAGCCGGCCGTTCAGTCGGCGTGGCGCGAAGACCTCATGACGCACGTCGACTTCGAGGGCTGGCAGTTCATCTGCCGTCCGGCGCGTGTCGGCGAACCGACGGCGGATGCGCAGTATGCGCAGGCGGACAAGGCGCGGCCAATCGTCTGCTTCGGCTCGTTTCAGGACTTCCTCGGCTACAACCGTGAGACGGGTGGCATCAAGCCGACGAACGAGTGGGTTCACACAATCAACTGGGATCTCGTCATTTTCGACGAATACCACTTCGGCGCGTGGAAGGAGAGTGCGAAACGGCTCTTCGAGGCGGACGAGGAGGATGTCGACGAGACGGTCCCCGCTGGTGGCGAACGGATTGACGAGACGTGGCTGCCCATCACGGCTTCGCGCTACCTCTACCTGTCCGGCACGCCGTTTCGCGCAATCGGCTCCGGCGAGTTCATCGAAGACCAAATCTACAACTGGACCTACGGTGACGAGCAACGCGCCAAGGCCGCCTGGGCGGGTCCGGGCGAGAACCCCTACGCCGCCCTGCCGCAGATGGTGATGCTCACCTACAAGATACCCGAGTCGATTCAGCGCATTGCGCGGCAGGGCGAGTTCGACGAATTCGACCTCAATGCCTTCTTCGAGGCGAAGGGGACGGGCAAGATGGCGCGGTTCGTCCACGAGGATGACGTGCAGAAGTGGCTCGACCTCATTCGCGGCGCGTATCTGGAGACGACGATGGACGAGCTGAAGCTCGGGCGCGGCCGACCGGCGATGCCATTCGCCGATGCGCGGCTCCTCGGCCTTCTCACGCACACGCTCTGGTTCCTGCCCGATGTCGCGGCCTGCCAGGCGATGGCGAACCTCCTGAAAGCGCGGCAGAACACATTTTACCATGCCTACACGGTGAACGTCTGCGCGGGGGCGGCGGCCGGCATCGGTTCCGCCGCGCTTGAACCCGTCCTGCGGTCGATGGGCGATCCGCTTGAGACGAAGACGATTACGCTCTCGTGCGGCAAGCTCACCACGGGCGTGACGGTGCGGCCGTGGACGGGTGTCTTCATGCTCCGCAACCTGAAAAGCCCCGAGACGTACTTCCAGACGGCGTTTCGTGCGCAGAGTCCGTGGACGGTCGAGGGCGAGAAGGGGCGCGAAATCGTGAAGCGGACATGCTATGTGCTCGATTTTGCGCTCGACCGCGCCCTTCGGCAGATTTCGGACTACTCCTGTCGTCTCGATGTCGAGGAGAAGAACCCGGAGCGGAAGGTCGCGGAATTCATCCGCTTCCTGCCCGTCATTGCCTACGACGGCAGTTCGATGAAGCGCATTGACGCGGCGGAAATTCTCGACATCGCGCTTGCGGGAACGTCCGCGACGCTCCTGGCGCGGCGGTGGGAATCGGCCCTGCTCGTCAATGTCGACAACGACACCCTGCGGCGGCTTATGGCGAACGAGCGTGCGATGGCGGCGCTCATGCGCATCGAGGGCTTCCGCGCACTCAATACGGATATCGAGACAATCATCAACAAGTCCGAGCGCGTCAAGAAGGCGAAGCGCGAGGAGGAGACGCTGACGAAGAAGGAGAAGGCCGCGCTCACGGCTGAGGAAAAGGAGTTCAAGTCGAAGCGCAAGGAGATTCAGGAGAAGCTCATCAAGTTCGCGACGCGCATCCCCGTGTTCATGTACCTCACGGACTATCGCGAATACTGCCTTGAGGACGTCATCACGCAACTTGAGCCCCGGCTGTTTCGGAAGGTGACGGGGCTTGAGGTCGCGGACTTCAGTCTTCTCTGCTCGCTCAATGTCTTCAACGCCTCGCTCATGAACGATGCCGTCTACAAGTTCAAGCGCTACGAGGATGCCTCGCTCGTCTACACGGGACTGGAGGCACGGCCGGAGGACGAGCCGGTCGGTCTCTTTGACACCGTTCTGCCGCGCGCGTCGTATCAGGAGCTTGCACATCAATCGGGCCATGACTAAGGCGGGGGACGGGGGCTGCGACCCCGCACCCCCGCAAACCGCC
Source organism: Verrucomicrobiota bacterium (assembly GCA_050874585.1). GTDB lineage: Bacteria > Verrucomicrobiota > Kiritimatiellia > RFP12 > UBA1067 > UBA1067. The sequence continues at coordinate 110,532 of JBNMKZ010000001.1, read as the reverse complement.
GCGCCGCGCAGGGAGATGCCCACCTGGGGCGCGCGTCCTGCTGAAGGGAGCGGGCTGGCAGGAGCAAGGGAAGGGGCTGAGATGGGCATCCCAAAGGGTCGAGATGCGCATCACTTCGGGAAAGGACTAAGGAGGTTTGATCAAACCACTAAGGTGCTTTCACCAAACCACCTTAGTGGTTTGTGTAAAGGACTAAGGTGGTTTCCCGTCCTGATGCCCGTCTCAACCCGTGGCGACGGGCCTCCCCACCCTCTGTAATTGGCAGAATTTCCGTTTGTGTTGGGCATTTCTGCACGGATTTGTGCCGCCGCGAGGGTGGGCGTCTGCGCGAACGGGCGCAGGGAGGTGCGCAGGCCCCGTCGGACGGACCCGTTCCACGCCGCCGCCGCGATTTTGCGTCCCGGTCGGTCAGCCCGTACCCGGGGCCTTGTGGTGGGTGTCCTTTTTCTCTCCTGGCGCTCGGGTGCCCTTGCGGAAATCCGCCAGATTCGGTATAATTCACTGGTTTAAAGCGATGGTGTGCACAGACGAAAGAAGTGTGATAGGCTGATGATAGAAAAAGATTGGCTCAAGCAGCAGGCGGACATGGTCCGCAAGGCCGACTGGATTGACCCCTCGCTTTACGTCAAGTATGGCGTGAAGCGTGGGCTTCGCAATGCGGATGGGTCTGGTGTTCTCGTCGGGCTGACGACGATTGGTAATGTTCATGGCTACGTCATTAGCGAGGGCGAAAAGCAGGCGATTCCCGGTGAACTCTACTATCGCGGCATCAACGTCAAGGACATTGTGGCGGCGGATCGCCGCGAGCACCGCTTCGGTTATGAAGAGACGGCCTATTTGCTGCTCTTCGGGGAACTGCCGACCGTGCGGCAGCTGATTGACTGGAAGAACAAGCTCGGTCAGTACCGGCGGCTTTCGGATGGCTTCAAGGAGAACGCCATCATGCGCAATCCGCCGCGAGACATCATGAATGCGATTGCGCGTGCCGTCCTGTTCTCGTACGCATTTGACGAGGATGGCACGCCGGACGACCTCTCGATTGAGAAGTGCCTGGCGCAGTCCATTGAGATGATCGGGGCCTTTCCGACGATTGCCGCGTACGCCTATCAGGCCAAGCGGCACTATCACGACGGCGGGTCGCTGCTGATTCGCAACCCCGATCCGAAGCGGTCGACGGCTGAGAACTTCCTCCTGCTGATTCGGGAGGACGGCAAGTACACGAAGCTTGAGGCCTCGACGCTTGACCTCGCCCTCATTCTCCATGCGGAGCACGGCGGCGGCAACAATTCGTCGTTCGTGACCCATGTGGTGACGAGTTCCTTCACCGACATCTACTCGTCGCTCGCGGCATCCGTGCTGGCCCTGAAGGGGTCGCGGCATGGTGGTGCGAACCTGCGCGTCATGCGGCAGATGAACGAAATCAAGAGCAAGGTGAAGGACTGGACGAAGCCGGCGAACGTGAAGGCCTATCTTGAGAAGATTGCCGACAAGAAGGCGGGCGATGGCACGGGGCTGATTTACGGTCTCGGGCACGCCGTCTACACGATTTCGGATCCGCGTGCGCAGATGCTGAAGAAGAAGGCGCGTGAACTGGCGACCGCGAAAGGGCGGCAGGACGAGATGGCCCTCTTCGAGATGATTGAGGACTATGGCCCTGAAATCATCAAGAGCCGTCATCCGAAGGCGGAAGACGTGTGCGCCAACGTGGATCTGTACTCTGGCTTCGTCTACGATATGCTGGGCATTCCACGCGACCTCTATACGCCGCTTTTTGCCGTGGCACGGTGCGTGAGCTGGTGCTCGCATCGCATGGAGGAACTCATCAACGAGGGACCCATCATTCGTCCCGCCTACAAGCCAATTTTCCACCCGAGGGAATATGTCAAACTGCAGGATCGTTAAGGGCGGTGTCTGTTCCGCCAAGGGTTTCCGCGCCGCGGGCGTGGGGGCCGCCATCAAGTACGAGGGGCGAAATGACGTTGCCCTGATTGTGGCCGATGCGCCCTGCGCGGCGGCGGCGGTCTTTACGACCAACCGTGTCGCGGCGGCACCCGTGCTCTACGATCGTGAGATTGTGAAGGGCGGGCGTGTGCAGGCGATTCTGGCGAATTCCGGCTGTGCGAATGCCTGCACGGGTGAGGCGGGCCTGAAGGATGCGAAGCTGTCCGCGCTGGTGACGGCGGGTGAGCTCGGCATTGACCCCCAGCACGTGCTCGTTGCCTCGACGGGTGTCATCGGGCGGCGGTTGCCCATGGATCGGTTGCTGGGCGGTATGCGGCAGGCGGCGGGCCAGCTCGGGCGGACGGCTGAGCATGGGCTCGCGGCGGAAAAGGCCGTGATGACAACCGACACGAAGCCGAAGCAGGCGTGTGCGACGGTGACCATTGACGGGCGCAAGGTGACGGTCGGTGGCATGAGCAAGGGGTCGGGGATGATTGAGCCGAACATGGCGACGATGCTCGGTTTCATCACGACGGACGCGGCAATTAGCCCGGCGATGCTGAAGCGGGCGCTGTCGCTTGCAATTGCGAAGAGTTTCAACCGGTTGGTGGTGGACGGCGATGAGTCGACGAATGACTCCGTCTTCCTGTTGGCTTCCGGTTGTGCCGGGAACGCGCCGATTGTGCGCGGCGGGGAAGATTTTGAGGCGTTTCGGTCGGCCCTTGAGGCCGTGTGCATCTCGCTGGCGAAGCAGATGGCGACGGATGGCGAGGGCGCGACGAAGTTTGTGACGGTGACGGTGCGCGGCGCAAAGTCCGAGAAGGATGCGGCGCGTGCGGCGCGGGCCGTGGCGAAGTCGCCCTTGGCGAAGACGAGCTGGTTCGGGCGCGATCCGAACTGGGGACGGGTTCTCGCGGCAGTTGGCTATTCGGGTGCCGACGTCGTCGATACGAAGGCGGAGGTCTTCTACGACAAGGTCTGGGCCTATCGGTTCGGCAAGATTGCGGATGCCGCCCAACTTGAAAAACTGGCGAAGGTCATGAAAAAGGACGCCTTCGAGGTCGTCGTTGACCTCCACCTTGGCACGGGCGAGAGTTCGGTCTATACCTGCGATTTCTCATTGGACTACGTCCACATCAATGCGGACTACACGACCTGAGGCGGCTGATTGGATGGACGAACAGAAAGGAGATTGTCTGAAAATGCTGAAGAAACTGATTTTTTGTTCCGTATGGGCGATGGCGGGTCTTGCCTTCGCCGAGACGGTGGTTGACGTGACGGGTGTCGGTGCCGAGAAGTTCACCGTCGCCATCAAGGTCAACGATGCGAACTACGCGAAGTGCCTGCGGCGGAATCTTGAACGGTCCGGGCTTTTCGTTGTCCAGGACAATGGCTCGATTTCGGTCTCGGGGACTCCTGGTTCGGCCGTGAAGGCCGAAGGCCGTGGCAAGGTCATTACATCAACGGCGACGGTTTCGGACGAGAAGTCCGCACGCATGGCGGCGCGCAAGCTGTCGGATGCCATGTGCGAGGCCTTCGGTCAGCAGAAGGGCTTTGCCTGCAGCCCAATCGCCTTTGTGAACAGGAAGGGCAAGGATAATTCGGAACTGTGCGTGAGTTATCCGGATGGGTACGACATCCGCCAGTTGACGTCCGATTCGCGTGGAATCGTCGGGCCGCGTTGGAAGGATGACAATACGCTTTTCTACACGTTCTTGAAGTCGGGTCCGCAAATCTATGAATACAACCTGGCGAGCCAGAAGCGCAGGCTTCGCTGGAGTTTCAGGGGCCTGACCACGGGCGCGGCGGTTTCGCCGGACGGCAAGCGTGTGGCCATCATCCTCTCCTTCCAGGGCAATCCCGAACTTTACGTGATTGAGGGCGATCGCTACGAGCGCCTGACGAATACGCCGAATGCGAGCGAAGGGCAGCCGGCGTGGAGCCCGGACGGGAAGAAGATTGTCTATGTCTCGGACGAGACGCGGCATCCGCAGCTCTACATCATCGACGTGGCGACGAAAGCGCGTCGGCGGCTGACTTCCAAGGGGTCGCAGAACGTCGACCCCGATTGGGGGCGCGATGGACGGATTACCTACATTACGAAGCGCGGCGGTGGTGCGCAGATTGCAGTCCTGGACCCGGCTGAAGGCGAGGGTGCGGCGCGGCTTGTGACAAAGCCGGGCACCTGGGAGCATCCGTCGTGGGCGCGGGACAATCGTCATGTCGTCGCCGGACGCGACAAGGCCCTGTTCATTGTCGACACGCTGGAGGGCGGTGACGAACCGCGGCAGATGTTTGTTGCGAACGGAAACTGGATTACCCCGACCTGGAGCAAGTAAGATGGCAGAAGGCAAGATTGACGTCGCCTACGTCGCGAATTTGGCGCGGCTGGAGTTGACGGACGAGGAAAAGGCGACATTTCAGCCGCAACTTGAGACCATCGTCAAGTACGTCGAGAAGATTGCGGCCGTTGATGTGACGGGCGTTGAGCCGATGATGCACGGGCGCCCACTGGTCAATGCCTTTCGAGAGGATGTTGTGCGTCCTTCGCTCGATCGCGAAATCGCCCTGTCGAATGCACCGGCGAAGGTTGGGGATGAATTCCTTTTGCCGAAGATTGTGGAAGGAGCCGAGTCATGAGTGAGCTTTACGAACTTGGCATTCGAGAGGCGCAGGCTGGGCTTGCGAAAGGGGATTTCACGAGTACGGATCTCGTGCAGTCGATTATCGGCCGTGTCCATGAAAAGAACGGCGAGGTTGGGGCTTACCTGACATTTGATGAGGAGCAGGCCCTGGCACTTGCGAAAGAGAACCCGACTGCCGTGCCGATTGCCATCAAGGATTTGATTAACGTCAAGGGGCAGCCCTGTACGTGTGGGTCGAAGATTCTGAAGGGCTATGTTTCGCCGTATGACGCAACGGTCATCAAGAACCTGAAGGCCAATGGGTTCATCCCGGCGGGACGCGTCAACATGGACGAGTTTGCGATGGGATCGTCGACCGAGAACTCCGCATTGGGTGTGACGCGCAATCCCTACGATCTGACGCGTGTGCCCGGTGGCTCGTCGGGCGGTAGCGCGGCGGCGGTGGGCGCGAACATGTGCATTGCCGCGCTTGGCACGGATACGGGTGGGTCGATTCGCCAGCCGGCGAGTTTTTGCAATTGCGTCGGCATCAAGCCGAGTTACGGTCGCGTCAGTCGCTTTGGTGTCACGGCGTTCGCCAGTTCGCTCGACCAGGTCGGGCCGATGACGAAGTCGGTCGAGGACGCGGCGATTCTGCTGAAGGCGCTCGCTGGACACGATGAGATGGACGGAACGACGCCGCGGGATCCCGTGCCGGATTACTTGGCGGACCTGGAGGGCGCAACGCTCAAGGGCGTGAAGATTGGCCTCGCGAAAGAGTATCTCGATGTGGCGGGCATGGATGCCGAAGTCAAGCGCCTGACGGATGCGGCCATTGCAAAATGTGAGGCGGCGGGGGCCGAGCTCGTGGAAGTCTCGCTTCCCCACACCGAGTACGCAATGGCCGTCTACTACATCATTGCACCGGCTGAGGCGAGTGCGAACTTGGCTCGTTTTGATGGTGTGCGGTACGGGCATCGTTCCGAGAAGGCGACGGATGTTCTGTCGCTTTACACGAAGAGCCGTGCCGAAGGGTTCGGCCCTGAGGTGAAGCGCCGCATCATCATGGGAACTTACGTCTTGTCGAGCGGTTATTATGACGCCTATTACGGGCGGGCGCAGAAGGTGCGTACGCTCATCAAGCGCGACTTCGATGCCGCGTTTGAAAAGGTGGATGCGCTCCTGACGCCGTGCGCCCCGACGCCGGCCTTCAAGTTTGGCGAGTTGCAGGATCCGCTCACTATGTACCTGAATGACCTCTACACAATCCCATCCGCGTTGGCGGGCGTGTGCGCGGCATCCGTTCCAGCGGGCTTCACGGAGGGGACGCATTTGCCGGTGGGTGTGCAATTCATCTGCGGTGGCTTTGAGGAGTCGAAACTTCTTCGCGTCTGCAAGGCGTTCGAGGAAATCGCCTGATATTTTCACAAGGAGATTGAAAATGGCAAAGACAAAGGTGACGATGGAAACCAGCGTGGGGACGATTACCCTTGAACTGGATGGGGAGAAGGCCCCTGAGACAGTCAAGAACTTCGTCAAGTATGCGAAGGACGGCTTCTATGACGGGACGATTTTTCACCGCGTCATTGACGGCTTCATGATTCAGGGTGGTGGCTTTACGCGTGACATGAACCAGAAGGCGACGCGTGAGCCCATTCGCAATGAGGCGATGAACGGCCTGCGCAACCGCCGCGGCACAATTGCCATGGCCCGTACGATGGTCCCTGATTCGGCGACCAGCCAGTTCTTCATCAATCTTGTGGATAACGACTTCCTCGACTTCACCGCGCCAACCGCACAGGGCTATGGGTATGCGGTCTTCGGAGAAGTGACGGATGGCATGGAGGTCGTCGATTCAATTGCCAAGGTGAAGACGGGATTCGCCGGCCCGCACCAGAATGTGCCGGAGGAGGCGATTGTCATCCGCAAGGTCACGATTCTCGGTTGACACTTGCAAAATCAGCCAAAATAGCATATACTTTACACAAATCCAAATAGGAGAAAGAAACATGAAGAAGTTGGTGTTGCTTGCGCTTGTTGCTTCGGTTGTGGCACAGTTTCAGGTCCGTGCGGACGAGACGTCCAGCAAGAAGACGGCTTCGGAATCGTCTGCTTCCGAAAACTATGCGATTTGGCCGGCTTGCTTTGCCGTGGCCGAGTGGCCTGAGACACCAGACCTTGTCGGTCTTCGCCTGACGATTCCCTTTTCCTCGAAGCAGGAGAACGTGACGGGCATTGACCTCGGCCTTTGGGGGCGGAGCCAGAATTTCGAGGGTATCGGGCTGAGCATCATCCGAAATGATGTGAAGGACATCTTCGGGGGCGTGCAGGTCGGCCTTTACAACTCGGTTGGCCGCGGCGATCTCTTCTGCGTGCAGGCCGGTCTTTGGAATGAGTCGGAGAGCTTCCGGGGCGCGCAGGTTGGGCTTGTCAATGTGTCGGGATCGGGGCAGGGCTTCCAGGTCGGCCTCATCAACCGCGCTGAGACGCTTTACGGCTTTCAGATTGGCTTGGTCAACGTGATTCGCGATGCGGAACTCCCCGTCTTCCTCGGTCTCAATATCGGTTTCTGATTCGAATGAACATTCGCCCGTTCGCGGCCGTTCGGCCTAACGAGAAGGATGCGGCTGCGGTTGCGGCCGTTCCCTATGATGTCGTGTCCACGGCGGAGGCAAAAGCCCTCGTCCAGGGGAATCCGAAGAGCTTTCTTCATGTTTCGCGGCCTGAGATTGACCTTGCGGATGGCTCGGACGGTTCGTCGCCGGCCGCCTATGCCCAGGCGCGCAAGGCACTTGATGCCCTTGTTGCCAATGGGACGCTGGTTCGAGATGCGGCTCCCCGTTTCTATGCCTATCGGCAGACGATGGGGAAGCATGCGCAGACGGGAATCGTCGCGACATTTGACACGAAGGACTACCTGTCTGGTCTCCTGAAACAGCACGAGAAGACGCGGACGGATAAGGAAGACGATCGGACGCGGCACATTGAGGTTCTCGGTGCACACACGGGGCCGGCGTTCCTCACTTACCGGGACGATCGTGCGATTGACGAAATCGTCAGGGTGGCCTGCCTGAATGCGCCGCTCTATGATTTTGTCGCGTCAGATGGCGTTGGCCACACGGTGTGGGAAATTGCATCGGGTGGAAATTGCATGGCGGATGAGTTGCAGGAACTCTTCGCCCGGATTCCGGTCGCCTACATCGCCGATGGGCATCATCGTTCGGCGGCGGCGGCGCGGTACGCGAAGGCGCACAACTTTGAAGGTGAGAGCCGCTGGTTTTTGGGGGTTATCTTCCCAGCAAGCCAGTTGAATGTTCTCCCCTACAATCGCCTCGTGAGGGATTTGAACGGACTATCCGACTACGAATTCCTGTCCGCCGTTTCGCAAAACTTCACGATTGGGCAAAAGGGAGCACGAAATTGCCGGATGTACTTCCGTGGACAGTGGACGGATCTTTCGTGGACAATCCCGGCGAACGCTGATGTTGTGTCGGCGCTGGATGTTTCTTATTTGCAGGATCGCCTCTTGGCACCGATTCTTGGCATCGACGACCCGCGTACGGACGCACGTATCTCCTTTATGGGCGGAATTCGCGGCGATGCTGCGCTGGCGGCCCAGGTTGATTCGGGCGCGGCGACTGTTGCCTTCGCCATGGAGCCGGTGACGGTTGATGAAATGATGGCCATTGCGGATGCCGGGGCGATTATGCCGCCGAAGTCCACCTGGTTCGAACCGAAGTTGAGGAGTGGGCTGTTTGTTCATCCCGTATGAAAAGTCCTCGTGAATACATCCACTGGATTCGGCGCAAGATCCTGACCGAGAAGGCTTCGCCTGAATATATTGCCGGCGGATGGGCACTTGGAATGTTCATTGGCTGTGCGGTGCCGTTTGGCGTCCAGTTGGTCATTTCGGTTCCGCTTTCCTTTTTGATGAAGGTCAGCAAGATTGGAGCGACACTCGGGACGCTGATTACCAACCCTGTGACGATTCTCTTCATCTACCCGGCCCAGACATGGGTCGCCTACCGTCTGTTCTTCGGGTGCAAGGGCTACCATTTGCCGGATGAATGGACCTGGGAGGCTGTGAAGGCCCTGTCTGGTTCCGTGATGTTTAGTTTCTTTTTGGGTGGGCTGATGCTTGCACTGGTTCTGTCCCCATTGACCTATTGGGTCGTTAAGCATCTTGTCATTGCCCATCGGGCGCGGGTTCGTGCGCGGCGCAAATGATTTCTCCCGAGACCATTGCGAAAATCTCCGCCCTGATGGAGGAGGCGGATGTCTATGAGGAGGACTTGGAGGAGAGTTTCATCCTCGGGAGTGGTCCTGGCGGGCAGAAGACGAACAAGACGTCGAATGTTGTGAGGCTCTCGCATGAACCAAGTGGACTGATGGTCCGCTGTGGTGAAACACGGAGTCGCGAGACGAATCGTTGGTTGGCGCGGCGGATGCTGGCGGAACTTATCCTTGAGCGGGAGCACAAGCGCAAGTCGGCGGCGCGGCAGGCTCGGGAGAAGATTCGGCGGCAAAAACGCCGCCGCTCGCGTCGGCAGAAGCAGAAGATGCTGGCTGACAAACGGGCGCACGCCGAGATTAAGGCGATGAGACGGCGGGTCGACCCCGAATGACGGGGACGATTATGGTATAATATACTCCTCAATTTACGAAAGGTTGCCATGAAATACGATAAGAATCATGCACTTCTTGAGTGCGATATTCCAGGGCTGAAACGGAAAAGCGGCAAGGTACGCGATGTCTTTGACCTTGGGGATAAGCTGCTGATGGTCGTAACCGACCGAATCAGCGCGTTTGACGTCATTCTGCCGTGCGGAGTGCCGGATAAGGGCAAGGTCTTGAACAGGCTTTCCCTTTTCTGGATGAATTTCCTGGGAATGAAGAATCATCTCATCACGGCCAATGTCGATGAGTACCCGGCTGAGCTGCGTCCCTATGCGGAGGACCTGCGCGGGCGTTCGATGCTGGTTCGCAAGGTGAACATGGTTGAGATTGAGTGCATTGCCCGTGGTTATTTGACCGGTTCGGGATGGAAGGAGTACCAGAAGTCTCGCACGGTGAATGGCGAGAAGCTCCGCGATGGCTATGAAAATGCCTCGCGTCTTGATGAGGTTCTCTTTACGCCGACGACAAAGGCGGCGATTGGCGACCATGATGAGGCGATAAACTATGCCGAGACGGAAAAACTCGTCGGAAGCGATCTCGCGAAGGCCTTGAAGAATGCGACAATTGGCCTGTATACGAAGGCGGCCGACCACGCTCGCAAGCATGGGATTATCATTGCCGATACGAAATTTGAGTTTGGCCGAGATGCGGATGGCTCGCTCATCCTTGCAGATGAGGTTCTGACGCCTGACTCGTCGCGTTTTTGGCCCGAGGCCAGCTACAAGGTTGGGTCGAACCCGCCCTCGCTCGACAAGCAGTTCGTGCGCGATTGGCTTGATTCAATTCAGTTCAACCACCAGCCGCCGGGCCCGGTCTTGCCGGATGACGTCATTGCAAGGACGCGGGAGATTTACATCAAGGCATTTGAGGAACTTTCGGGCGAGGCGTTTGCCTAAGTGTCCGTTGGGTCGTAAACCAATCAAAGGAAAGATAGAGGTTTGTTGTCATGGGAATGATGGATCAGATTCGTGAGGCGATGAGGATGCGGTCGGAAGCGAAGCGCATTGAGGCCGAAATCAAGAAGATTACCGCCGAGTATTCGAACGGCGGCATTACGGTCGTGGCGAAGGGCGATATGTCGATTGACAAGATCGTCATCGAGCCGTCTGCCTACGATGAGGTGAAGGCTGGTAAGCCGGCGCGGTTTGAGACGATGCTCTTCAATGTGGTGAACGGAGCCATCAAGAAGGCGCGTGAGACGACTCAGCGCGAGATGGCCAAGATGATGCAGGCCAGCGGCGGAATGGGCGGACTCTTCGGTAAGTGAGCCGAGGAGCCGTAATGGGCGATGCTGAAGCCGATTGACGAGCTGGAGAAGTGCCTGGCGCGGTTGCCGGGGTTCGGACGCCGCTCTGCCGCGCGGGCGGCACTTGCGCTTGTTCGTGAGCCAGGTCGGCTTTCGGATCCTTTGGTTGCCGCGTTGACGGAGGCGCGGAATCATGTGCGGTGTTGCTCACGCTGCGGGGCGTTCACCACGGACGATTGCAATCCGTGTGTGCTGTGTACGGACGCGACGCGGGAAGGGCAGGTCATTTGCGTGGTTGAGGAACCGGCTGACGTGTTGCCCATTGAGGCTTCGGGCGCGTTTCATGGGCGATACCATGCGCTCGGCGGCAAGTTGTCCCCGGCGCGGCGAATGGGACCGGAGAAACTCCGTCTTCATGAGCTTGTCGAGCGGGTGCGAACGGAAGGTATCCGGGAGGTGCTTCTGGCACTGTCGACCGATATGGACGGTGATGCCACCGCTGGGTATGTGGCAGAATTGCTGAAGGGGACTGGCGTTTCGATTACTCGGCTGGCGTTTGGCCTGCCGGTCGATTCGGGAATCGCCTATTCCGATCCCCTGACGCTCAGGCGGGCAATCGCAAATCGCGTGGCCCAATGATGTGAAAGGGGATACGATGAAGGCGAAGACATTCATTGACCAGGTGGAAGTTCAGGTTCGGTCAGGGCGCGGTGGGGATGGTGCGATGTCCATGCGGCGTGAAGCGCTCGTTGAGTTCGGCGGGCCGGATGGTGGCGACGGCGGTCGGGGCGGCGATGTGATTTTCAAGGCTTCGGAGCACATCAATTCGCTTCTCTCCCTCTATTATGAACCGCGTTGCTTTGCGCAGGATGGAGCTCCTGGCCAGGGGCAGAAGATGTATGGCAAACGCGGAAAGGACTTGATTGTCCCTGTGCCGCTGGGGACTGAAGTCTACGATGTAGAGACGGATCAGCTCATCGCCGACATTACAGAGCCGGGGCAGAGCGTGATTGTGGCGAAAGGTGGGGCTGGTGGGTTCGGAAATGTCCACTTCAAGTCGTCCGTCAATCAGGCGCCGACGGAGCATACGCCCGGTGGCGAGCCTGAGGAAAAGCGCCTGCGCCTTGAGCTGAAGACAATTGCCGACGCGGGACTTCTTGGCTTCCCAAATGCGGGCAAGAGTTCGCTCCTTTCCGTCCTGTCTGCCGCAACGCCAAAGATTGCGAGCTATCCGTTCACGACATTGAATCCAGTAGTCGGGACGATTATCTACGACGACTGGGCGAAGGTTCGTATGGCGGATGTGCCAGGCATTATTGAAGGCGCGGCAAAAGGCGTCGGGCTTGGCCTGGCCTTTCTGAAGCACCTTGAACGATCGAAAGTCCTTGTCTACGTCATTGATATGGCGGGGACGGATGCGCGTGAGCCGTGGACGGATTATGAGGTCCTGAAGAAGGAAATCGACGAGTATTCGTCTGAACTCGCGGAGCGTCCGACACTGGTTGTTGCCAATAAGATGGATGCGGAAGTCTCGAAGGAAAACCTTGAACGGTTCGTCCGTGAGACGGGGGTTCGCCCCATCGCCGTTTCGTGCGCAACGAGGGACGGCCTCGATGAATTCAAGACGGCTCTTCGCACGATTGTCAATCCGAAGACAAAGTTTCACCATACGCACGCCGAGGCCCCAGACCTGAAGGATATGCCCGATACGACGGGAGATGAAATCCCGGCCGAAGCCCTCAAGTTCGCGACATTTCTCAAGCTTGAGAAGCCGAAGGCGAAGAGCCATCCGAGCCGAGGGAATATCCACTGATGGGGAGAACTAAACGATGGCCAATCTGACGCAATTGCGAATGTTGGAGGATTTGGACGGGTTCTTGCTCGTCGACAAGCCGGCCGGTATAGCCTTTTCAACCGTGGTGAAGTCCGTCAAGCGCAAGTTCAATCTCGTCAAGGTCGGGCATGGCGGCTCGCTTGATGCGGCTGCGACGGGGTTGCTTGTTCTTCTAATTAATGGGGCAAACCGGTATGTGGGCGATGTCATGGGGGCCGATCGGGCCTATGTCGGGACGCTCCGTCTTGGCCTCAAGACGAATACGCATGACATTCAGGGAGAAAAGGTTTCCTGTGAGGGAACTGCCGCGCTTCCCGATGAGACGGCACTGAAGGCGGTGCTTCCGGAGTTCCGGGGGGATGTCTTTCAGACGGAGAGTTCCTTCTGCAGTGTGCGGCGTGAAGGTTCGGCCCTCTATGAGATTGCCAACACGGGGGCTCACAAGCCGTTTATGGCGCACGTTTATCGCTTCGATGTGACATCGTTCAATCCGCCAACCGTTGGATTTGAGGTTGTGTCCACGAAGGGTCTTCTTGTGAAGACATTGGTCAACGATCTTGGCGATTCACTCGGATGCGGGGCTTGTCTTGAGACTTTGCGCCGTACGAAAGTCGGACGTTTTGATGTTGCCGATTCAATTGCATTTGATCGTCTGCTTGAGACGGACATCAAGGATTTTGCGACATGTGTGAAACCTCTCGCGACGGCCTTGCGGTAGGTTTCTTTGATGGTGTGCACCGGGGGCATCAGGCGATCCTTGCCCGGGCCTCGGCTGTTCTGACCTTTCGGAACCATCCGCTTTCAGTTCTGGCGCCAAACCGTGCTCCGCGGCTCATTATGTCCACCGAGGAGCGCCTTGCGGCTATTGCGGCCTGTGGTGTCAAGGATGTACGCGCACTTGAGTTTACGCCGGTACTCGCCGCACTTTCCCCGGATGACTTCATCAGGCAGTATGTGCGGGAACGTAAGGTCTATTGCGGCGGAAACTGGAATTTCGGCCGAGGGGGCGTTGGAAATGCCGCGTACCTAAGGGCGCACGGAATTGACGCAGAAGTTGTTTCGTATGCGGACTACGAGGGCTTGCCCATTTCGTCGACGCGTATCCGAGCTGCAATTGCAGAGGGACGGATTGAGGCGGTGAATGCGATGCTGGGCCATTCCTGGAAGATGCGCGGTACGGTTGTGCGCGGCAAGGGCATGGGGCGGCAGATTGGCTTTCCGACAGTCAATGTCCGAATCGGGGACGGGTTGCAACATCCGCCGCATGGTGTATACGAGGTTCGGCTTCTGGAACGGCGGGCAATTGCCAATTTTGGGCTTGCGCCAACGATGGGGCAAATGGCCTGGTCCGAGCCAATGCTTGAGGTGCATATCCTCGAAAAGGTCGAAGGTGAATGGCCGCAGTTGGGTGATTCGGCATCTGTGGAGATGGTTCGGTTCATACGCGGCGAAAGAAAATTTGAGAAGATTGAAGATTTGCGAAGACAAATTGCCAAAGATTGTGGTACAATATCGCCATGAAAAAAAATACACTCGTTGGCATTGTTCTCGTTGTCATCCTTGTTGCCGTCGCGGCGATCTTCGGCTATCGTCGGTATACGGATCGTGTTCGTGCGGAGGCGGACAAGGCGGGTGCGCAGTGTCTGCGCACGTATTACAAGGAGGCTGGGGATGGTTCGCCCGATGTGGCGGCCTGCGAGGAGCTCCGGCGTGTCCTGGCCGAGATGGAGGAAGTCTCCAAGAAATGTAGCCCTGACATGGCGCGCATGCTTTTCGAGCGTCGTCTTGATGGTGCCTTTCTCATTGGCGAGTATGAGAAGGCCGCGAACCTGATTGACGAGTTGCCTGACTACAGCGAGACGTGGAAGTCGGGCGCGAAGGCGAAGATTCGTGCCCATGCCGCACTGAAGAATGGGGATAAGGCGACGGCTCTTGAGCAGTTTGGCATCTTTGTCGAGACCCTTGTCAATGATGAGAATGCGAAAGGCGAGGCCGATCCCTGCACGGGCATTACATGGACGAAGAACGGTCTTCTTGCCCGCAATAAGAAGCGCATGTCCGAACTTGCCGCAGACCTTGGAAACACGAATCTTTCGGCCTCGCTTCGTGCCGAAGCGAAGGCTCACTATCTGGCGGCGATTGATGAGGCGGAGAAGAATACCGACCCAGAAGCGAAGGCCGAACTTGAGAAGGATGCGGGCGATTTGCTCAAGTAAGCGGAAAGGAACGGTTTGCCATGGGATTTTTCAAGGCCTATGACATGCGCGGGACGTTCGGGGCCGATTTTGGCCCCGAAACTGTTTATGGCGTCGGCCGTGCATTGCCGCGTGTTGTTGGGGGTGGGCGTTGGTTGATTGGGCGTGACTGCCGCGAAAGTTCGCCAGTTGTCCATGAGGCTCTTCTGCGAGGCTTGATGGATTCGGGTGCAGAGGTAACGGATCTTGGACTCTGTACCACGCCAATGGTCTATTTCTTTACGGCGGAGGATGGCTTTGATGGCTCGGTGATGATTACGGCCTCCCATAATCCGCCAACGGACAATGGTCTCAAGGTCTCAAAGCGAACGGCACTTCCGGTTGGCTATGCGGATGGGCTGAATGAGGTGGAGCGAATTGTCAGTGGCGGCGCGGCAGACGGGCCTGTCCTTGGAAAACCGTCCGAAGTCCGCCAATTGGATGGCCTTTCGCGGTATCTTGCCTGGCAACGGGAGCATGGGCCAGTCTTGGCAGAATCGGCTGGTCTTAAGTACGCGGTGGATTGCTCGAATGGGATGTCTTCCATCCTGGCGCGGCAGCTTTTCCCAGGTGCGGTGATAATCAACGATGCATTGGATGGACGCTTTCCCTGCCATGCGCCGAATCCGCTGAAGGCCGAGGCGCGGGAGCAAATTGCCTCACTCGTGCGGGAGCGGGGGCTTGATTGCGGCGTCATTTTTGATGGGGATGCGGATCGCTGTATGTTCGTTGATGAGCGCGGCGAATTTGTCCAGCCTGACTATTTGGTTCCTGTGGTTGCCAAGGCGACCTTGAATGTCATGGGTTTGGATGCACGGCGGGAACATCCGAAAGTCATACACGACGTTCGGACTTCGCGCGGATCGATTGAGGCGATTCGCGAACTTGGGTGCGAACCTGTTATGGTCCCGGTCGGCCATGCGTTTGCCAAGCCGATTTTGCGTCAGATTGACGCGATTTGTGGTGGCGAATTGGCGGGGCATTACTACTTCAAGGAATTCTTCGGGTGCGATTCGGGCGTGCTGGCGGCCTTGCGCATTCTTGGTGAGATTGCGAAGGCGAAATCGAAGGGAGTGTCATTCTCCCAGATGATGGCGTCGATTTGTGGTCGTTATGCCAATTCGGGTGAGCTGAATTTTAAGGTTGAGGATAAGGAGGCTGCCATTGGACGTGTCCTCGCGGCGGCTCGTCGCAACCTGCCGACGGAACTTTCGCGCAGTGAGATGGATGGTATTCGCATTGAGTACGCCGAAGGGTGGATTAATGTGCGGAAGTCGAATACGGAGCCGTATCTGAGGCTGATCGTCGAATGCGACACGCGCGAGAGGCTGGTGGCTTGGGTCAATCTTCTGTCCGAGGCGATTCATGCTGGTTGACTTTCACGTCCATTCAACGGCGAGTGATGGCACATTTTCGCCGGGCGACCTCGCCCGTAGAGGACGGGGCTTCAGGGCAATGGCCCTGACGGACCATGACAACTGCGATGGCGTTGAAGAGTTCTTGGACGAACCATTGGCTGAAGAAGAACCCGTGCGGCGGTTTGCTGGGATCGAATTGTCAATTGAACCTGGGGCTGGATTTGACAAGTTCCATCTTCTTGGAATTGGCGTGAATCCGCGCCATCCGGGGCTTCGAAACTTTCTTCAGCGCGTCCTTGAGGGACGCAATGCAAGAAACGAGCGCATTCGGGAGAATTTTGCTCGGATTGGCATTGAAATTGAGGCGGATGATATCGCCTCTTATGCGCATGGGGATGTTCTTGCCCGTCCGCATTTCGCCCGATGGTTGGTCGACCACCAGTATGCGTCCGATGTCAAAACGGCGTTTGAAAACTATTTGACACCGCTTTCGCCACCGGCAACGCGTTGCTATGAAGACCGCTGGCATCCCTCCCAGGAGGACTCTTTTCGGGTGATTCACGAGGCGGGGGGGCTGACCATCATGGCGCATCCCAAGTACTGGGAGAAGGACTGGAAATGTGTTGGCCCGGACTATGAGAAGGCGGCGCGAGAATTGGCGCGTCTTCGGGAGGTTGGCTTGGATGGTGTGGAGTCGGTTTATCAGGCGAATACCACGCAGGAGAACATTGAATTCACGCGAATCGCGCTGAGGCTCGGCTACTTGACATCAGCGGGTAGCGATTTTCATGGTGGTAATAAACCGACCATCCACTTGGGAATGGAAGTTGACGAGTCGTTCATTCGTCCTTTGCTTGAACGACTTGAGTCTGTGAAATGAGCGAAAGTGAGATGATGCGATGCGATTGTTATTTTTGATTGTAGTTGGAATTGCTGGGCTCTTCTGTCAGGCGCGCGAGTTGGTGGTTCTTGAAAAGACGGGCGCGGCAATTCAGCGGGCAATTGATGCTGTTTCGAAGGAGGGGGGCGGACGCGTCACGCTGACGAACGGACTCTATGAGAGCGCCACAATCTACTTGCGCAGTGGTGTCGATCTTCACTTGGCCAAGAACGCGGTGCTTCGGGGGTCTGCCTTGCCCGATGACTACGATGACATTGATGATCCACGCATCAAAAAGGCACCTGAGCGCTCGAAAAAGGCCTTCCTTGTCTGCTTGGGAGGTGAAAATGTCTCCATTACGGGTGAAGGAACGATTGATGGACAGGGTCCCTTGTTCTATGATCGGAATGTTCCGCCGGGGGAACACTTCCGCAAGCCTGCGCATCCCCGTACACGCATGGTGCAGTTCTGGGGATGCCGAAAAATCCGCTTTTCAGGCGTGACATTTAAGGACAGCCCCGGGTGGACATTCTGGCTTCGGATGTGTGAGGATATCGATGTTCGCGGCATCACAATCGTTGGAGACCAGCGGATGATTAACAACGATGGAATCCATTTCGACGGGTGCAAGCGGATGCGGGTTGCCGATTCCACGATTGTGACGGGGGATGACTGCATCGTGATGCGCGCCAATCGCAGTCCCGATGGGGATTCGGATCTGTGCGAAGACCTTGAGGTCGTGAATTGCTCACTTGATAGTTCCTGTCAGGCCATTCGCTTGGGGTGTCCATCGGATGGAACGATTCGAAATGGTTACTTTCACAAGTTGCGCATTTCTGGGAATAATGGCATTCTTTCTCAACATCCGCTGCATTATCTGCAGGAAGGGACGCGGGGAAGTTGCCGAATGTCCAATCTGGTGGTTGAGGATTGTGACATTGTCGTTCGGGGATCGCCAATCTTCTTCAATGTTGAGCCTTCGATTACGCTTGGCGAATTCGGGAATGTCACATTGAAGAATCTACGCATTGAGGCCGCCAAGCCAATTGTCCTCAAGGGGACGGCGGAAACGCCGCTTGTGAATATGCGTCTTGAGAATGTAACTGGTAAAATTGCCGCGCCAAATCCATTGGAGGTGCAGTCCGTGACAAATCTCGTTCTTACCAACGTCCAGTTGTCGTCTGGCCCGACGCGTACGACACCTTTCACTTGGGGCTGGAAGTCGAGTTCGTGGGAGTCGATTCCATAGGAAGGGATGCAGGTGCGCGGCAGAAGTTCGTGCTCTTCGGAGGTCGCCTCCTGACGCGGCGTTTTGAACGCTGTGCCTGCCAACTGGAACATTTTCGAGTTGCAGGTAGAACTCAGAAAAGTTCCAGTTAGGGCGCGTCTGAATTGCAGGTAGGAATGTTAGGCACATGTGCGGGATGCCTTGGTCGGTTGCAGCCCTTCCACGGAAATGCTAAAATAAGCGTTATGAAACGATTGATGCTTGCTTTTTCCGTTTTGACGGGCTTGTTGGTCGGATCGTCGGCTCAGGCGGCGGTTTCCGTTTCGGGCCCTTTACCGTTTGGTGCGCTTTCAGATGGCCGCGAGACGCATATCTGGCGTCTTGAAAGTGGAAATGGTCTCATCTTGGATGTCTCGGACTATGGCGGACGTCTCGTGCGTGCCTATGCCCCAGATCGGTTCGGCAATTTGGCAGATGTGACGCTTGGATGGAATACGGCGGGCGAATACGAGCGGAACGGTTTCTCCGCGGGTACAATCATCGGACGTTTTGGCAACCGCATCGCCAACGGGACTTTTACCCTGGACGGTGTCAAGTACCAGATGCCGATCAATGAGGACAAGGCGGCGCGGCACTGCAACCTGCACAGTGGCCCGGAAGGTTGGGATACGAAGATTTGGAAGGCGGAACCCTTCTCGACGGAAAAGGAGACGGGCATCGCTTTCGCCTACGTCTCGAAGGATGGTGAGATGGGGTTGCCAGGAACGGTGACGGCGACGGTGACCTATCGCGTGAGCGCGGACAACCGCTGGACAATCGACTATGAGGCAACGACGGATAAGCCGACCGTCCTCAACCTGACGCACCATTCCTATTGGAATCTTGCCGGAGAGTCGAGTGGTGATGTGCTGGATCAGGAGCTGCAGATTTTTGCGGACGAGTATACGCAGACGGATGCGGGGCTGATTCCCACTCAAAATGCGCCTGTCAAGGGGACGGGGCTTGACTTCACCGTGATGCGCAAGATTGGTGCGAAGGCTCGGTTGATGGTCGCCGAGAAGGCCTTTGCCCCCATGGACAACTGGTATGACCACAATTTTGTCCTTCGCGGGAAGATGGGCGACCTGCGTCCGGCGGCTCGTATGCGCGATCCACTTTCGGGTCGGGCACTCGAAATCTGGACGACCGAGCCGTGTCTCCAGATGTATGGGGCGCAGAACATGACGACGAATTTGGCGGCCAAGGCGGCCGGGAAGACGCTCTGTCCGTTTGCGGGCGTGGCACTTGAGACCCAGCACTACCCTGATTCACCGAACCATCCCGAGTTCCCGTCGACGGTTCTCCGCCCTGGCGAGACCTTCCGTAGTCGCACGGAGTACCGCTTCGGCATCAGCAAGTAATATATGGTATAATCCCTGCCATGCAAGTCAGACCAACTGAAATTCCGGACGTCAAGATTGTCGAACCGCAAATCTTCCGTGATGCGCGGGGAAGCTTTCAAGAGACGTACAGTGTTCGGCGTTATCGCGAGGCAGGGATTTGTGCTGACTTTATTCAGGACAACGAGTCTATGAGTTCGCGCGGCGTTTTGCGTGGACTTCACTGGCAGGCGGGAGAATTCGCCCAGGCGAAGCTTGTGCGGGTGATTCGCGGGGCGGTCTGGGATGTCGCCGTTGACATTCGCAAGGGAAGTCCGACATTCGGTCGGCACGTTGCCTGCGAGCTGACATCCGAGAATGGGCGGCAGTTCTTCATTCCGCGTGGGTTTGCCCATGGATTTGTTGTCTTGGAGGACGAGACGATTTTTTCCTATAAGTGTGACAATTTCTACAATCCGGCCTCGGAACGGGGGCTGAAGTTTGACGACCCGGCGTTGGGAATTGAGTATCCGAATCCGGGCAGGCCCTTTCTCCTGAGCGAGAAGGACCTGAAGCATCCGCTCCTAAAGGATATTGAACCATGGGCCTGAATGTATTCTGTTGTTTTCTTGCAATTGGTCTGGCAACGCCTGTCTTTGCTGAGGGGCTTGACCTCTTTGACCTTCTGCCGCCCGAAGAGCCCAAGCCGGCGCGGCAACCGTCCGTACTCGAACGGGGCTATTCGGCCCCGAAGGTGACCGTTGAGCGGCGTGCAGCGGTAGTTGTGCCGCCCGTCGTCGTGACCAATGTCGTGGAACGCCCCGTTGAAGTGACTGTTGAGAAGGTCGTCACCAACTTGGTCGAAAAGGTGCGCGAAGTGGAGCGGCCGGTGACCAATGTTGTCGAGCGAATCGTGGAGAAACCAGTTGAGGTTGTCGTCGAGCACGTCATGACCAATACGGTCGAGCGACTGGTTGAGGTTGAGCGTCCCGTGACAAGCATCGTTGAGAAGGTGGTTCAGGATGTCGCGGCGGTTGAGAAGCTGAAAGAAGAAAACCAGCGGTTGGAGACACGCGGCGGAATTCTTGAAGCGAAGAACACCGACTTGGCAGAGCAGAACGAGGAATTGACGCGCAAGTTGGCGGAGGAGCGTGAACGCCGCGAACGGCTTGAACGCGTTGTGCCGAAAGAGGAGGCGAAGGCCCTCACGGGGCGTCCGGCGCGGATTACATCCGCCACGACCTACTACGACCGCAAGGAGGGTGTCATTTTCTTTGACAAGAATGTCTATGTGGATGACGAGCAGTATCAGCTTCATGCGGACAAGGCCTATGTGTTTACATCTGGAACGAATGACCTTCGGCGCATTGTTGCCATCGGGAATGTCGCGATGACAAATGAGACGCGCCGCGCCTACGGATCGAAAGTCTCTTACTACAAGGAGGGGGGAATGGTCGTCCTGTACGGTTGGACGGAGCGTCCGGCGGAGATTCGTGACGAGTCAAAGGTCGAGGATCAGGTTGTTCGGGGCCGTAAGATCAAGTTTTGGATTGATTCCGAGCAGGTCGAGGTTCTTGACGCGGATATTTCTGCGCCCGTTTCGGGCGGTAGCGGCGATTTCAAACAGGCAATTCGGAGGACAAAATAATGACGGTCAAAGGGTATGCGAAGTTTTTGCTCATTATGGCGGGGCTGGGCGGCCTCCTCTACGGCGTGGATGTCGGCGTAATTGCCGCAGCCTTGCCATACATTGAGAGAACTTCAACATTCAATCAGAACCAGATTGGCTGGATCGTCGGCATGGCGTTGTGGGGGTCGCTTCCGTCCTCGCTCGTTGCGGGGCTGTTTGCCGAGTGGTTTGGGCGCAAGCGCATGATTATCGCCTCGGCACTTCTCTTCCTGATTTCGATTCCCGTCATCTGTGCTTCGGGTTTCTTCGAAGGCGGGAACTTCTGGATGATGGTCTGTGGCCGTGCCTTGCAGGGCGCGGCGGCGGGTCTTTTCGGCGTCATCGTTCCGATGTATCTTGCCGAGTGCTTGGATGCCAATTCGCGTGGCAAGGGGACGGGTATGTTCCAGCTCCTGCTCACGATTGGTCTCGTGTTTGTGGCGGTAATCGGCTTTGCGATTACCTGCCTGTTCGGTGATGCAAAGGGGGCTGTCGATGCCAAGGCGATAGCTAACAACATCATCGTTTACGAGCAGCAGAAGGATGAGAAGGGCGAATTGGTCTGGAATGAGGATGAAACGCCCGTTTACATTCTTGATGAAGCAGGTCAGCCAAAGCCGAAGTTGGATAAGGACGGCAAGAAGATTGCCGATATGAAGCGGGTGACTTTTGCACAGATTAAAAGCTGGTTCCCGGCGGAAGTTGTGCGGTCATGGGAGCATGCGTGGCAGTTGATTTTCCTCCTGTCGTGCATTCCCGGATTCATCCTCTTCGTCGGTGCATTCAAACTGAAGGAGTCGTCGCGTTGGCTCTATCGCAAGGGACGCAAGGATGAGGCGCTTGCCTCTCTCGCGGCGAATAACGGTGAGGCGAAGGCAAAGGAGATTCTTGACGAGATGATTGCTGCCGACGAGGCCGCCGCTGCCGAGAAGGCAAAGAACGCGGCTGCAACGGATACGCTCCTTCAGAAGAAGTATGTCATTCCGTTCATCCTCGCAGTGGTGATTCTCGCCTGCAACCAGACGACGGGCATCAACTCCGTGCTGAACTACACGGTGACGATTTTCCAGAAGACGGGCATGCATGGTGCATTCGCAAACATTTCGGATGTTGCCATCAAGATCGTGAACTGTGTGATGACGGTCGTCGCCTGTGCGCTCGTGGACAAGAAGGGACGCAAGTTCCTCCTGAAACTGGGTACGAGCGGCATTATCATCGGGCTTTGTGGTGTGGGTGCCATCTTCCTCGCCATTTCGAAGGGATGGGTTGCCGCGTCGTTGACGACGGGCGTTCTCGCGACAGTCTTCTTCTTCATGTTCATTGGCTTCTATGCGGTTGGACCGGGCGTTTGCGTCTGGCTGGCACTCACCGAACTGATGCCGACGCGCATCCGCGCCAATGGCATGGCAATTGCGATGATCATCAACCAGGGTGTTTCGGCTGGCATTGCCACGGTCTTCCCGAAGTGGTGCGCGGCGACGAACGATAACGGCACGGTCTTTTTTGTCCTTGCCGGCTTCACGGTCATCTACTTCATCACGGCGGCGTTCTTCCTGCCCGAGACGAAGGGTCGGACGCTTGAGGAAGTCGAGCAGTACTTCACCACGGGCAAGATGCCGGAAAAGAAGGCGTGAAGTTCTCCTTCAGATTCCTGGGGACGGGAACGAGCGTCGGCGTGCCGCAGATCGGGTGCTCGTGCCCGGTCTGCACGTCGTCCGACCCGAGGGACATGCGTCGGCGGTGCGGGGCCTATGTACGGACGGATCGTGTCGGTTTTTTAATTGATACGCCACCTGAAATGCGCCTCGCGGCAATTGAGTACGGAATTGACAAGGTGGATGCCGTTGTGCTGACCCATGCGCACATGGATCATGTGGCGGGCTTTGACGATGTCCGCCGTTTCAATACCATCAACGGGCGAACTGTCCCCTGCGCGCCGGATGAGCCGGGGGCGAATGGTCGGAACTTCCGGATTGTGGGGGCGACGATGCGTTGCTTTGCGATGCAGGAGACGATTGCGCAGATGCACCGCATCTTTCCGTACATCGGGGAGACGGCGAATGCGCTTGGTCTCTTTCGCCCGATGATTCATTTTGTGGACAATGCCGAACCATTTTCGATTGGCGGGCTGACGGTCGAACGCCTTGTTGTCGAGCATGGCTTTCCTTGTTGTGGATATCTGATTGACGGCAAGTTGGCGTACATCAGCGACTGCCACACGATTCCGGACGAGACGATTGCCAAAATGAAGGGTGTGGATGTGCTCGTGCTCAACTGCCTGCGCGAGAGGTTTCATCCGACGCATCTCAGCCTTGCTGATGCGCTTGGTTACATTAAGCGTATTGGCCCGAAGCGGGCCTATCTGACGCACATGTGCCACGATTTCAGTCATGAGGAGTGGCTGAGGAAACTTCCGCCCGGTGTCGAGCCGGCCTATGACGGACTCAAGTTGGAGGTTGGAGACTGATGTTTGCACGAATTGCCAGGTCGGGACTTTGTGGATTGGCCGTTGCCTTGTTGACGACGACAGCATCGGCAGAGCCGGCGAGTGAGATTACCGTCGACCTTCGATTGGATTTTGGTGACAGTGTCGTCGGGGAGCGCGTTCGCGGCGTTGTTGACGTTGTCAATGTCTCGCCGGTGACCGTCAGCGTCGGACGCAAGGATTCGCCGGATCGCCTGTTTATCGAGGTTTTCCGTTCCTCTGATCGCAGCCAGTTGCAGCGGATTTCGGATACGGCCCATGTCTCGCCCTTTTACCTGAAGCCGAACGAGGGACAGAAACTGGAGACTTTCCTTGCGGATTACTACGGGCTGCGCACACCGGGTCGCTACTTGGCCCGCCCCGTACTCGTCCATGCCGGGACGCGCTTCGAGGGGCAGATGCGGGCGTTTGACATTGTCCCGGGAATGCGCATCGGTGGTGCCTTGCAGATGTTCTCGAACCACATGGGGCTTCGGCGTGAGTTTGACTTGTTGACCTGGAGTCGTGGTGGACGCGAGCACCTCTTCTTGACGGCGCGGGATTCGGGCACGAGCGACCGGAAGTGGATGACGGTCGATCTCGGCGAGATGATGAAGATTACGAAGCCCGTGATTTCCATCATGCCGACGGGCGAAGTCGTCGTCCTGCACCGGGTGGATCCCGACAATTTCATCCGCAGCGAATTCTGGTCCGTGCCGGCGGGAATCGACTTCAATCGCCGCGAACTGGTGCAGGATCCCGAGACGGCCGGAACGAATCGAATTCGGGAACTGTACCGGGACTCGGGCGGCGTGAAGCCGAAGGAACGCTCGTGGTGGAAGTTCTGGGATTAAGCGTAGCAGAAGAGTAAGAGATGAACATCATTGGCATCGAGACGAGTTGTGACGAGACGGCGGCGGCCGTCGTGAAGGATGGGCGGACGGTTCTTTCCAACGTGGTCTACACGCAGATTCCCCTGCATGTGCCGTACGGGGGTGTTGTTCCTGAGATTGCGTCCCGTGCGCACGTGGAGAAGATTAGCGAGGTCATCCGTACGGCGATTGAGCAGTTCCGCGGCGTTTCGGATGAGAAGATTGATGCTGTGGCCGTCACATATGGCCCAGGCCTTTCCCCGGCGCTGACGGTTGGACTGAACGCGGCGAAAGGGCTGGCGCTTTCGATGGGGATTCCCCTGATTGGCATCAACCACATCGAGGCCCACCTGCACACACCGTTTCTCGTGGATGCCACCGATGAGGCAACGGTTCCCGCTCTGGATCCGCATGACTTCATGCCGGCGCTTGGACTGGCCATTTCGGGTGGGCACACTACCTGGCTCGACCTGCCAGCCTACGGCAAGTATGCAATTGTGGGGCAGACGCTTGACGATGCCGCCGGTGAAGCGTTCGACAAGGCGGCTAAGCTCTTGGGACTGGGCTATCCGGGCGGGCCGAAGGTGGACAGAATCTCAAAGGAGTACGGGCTTGCCAACCTGCTGCCGTTTCCGAAGGGACGGCCGCGTGAGGGTGTGACGGCCCTGGCTGGACTCGATGCCGATCTCTGCGTCTCCTTCTCCGGGCTGAAGACGGCGCTTTTGCGCTATGTCCAGCAGCACGGGGGTGCCGAGAAACTCGCGGTGGAGGGTGAGATTCCGCACATCGTCGCCTCGTATCAGGAGGCGATTGTGCAGGTCGTGGCCGACCGTACGGCGCATGCCCTGCGTCGTCGCAACTACCGGGCGCTGATTGTCGGCGGTGGCGTGTCGCTGAACTCCCGACTTCGGACGGTCCTTGCACAGGTGGCGGAACGTGCCGGTGTGCGGCTCCTGATGGCCAAGCCAAAGTACTGCGGAGACAATGGTGCAATGATTGCCGGGCTTGCCTACTATCGGCGGAACAAGACGGGTGCAGCGGCGTTTGCGCTGGATGTCGCTCCTTCGCTCGATTTCGAGGAATGAGCGGATCGGGCAATCGTCTGCGGGGAATTGCCTGCATTCTGGTCAGTTCCTTCGGCTTCGCACTGATGGCGTTCTTCGTGCGCCTGTGTGATGACTACGGGGCGGGGCTTTCGAGTTTTCAGAAGAGTTTCTTCCGCAATGCCATTGCGCTTCTCATCGCCGGGTTTGTCTTTGTGCGTCAGCACGAGCCGTCGGGAACGATCGTTTCGACAATCGGTCGCCTTTCGGGGCGGCAGTGGTTCTACCTCATCCTTCGGAGTCTTGCCGGAACGGTCGGCATCTTTGCGAATTTCTACGCGCTGTCGCGCATTCCTCTCGGGGAGGCAATGACGCTCAACAAGACAGCTCCATTCTTTACGGTCCTCTTCGCCTGGCTTGTGATGGGGGAGCGCGTCTCCCGGCGGCAGGCGATCTGCCTCGTGGTGGCCTTTCTTGGGGCGGTTCTCGTCATGAAGCCGACCGACCTGCACGGGCCTTCCGTTTGGGCACTGATAGGCGGAATCGGTGCCGGTTTTGCCTACGCCTGTGTGCACAAGCTCGGACGATTGGGAACGGAAGGTTCCGTCATTGTCCTCTTTTTCAGTGCATTCTCATGCCTTGCCGCGTTGCCGTTCGTCTTCTTTGACTACACCCCGATGACGGTCGCGCAGCTACTAATTTTACTGGGGGCGGGCTGCGGCGCGGCGATTGGGCAGTTCGGCGTGACGGCGGCCTACCGCTGGGCGGAGCCACGGTCAATCGCCGTCTTCGACTATTCAAATGTCATCTTCACCTCGTTTCTCGGGTTTGTCTTCTTTGCACAGGTTCCCGACCTGTGGGCCGTTTGTGGCTTTGTGGCCATCCTTTTGGCAGCCTTTTCCATGCGGCGATAGGCGGCGTGCGTATGTTGTGCGTCCTGTGTAAAGGACGCGGAAGGGGTTTACATTTTTGGTTCAGTTCGGCGTTTCCTCATGTGGGTGGCAGCCTTAAACGTGCCGTTGGCACGGCTTCTGCTTTTGCTTTGGCGTGAGCCGTTCGATTGGTTCGGACGGTGAATCGAAAGGATAACGAAGATGAGCAACTGCGCCAGATTGGCCGCGACGAAGAGCGTTGCGGCGCTCAAGGCCCCGGAACCCTGCGCGGCGACGGCGGTTGAAGACAAGGACATCGCCTACGCCGAGGATGTCTTCACGCGTGAGACGATGAAGAAGTACCTCTCAAAGGATACCTGCAAGAAGCTCCTTGCGACGATTGACGGCGGCCAGCCGCTCGACCCTTCGATTGCGGGCGAAGTTGCCCATGCGATGCGCCACTGGGCGATGGATCGCGGCGCGACCCACTACACCCACTGGTTCCTGCCGCTGACGGGTTCGACGGCCGAGAAGCACGATGCCTTCCTTGAAATTAAGGACGGCCAGCCCGTGCAGGCCTTTTCGGGCAAGAACCTCATCGTTGGCGAGCCGGATGCGTCAAGTTTCCCTTCGGGCGGCATCCGTTCGACCTTTGAGGCGCGTGGCTACACGGCGTGGGATCCGACTTCGCCGGCGTTCATCAAGCGCCATGGCAACGGTGCAACGCTCTGTATTCCGACGGCCTTCTGTGCCTATACGGGCGAGGCTCTCGACAAGAAGACGCCGCTCCTTCGCTCGATGCAGTACCTCTCGACGGCGACGAAGCGTCTGATGAAGTGCTTCGGCAAGGACGATGCGCCTGTCACGATTACGCTCGGACCGGAGCAGGAGTACTTCCTCATCGACAAGGCGTTCTACCTGGCGCGTCCCGACCTCGTGATGACGGGGCGGACGCTGTTCGGTGCGCCCTCGGCGAAGCACCAGCAGCTTGAGGACCACTACTTCGGAACGATCAAGGCCCGCATCCTCAACTTCATGAACGAGGTTGAGAAGGAGCTTTGGCGGCTCGGCATTCCGGCCAAGACGCGTCACAACGAGGTCGCACCGGCCCAGTTCGAACTGGCCCCGATGTTTGAGGAGCTGAACCTTTCCTGCGACCACAACATGCTCGTGATGGAAGTTCTCCGTCAGGTCGCCGACCGCAACGGACTCGTCTGCCTCCTCCACGAGAAGCCGTTTGCCGGCATCAACGGTTCGGGCAAGCACAACAACTGGTCGGTCGCCTACGGCAGCGTGAACCTGCTCAATCCGGGCAACGATCCGCACCAGAACGCCATCTTCCTGACGACCCTGTGCGCTGTCATCGAGGCGGTCGACAAGCACGCCGACCTCGTGCGTGCATCTGTGGCGAGCGCTGGTAACGACCACCGACTGGGTGCGAACGAGGCACCGCCGGCCGTCATCTCGATCTACCTCGGCGACCAGCTCGCGGATGTCATCTCGCAGTTGGAGAAGGGTGAGCCGAAGCGCTCGAAACACGCCGGCATGATGAAGATCGGCGTCGACACGCTCCCGGCCTTGCCGAAGGACGCGACCGATCGCAACCGTACGTCGCCGTTCGCCTTCACCGGAAACAAGTTCGAGTTCCGTGCGCCTGGTTCATCGGCCTCCTGCTCGGCTCCGAATGTCGTCCTGAACACCATCGTTGGCGAGGCGTTCAATCGCATTGCGGGCGAACTTGAGAAGGCGGGTGTCGTCGGCAAGGTCGAACCTGGCAAGCATTCCGCCGCGTTCCACTCCACCCTCCAGAAGATTCTGCAGGACATCATCAAGACCCACAAGCGCATCCTCTTCAACGGTGACGGTTACAAGGCCGACTGGCTTGCTGAGGCCGCCAAGCGCGGTCTGCCGAATGCGGCGACGACCCCGGAGGCGCTCAAGGCGTTCGCCGTGAAGGAGAATGTCGCGGTCTTCGAGAAGGCGGGCGTGTTCAGTGCGCGTGAGCTTGCGTCGCGCTACGAGATTGCGCTTGAGGACTACACGACCAAGGTCGTCATCGAGGGCAACTGTGCGCTCGACATTGCACGGACGCTGGTCACGCCCGCCGTCAAGGCCGAGTATCGCGAGGCGCTCGCGGCACTCGCCGAGGCGAATGCGAGTGGCATCGCGTCCGGCACGGCTTCGGTTCACGACGATCTCGTGAAGCTGGGCGCGGGGCTGGATGCCATCAAGACGCAGTGCGCGGAACTTGAGGCCGCGATTTCGAAGGTCGAGCCTGCTGAGATTCTCTCGGCGATGACGGCTCTGCGCACGACCGTGGACAACCTGGAGAAGATTGTCGCGGACGAGAAGTGGCCCCTGCCGAAGTATCGGGAGATGCTCTTCCTGTACTAATGCGTGTTGGAGTTCCGAATGTCGGATCAAATCAAACACGAATGTGCGGTGACGCTCTTGCGCTTGCGCAAGGGCGTCGCCTTTTACCGCGAGAAGTACGGGGTTGCCGATTTTGGCGGGACGAAGCTCTCGCTCCTGCTGGAGAAGCAGCACAATCGCGGACAGGATGGGGCCGGTGCGGCCGCCCTCACGCTCGAACCCGAACCAGGTTCGAGCGCTTATCATATTCTGAAGTCCGCCGTGGAGAATCCGCTGGCGGATCTTTTGTCTCAGATTGCCCGTCGGCGATTTCTTGGTGAGACCTTGTTCCTCGGACACCTTCGGTATGCGACGTACGGCAAGGGGGACGTCAGCTTCTGCCATCCGTTCGTCCACAAGTCGCCGCGCCTGAAGCGGACGCTCTTCCTCGCGGGCAACTTCAACCTAACGAACACGCACGAGATGTTCCAGGCCTATATCGACATCGGCAAGTTCCCCGAGTCGCAGGCGGACGGCTATCTCATCTGCGAGTGGCTCGCCTCGTGCATGCTGGAAGCCGAGATGAAGGGCGAGGAGGACCGCGAGAAGGTTCTGGTCGCGGCACTTCGTTCACTTTTGCCGCGCCTGGACGGAGCCTTTACCCTGTGTGGCATGACGGCGGACGGATGGAGCTTTGCGATTCGCGATGCACATGGAATCCGCCCGGGCTATTGCTATGTGGATGACGAGGTTGCCGTCGCCGCCTCGGAACGCCCGGCCATCCAGGCGGCGTTCAATTGTGGGACGGATGATGTCCGCGAACTCGTCCCGGGCGAGGCGATGATTGTTTCGCCGGCAGGGGATGTCCGGTTCGAGAAGATTCTTGAACCGGCCGAGAAGCGCAGTTGTGTCTTCGAGCGCATCTACTTTTCGCGGGCCAATGATGCGGATATTCACCGTGAGCGCAAGGCTCTCGGCGCGGCACTTGCCAAGCCCATCCTGGAGTCCGTCAACTACGACTTTGCGCACACGTTCTTCAGCTACATCCCGAATTCGGCTCAGGTTGCCTTCCACGGCCTTCTGGAGGCCCTTTGGACGGAAGGTCTTGCCGAGGGCCAACCGGTCCGCTTTGGGCAGATTGCCGTCAAGGACGCGAAGTTCCGCACGTTCATTGCGGATGCCGCCGCACGGCGTGAGTTCTACAAGCACGTCTACGATGTCACCTATGGGCTGGTGAAGCCGGGTGTGGATACGCTCGTCGTCCTGGACGATTCAATCGTCCGTGGCAATACGATGCGCAATGCGATTCTTCCGATGCTGGATCGCCTCGGCCCGAAGCGCATCGTCGTCGTCTCGTCGGCACCGCCTATCGCCTATCCCGACTGCTATGGCATTGATATGTCGTCCCTTGGCGAACTTGTTGCCTTCAAGGCGCTCCTGAAGTTGCGCGGGGACGATGTGCCGCGCAACCCCGATGCCCTCCGTGCAGCCTACGCGGCGATTCCGCTGTCGGAACTTTCGAAAGCCATTGCCGCGCTGCTGACACCCCCGGAGATGAAGGCCAAGGTGGACGTCATCTTCCAGTCGATGCCGAACTTGCGCAAGGCGTGTCCGATGACGACGGGCGACTGGTATTTCACCGGAAACTACCCGACACCGGGTGGGGAGCGGGTTCTCCAGCACGCCATTGACAACTATCTTGCCCGAAGTGAGGGACGGTCGTACTGACGCTACCAATTCGAGTGAACCTTTTTCATCGGGTCGGCATTTACCCCTTTAGAAAGAAGAGTAGATGATTCGTACCCTCGATGGAAGTCTGGCAGGCGATTAGAGAAGACAGGGAACGCGGGGCGAAGAGGCTCGTTTCCGAGTACGGGAACCGCCTTTTCGCCGCGGCGGTTTTGCTTTGCCCGAACGACTCGGATGCGGAGGAGCTTGTCTACAAGTCATTTGACCAGGCCATCAAGAAGATTGGGCTTTATCAGCCGAAGTCCGATTTCTTCAGTTGGCTCTATGTGATTATGCTGAACTTTCGGCGGATGGACCTTCGCAAGCGGAAGGCCGAGGTCATCCCAGTTGGTGCTCCGTGCGACCTGCCCGAGATGTGCTCACCGAGCGTCATGGCGGTTCTGGAGTCGTGCGATTCGGATGCCGTTCGGGCGGCCGTTCGCGGCATTTCGGAACCGTTGCGGGAGGTGGTGGTCTTGCGCTATTTTGAGGACCTGTCCATCGGAGAAATCGCCCGCATCCTGAACCTCTCGGAGGGGACGGTCAAATCACGCCTTTACAATGCCCGAGCGGCGCTTTATGCGCGGCTGTCAAAGAAAGAGGAGATGGTGAGTGCATGAACGAGAGTGAAATCGATTCGATTCTTACGAATAAGGTACGAAGGAGCGTTGGGGCGACCCAGTTGCCTTCGGGAATGGAAGAACGGCTTGTCGGTTCGATTCGCCGCGCACGGCGAGTCTTCCGTGCGAAGGTCATGGCGGTTCTGGCCCTTCTTTCGGTTGGATGCATCCTCGCCGTCGGCCTCTCGGGCCGGTCGGAACGCGTGAGTGGCTTGGGCGAGACGTCGCTGATTGCCGCGCAGGACGCGGCGAATGGTGATCGGGACAGCGTCTCCGGGTGGATGTTGCTGGGGTTCTTTCGGGAGTGTTTTCGTGTGAATCGGCGGAAGGAGCGTGACTAAATGACGGCGAAGGTAGTTTGGATTCTTGTTGTATCGGTCGCAATTGTGCTGGGAATGTTCATTTTTGGCAGGGTTGTGGACAAGGGTGACGATAGCGAGGACTGAGGTCGCGGCGGATTCGGTCTTGCTGAGTTTCATGTGTTGTGTTTCCTTTCGTTGGTGTTTCGGTTTGTTTTTTGCCACTGAATGCACAGAACCGGCCTATCGGCCGACACTGAAATCGACGGAAGGGCGCGGCGGTTTCGTATCCGGCTTCGCCGGTTTTGGTGGCCTTTCGTGTCCGGCCCCGCAGGGAGGGCGCAAGGCTGTCCGTGGTTGTTTCAACTTCCCGGGTGCCGCGGCCTAACTTGGACGCGGGCGGGACGCAACTTGCGCCCGCCCGGGTTGCAGGTGGGACTCGCTGCGCGAGTGTTGTGAAAGGCCCTGTCGCGGCACTTTGGATGGCCTGCCGGACGGCAGGCGCGGCAAAACCATTCTGCCGCGTCCCGCCTGTGGCCGGCCTGGCTTTCCTCTCGGGCGAGGGGGTGAGCGCGGCGGTCGCACGAGAGGTGCGGTGCGGCTCGCAGCCGTAGGAGTTGCTTTGTCCGCAGCCAGTGATAGTCGCCGAGGCAGGGCAGGCTCAGCGAAGCTGCTTGTCGAGGCGCGAGAGGCGTTGCGAGACCGTCGCCGCATCCGGGTCGGGCGAGCCGCCGCGCAAGCCCCCGAGCAGGCGGTTTTGCTGAGTTTCGGGTTCTTCATGTTCGTTGTTCCTTTCTCTTGTCTGTCGTTCTGGGTTGTTGGGTTTGAGTTCGTCGGGGGCCTCGCATCGATGCCCCCCATATATATAGGCACACAGATGCGACATCGGTTTTTGATTTGAACCACGGAACACGCGGAGCACACGGAAATGTGGAGGGTGGTTCTTGGCCGCAGAGGCCGCAGAGGTCGCAGAGATAGAGTTCGGAGTCTCAAATGTCTTTGGTCTCTTTGCGCACTTTGCGGCCAGGAGAAATCGCGAAAGCCCATTCCGTGCCTTCCGTGTGGTCCGTGGTTGGCCTAATCTGCGCCGCCCGAGAAGAATGCGAGGAGGGAGTCTCGCTGCCTCTCATAGCGGCGGCGGGCCGTCCGCACGTCCCCGCCGTTCCCGGCGAGTTCGCGGATGGACGAGCGTCTGTCGCGCCCGTTCTCGGCGACGAGGCCGAGGGTGGTGCAGAGCCAGCCCCTGCCGGTGAGCAGCAGCAGGAGCATGGCCTGGCCGGTGAGCCGTGCGCGGCGCCGGTCCGCGCTTTCGCGGCGGTCGTGCGCGTCGCCGTCGGGGGCGCGGCGGATGTGCGCGGCGCCCGCGCCCCGGTCGGAGAAGGCGGCGGACCGATCCGGGTCGCCGGCGGCCCCGAGCGGCAGCATCGCGTCGTTGAGCCGGTCGTTTCGGCTGCTCATCGCGCACCTCCCTTCCCGTCCGTGCGGATGCGCCCGAGCGTCCTGTCGGCCATCTGGCGGAGCCGCGCGTGGAAGGCGCGGGCGGGGTCGAGGATCTCGCCCTGCGCGTGGCAGGAGAGGACCGCGTCGAGCTGGTCGAGGAAGGTGTTCACGCCGAGGTGCAGGCAGTAGAAGCACCAGGCGGCGCGATAGCGCGGGTCGTTGCGCGTCGCCTGCAGGGCGTAGTCGACCGCGGCGTCGGTGTCGCGGGCGATGGCCGGGCCGTAGAATCCCTCGCGTACGCGCACGCGCGTTCTGAGAGGCTCCCCAGTATTATTATTACTTAACCCTTCACCCTTCAGAACGCGGGCGCACGTGCGCACACGCGAGGGGGAGGTCGGCTGCGGGGTGGGGCCGCTCATCGCGCACCCCCCTCGCGGAGGATGGCGCGGGCCCGTGCGAGGACGCGGTCGAGCGGCTCGCCGGCGCGGAGGAGCGCGAGTCCCGTGCGCCAGGCCTCGCGGCGGGCGGGCGTCCACTGGCGCGGGGCGCCGTGCGTGTAGTTCGAGGGCCGCAGGATGCGGGCGATCCCGCTCCCG
The DNA here is from genome assembly GCA_050874585.1 of Verrucomicrobiota bacterium. Classification (GTDB taxonomy): domain Bacteria; phylum Verrucomicrobiota; class Kiritimatiellia; order RFP12; family UBA1067; genus UBA1067. The sequence continues at coordinate 77,197 of JBNMKZ010000001.1, read as the reverse complement.
CCCTTCGCGCGTCTCATGGCTTTCGTCTTCATGTTCGTCGTTCCTTTCGTTTCCGCCGTGCGGGGACCGCCCCCGTCGGCGCGGCGGACAGTATCGCCCCCCTCGCGGGATTTACGGGGGAGGGGATTTCGCGGGGTGCGCGGGGGCCTTGCGGAACTGGGCCTCGCGGCAACTCGCGGGATTGACGGGCCGTTCCGTCCGGCGAGATAAGTTCTTCCGCCGAGATTGAAAGTTTGTCCGCCGAGTTTTGGGAGGGGCGCGGAATACGCGGAAAGCGCGGGAAAGGGGCGGCGGATTGCGGCGTTCGGTCGGTTAGCGGAAGGGAGAAGGGGAAACTCGCGGGAGATGTTGATAAGTTCTTCCGCCGAGATTGAAAGTTTGTCCGCCGAGTTTTGGGGACGGGGCGGAACACGCGGAAAGCGCGGGAAAGGGGAGGCGGATGGCGGCTTTCGGTCGGTTAGTGGAAGGGAGAAGGGGAAACTCGCGGGAAATGTTGATAAGTTTTTCCGTCGAGATCGAAAGTTTGTCCGCCGAGTTTGGGGAGGGGCGCGGAACACGCGGAAAGCGCGGAAAGGGGAGGGTGGTTTTCAGCCGCAGAGGTTGCAGAGCGGGGGAGAGGCTGAAGGTAAGGGTGGTAGGAAGGGGACTGAATGGCCTGCCGGACGGCAGACCGGCAAGACCCGTGGGCACCGCGAGCCGACGGGCAACGGCAGGCCGCGCAAGCCCACGAGCAGGCGGTTTTGCCGCGCCCGATTCTCAACCTCAGTCGTTTGAACTGTCCCAATCGTAGGTGGCGCGGCAGTTTTCGCCAAAAAGCCAGCGCCGTGGACGCGGCGTTGAGCGCCAGTCCAGCGGTTCGCCAGTCGTCGTACAGTGCGCGGCGGTTCGCCAGGCGCGGCCAAGTTCACGGGCAATGTCGGGTGTCACAAGACTGCGTTTCCAACTTGTGAACAGTGCCGTCCCACTGTGGGAGACGAGGTCAAGCCACTGGCGGTTCTTCTGCCAGGGAATGTCACCCTCGTTCACAAGTCCGACGCAATCGCCGTCATTGAGATAGAAGATGCCGTTGTGGATGGCGCGCATACCAAGCGTGTTCGGTCCCATCTTGCGTGTTCGCGCCCATTCGCGTCCGCTCGTATCGTCACCCGTGCGCTGGAGTTCGAAGAGTCCTGCGGCAAAATGGTCAATGGCATTGCAGCCGATAATGAGCAGTCGATCGCCAGCCGCATCCCGCATGGTCTGGTAAAGGTCGCGAATCACCTCGGCACTTGTTCGTGTCCGATCACGCCAGGGGGCGAGGGGCTTTCCGAAAGGCGTGGCGGTCAGCTCATAGCCCCAGGTGACGTTCCAGTCATAGGTGATGAAGTCAATCTTGACGAGTTCCATGCCCCAGTCGGCAAACCGTGCAAGGTCCTCGCGGATCCGCCGTTTCCACTTTGGGTCGGTCGGGTCAATCGGCAGTTTGACCTCTCCTTCGTCCGGCTCGAACGGACGGTACCAGAGACCGGGCCGCGCCTTCATCGTCTTGATGCGGTGTGCGACCTCTGCCATTGGCAGTCCCCATCGTGGATTGACCGAACCCCACTGCCCGCCGCGCTTCAGCGGGTCGCCGCCATGGCGAATCGCATTCTGCCAGCCGTCGTCCACGATGGCGAACGGGCGGTTTGTGACGGGGTCGCCGGGCTGTGCGTCCATGGTCTCGACGAGGAACTTGACGTCGGCGAGAAAGTTGGTTGCCGTGTTATTGCCGTAGGCGCAGTACCAGTCGTTGTAGCCATAGACGGGTGCGGCGGGCAGGCGCGGCGTTGGGCACATGAGGCGGCAGAATGCGCGTCCGGCGGCAAAGGCGGACTCCTTATCGTGCCCCTGCCGCGAGACAAGTGTGCAAAGGGCGAGTGAGCGGGTGCCGAGTTCAACGGGATGCGTTCCCGCCCTGACATCGAGGAAGAGTTCGAGGCGGTTCGGATAAACCCGCCAACTGGCGAAGGCATTGGGCTGAACCTTGATGCCGTAGCCGTCCGTGCGACTGCCATCGGATACGAGGACATACCATGCCATAAACCCATCTCGCGGCACATTTGTCGATTCTATCCTCCGCCAGGCACTGTCACCGTAGGTTCGTTCCCACATTCCGCCAAGGACGCTTGTCCGCGTTTTGAATTCGCATTCCCAGGCGAGCTGGACGCAGGACGCCGTGCCGCCTTTCAAAATGAGTGTTCCATCTGACTGGTATTCCAGGCGGTCTTTTCCGGGGCGGCCATCGACCAGAACGGATTTTGGGCGGTCGAGGGGAATGAAGTCCATCGCCTGGACGAGTCCGGCGCAGAGCAAAGTGAGAAGGAAGGGGAGTCGTTTCATGCTTAGTATGCCTGGAGAAGGTTGAGCATCTGGCGGTCCAGCAGGTGTCCTTCGCAGGCTTCGTAGTCGACATCCTTTCGGTTGGAGTCGAGAATGCCGAATGTGCCGCGCAAGTTCCAGAGTGCCCAGCCCCAGTTGCGTTTCTTCAGGAGGCGCAGGTTATCCTCCATCCAGGCGAGGGCGATGTCGTGCGGGCAGTTGCGAAACGCCCCGAATTCGCCCATCATCACGAATCCGCCCCGCTCGGCGAACTGGTCCCAGGTCTTGAAGTTGTTCTCCTCAAGCCAGCGGAGGCCTTCTTTCTGTGGAAGGGCGCGTGCGGAAGTCGCGTTGGTCTCTGTGGGGACGAAGGGATAAGGCGCGTCGAATCCGGCGAAGCGTTGGGTGAAGTGCCGCGCCGGGGCGAAGCGCGGCGAAATGCGCAGCAGGGCCGTTCGACCGTCGTCTGTCGTGAACCGCACGCCCGTGAGGTGACACCAGTCACCGTTGGTGAGACAGATCTCAAGACGCTTGACGGCGCGCTCAACCCGTGTGGTCTCAACGCCCATGTAATCGCCCTGCAGAATCTTCCATTTTGGATGCACTGCGACGGAGCGCCAAAGCGGATCGCCCTTCTTCGGACGAAAGGTGAAGTCCGCCAGTTTCGTCCCGTCGCCCGTGACGCGGACGGTCACTTTTTCGCTGACACCGCCGAAGTGAAGCGAAAGGGTGCAGGGGGGGACATCCTCGATGACGAGTGGGCTACGCAACTTGGCCTTGCCGACACCTGCAAGAATGCCTTCGGGCGCAAACGGGTCCAGTGGCCAAATGGGGGGCAGGGATGTCGTCAGTCCCGCGCACCAGGGTGCGCCGAAATGCGAGACGGACATGGGCTTGTAGCCGCGCATGGCCTGTGCAATGCCGCGCTCACCTGCGAGGGAGAAGGTCGGCAGGTTCCCTCCGTCGCGCCCATCGGAGAAGATGAGTCGGTCGGGATCCACCTCTCGAATTGCCGCGATCGCCGGGCGGATTGCCGCGACATATTTTTCCTCGGAAATCTTGGGAGGTTCGTTGACAAGATCGAAGGAGACGCGGCGGTTGGGCCATTTCTTCCACCGGCGGGCGAATGTTCCCCAGTAGCGGGCGAAGACCTTCTGGGCTTCCGCGTCGCTGAAGAGGTCGGCCGGTTCCGTTCCCGTCGGATTGACGCAGTAGCCGGGTGCACGGTGAAGGCAGATTTGGACGTGGATATCGTACTTTTCGCCCAGTTCAATGGCGCGGTCCACGACCTTCAGTCGTTCTTCGTCGAGGATGTTCCAGTCCTTTCCGTGGGTGAAGTACCGGTAGTCGATCGGCAGTCGGACGAAGTTGAACCCCCATTCGCGAATCTTCTGGAAGTCCCATTCGCGGTAGGCTGGCGTTGGATCGTTCGTCGGCCAGACGAACATTTCGAGCAGATTGAAGCCCCGCCATCGTGTGGCAGGCTGTTCGTTTACCGTGCAGGTGCGGTCGTTCGAAACTTGCGTACAGCCCGTCATCAGTCCGAGCGCGGCAAAAAGGAAGGCTGCGATTGTCCGATTCATGGGGTTGCCTCCAGGGGCGTGCTGCGCGTCCCGAAGGCGTTGCGGGCGCGCACCTCGAATCTTAGCCGGGCATGGGCGGGGAATTCGTCGACGGCAAATGGGCAGGCGACGGGAATCGTCTCCGCATCCTCCGGGCAGGCGCATCGGTCGGAATAGACGAGTCGTCTCAGGAAGGGCGAGGTGCCACCGTTGACGAAGGCCAGGACCTCGTAGTCGAAGGCGCGCGGCGTTTCGGTCGTCGAACGGGCCGCCGGGAAGGTCACGCGGTACTGGTCGATTGGTTCCCGTGCACGGTTCTCGGCCGAGAGGCGCGTCACGGTTGCCTGTGCATCGGCGGGGAAGCGTGGTGCGGGTGTCTCGTCTGCGCGGCACTTGTCATCGTAGGGCTTCGCGGCGTTTTTGCCGAGGGGCATCTCCCACGCCGGGCCGAGCCTCGCTTCGCGGCGGAAGTCCATGCGCTCGAAGACAATGTGGTCGTCCCAGACCGAGACGAGCAGGCCCTGTTCAGGGACGGTCATCGGATAGGTTGGCAGCAGGGGCGTGACACCCTGACGGGCGCGGACATAATCAATTGCGCGGGCGTTCTCGCGTCCATTGGCCTGTGTGACGTAGGCGAGGGAGGGGGCTTCAACTGCCGCGAACGAACCCTGCCAAATCATCTTCTCGTCCGTCAGGGTGCGATGGGCGTGTCCGCAGAAGGCGATGCAGTTTGGGAACTGGCTGAGGAGGGCTGTCGAGCGACCGTCGTCAAGACCGGACATTTCGGGTCCGCCCATCGTGTTGCGGTAGACGCGGTGCTGGGCGTAGAAGAACGGCTTGGTCGGGTCGAGGGTCAGGGATGCCAGGCGCTCTTCTGCACCGGGCGTATTGTTGCCGTGCGGATTTGCCGCGCCGCCGTCCATCGTGAAATTGGCCAAAACGAAGCGGTAGTCCTTGACGTCTTTCACGAAAATCGGTTCGTAGGGTTCGCCGAAGGCTTCCTCCCATCGGCGGGCCGCACCGGACTGACGGATGGCCATTGCCTCGACTTCCTCGGCTGTGAAGTCGTACATTTGTTGGGCGGCCTCAAAGCTGCCAAAGTGGTGATGGGCGTAGCCTCCCGTGTCGTGGTCGCCGTAGAGAAAGAGCCGTTCAATGGGCTGTCCATCACTCCGCCGATTGTCGGGGAAGACCGTGCGCCAGCCCTCCGCAACCATCTTCAGCTGGTGGGCAATTCCCCAATCCGTCAGATCGCCGCAGCAAAGGACGGCATCCGCCTTGTGTGCATCAAACCAACGCAGGGCGCGTGCGTATTTCGCCCGACTGGGCGCATCCTTCAGGTGAATGTCCGAAATGACGCCGAATCGAAGGCGTGGCGGATGTTCGTTCTCGGCCAGAATGCGTCCTGCCCCAAGTAGACCGAGGCTCGTTGCCCCAGCGATAAATTCCCGTCTGTTCATCTCGCTTTCCTCTTCATCTTTCACCGAATGACAACGACAAATCCCTTTTTCGGCAGATACAGGAAACTCTCGGGTTCCCGTGCGCCGTCGTGGACGACGATTTCGTCAATCCAGGCCGTTGAGCCGCCGCCCACATAGAAGCGCGAAGTGCCCGAGGCCACATCAAGGAGTCCGCCGAGAGCCTGTTCGCACGTCTTCTCGTAGTCGCGGTAAAGCGTGACGATCGAATGGTCGGCTTCGGTTCTGAATGAGAGGGCGTAATGATGCCAACGACCGTCGAAACTATCCGCCGGATAGGTTGCAACAACCTTGTTCGGTTCGGACTCGGTGGATGCGACGACTTCCATTGTCCGTCCCGTCGCGTCCGTGCGCAAGCCCCAGACGAAGTCGTTGACGTTCAGGTTGTCCACCAGCCGCATCACGCCTGCGGAGGCCTTTGTCTCGCTCGCCCGCATAAAGAACTCGACCGTCAGGTCGCGACGGTCGAGGATGCTGGCAGCGTCGTAGGCGATGTAGCGGTTGTCGTAGTAGAGGGCATGCGTATTCGTGTCGCGCACGACCTGTCCTCTTGCATCGCGGAGGGAGTCGCCCGGGACACGATCGGAGAGCGTCGGCGGATTCTCCGTGTTGTTTATCCAGCTGCCGCCAAGCAACTTGCCGTTGACACTGGAGGTGGTTGTGTCCGTTTCGTAGGTTAGGTGAATGAGTTTGCCGCCCTCGGATGGAACGACGGACAGGAACTCGGCCGGCTTCAGTGCGCGGCGGGTGATGCGCACCTCGTCAATTGCGCCGCGTGTGAACTGGTACTGTCCACCGGACCACATGCCACCGGCAATGGCCGTCGGGTAGGACGATTCCTTGTTGTCCAGCGTGACGTTCGACTGGCTGTTCTTGCGCTGGTAGTCGAGGTAGACGGCGAGCGTCTGCGCCTCCTTGTTGTAGACAATCGCTGCGTGATGCCATTCGCCTGCCTCCAGTTTGGTGTTCAAGGGAAGCGAAATGTCCTTGCCGCCAATCTTGAAGTAGGATGAAAGCGAATGGTCGGCACGCATGATGCGCAGGAACCATGTCGGGGAGCAGAAGAGGTAGATGCAGTCGCCCGTGCTTGAACTGGTCGCGTCACCGAAGTCGTCGACCCGGAAGAAGAGTTCGGCGGTAAAACTTCCGGTGGAGAGGCGGTTGGCGGTGTCGTCGTAGGTCAACCGTCCGGGGCTGGTAGGGCAGGCATCGCTTGTCGCGATGGTCAGGGCGGTTGCGTTGGCGAAGGACGTCTTCGCCCAACTGTCCGCCCGCACGATGGAGCCGGGCGTCTCGTCCGTCAGGGTGCTTGCGCTCTTGGCGTTCAGTTCATCGGAGACTGAGAAGGGCGACTCGCTCGGGGCCTTGTTGACGGCTGGACGCGTGGAGAAGTCGAGGTAGACGGCGGTTGAGGTGTCGGCAATGGGTGAAACCTCGTGCAGGCGAAGGAAGTCCTTCGGATCAAGGACGGTGTCCGAGAGCCGCACCTCGTCAATCAGCCCGGGGAAGTTGCCGCCAATCAGGAGCGGGTATCCGTCCACATAGTGCACGGGTTCGGACAATGTGCACAGGCCGATGGACTGGTAGTCCGCAAAGCACCGGGCCTTCCAGTTCTCGCCCTCCTGATAGACGCACATGGCCACATGATGCCACTTTCCGTCCGCAAGGTCGGCCTGTGCGAAGTCGGACGATCGGGAGGTGCCGTCGGCATTGTGGAAGCGAACGGAGATTGAGGGCTTGGGATTCGTGCCCGAAGTTTTGTGCAGGCGCAGGTAGAAGGCTTCCTTGTTGGAGTTGTTCATCATGCCGACGAGCGGTTTCCAGTTCGGCAGGTCCCCCGTCGCCTCGTACTTGAAGAAGAACTCGATTGTGAATGTCTTTGGATGCAGCGTCTCATCCGATGCAATTTCGACGCGCCCGGCGTTGCCGTTGGAATCGGCGAAGCGGAGCGACTGGGCATTGGCGGAGGCCTGACTCGCCGATGGATTCCAGAGGACGGCGCTCTCGAATCCGTCCGAGAACAGTGGAAGCCCCTGTCCGGAGAGAACCGTGGCAATGCCAGGCAAGTTCGCCGAGTCGACGGCGTTCACGAGGGTCGTTGCAGGGCTTCCCGCGTCAGAGTCCTCGAATCGCCACCAGGCGACTGTGTTGGCCGAGGCCAGTTCGGCCGTCATGACGGCCATGGTTAGGATGGCACACCCCACTCCTGTGCTATTCATCTTGTCGGATTCCTTTCACGCAGTCATTTGAGACTACGGCAGGGATTTTAGCAAATCGCCCCTTGGATGGCAAGTCTGATTGTCTTCAAATGGCACAAAAGTTTGTTATCAGATGGCCTAATCTCCTGAGAGGCGGATTCTGTGGTATAATGTGCCCATGAGCCACCAATCTGGGAATCGACCCACGACGGGAACTTGCATTTTCCACAAGCGTCCGATGCGTCGTGTTCTGGTCGCAATCAACATCGGCGGTGCGTCCGGACGGGATGCGCTGGCTGGGTTCTTGCGGTTTGTCAACACGGGGAAGCTTTGGCGGTTGCGTCTTCTGGACAGCACGGCCCGACTCCGCGAGGTTCTCCTCGGAGAATCGTTTGCGGGCTATGACGGAATCCTCATGGACTATCCGTCCGACCCAGAGGCTATTCGGCAGCTGTCGGCAAGCGGGCTTCCCGTCGTCTTCACGCACTTCGAGAGCACAAGTCGCGATGTCGTCCCCTCGGCCTCGTTTGTTCGCTTGGACGATGAAAGCGTCGGACGGGCGGCGGCGGACTACTTTCTGAAGTTGGGCAAGTTCGGGTCGTTTGTCTTTGTGGCGGGTGCGCCTGGCCGTGAGGAATGGTCCATCCGCCGCGAACGGGGCTTTCGAGCGGTGCTTGCAGCGCGGCGAATCGCCTGTCATACGATTGAACTGCCGCCGGATGTCAATGCGCGGGAAAATGAGGCCCTCGCGAAGAAACTGCAGAGGCTTCCGGGGCCGGTTGCCGTTTTTGCCGATTGGGACGATGCATCTTTTCGCACACTCGAAATCTGCGTCGAGTCGGGCATCGGCGTTCCCTCCCGCGTGTCCATTCTCGGCGTGGACAATGACGAGGTCATTTGTCGAGGTGTGACACCGTCGCTTTCAAGCATTCTCCCCAATCACGACGGTCTTGGGTTCTGTGCGGCGCAGGAATTGGAGCGGCGGATGAATGGCGGGCGACCGCGTCTGATTGTCGTGAAGTCGGCCGTCCGTGAAGTCCTGACACGCGATTCCACGCGTACGCCCCAGCCCGCCGAACACCTGATCCGCCAGGCGCGGCGCTTCATCGCCGAGAATGACATGCGCCGTCTCACGCCGTCCGATGTAGCCGCCCACTTGGGTATCTCGCGCTCGCTGGCCGACTTGCGTTTCCGCGAGTTGTCGGGGCGGACGATTGGCGAGACGATTGCGGGTGCCCGCATCGGGGCCGTCAAGCGGCGGCTGATGTCGTCCCATGAGACAATCGTCACCGTGGCACGGACCTGTGGCTTCCCCAGCGCATCGTCCCTTGTCAGGTATTTCAAGCGCGAGACGGGGCAGACGCCGGACGAGTGGCGCCGCGGACATCATGGTTAAGGCGACGAAGTGCCGCGTTTCGCAGGCGGGACGGTCCCGTTTGAGGTTCGAGGGCAGTTATGCTATAATACGGACATCTTTCAAACAACAAGAAGAAGGAGAAACAGACATGGCTCACAAGATTGAAGCTGACAAGTGCGTTGGTTGCGGTTGCTGCAAGGATGCGTGCCCGGCGGATGCGATCACGGAGGGACAGCCCTACACGATCAATCCCGACATGTGCGTTGATTGCGGTGCGTGCGCGGCGCAGTGCCCGAATGAGGCGATTTCTGCCGCGTGATTGAGTTCATCCAGGAAACGCTACTGCTTCTGCCGTTCCTCTTCGTGACGTATCTCGTCCTGGAGGCGATAGAGGCGAAGGCGGGCGGTGCGCTTGAGAGGTCTCTTGAGCGCACTCGCTCTGTTGGCCCATTGGCTGGGGCCTTGGCCGGGGCGATTCCGCAGTGCGGGGTCTCGGCGGCAGCCTCCTCGTTTTATGCCGGTGGTGTGATTACGGTCGGGACGCTGATTGCCGTTTTTCTCTCCACCTCGGATGAACTGGTCCCCGTCCTCATTTCGGCGCGTGCGCCATTCGGTTTGTTGGCGAAAATCGTCGGATTGAAGGTCGGTTTTGCAATTGCCGTCGGTTTTACGGTGAACGGTGTTCTGCGTACCGTGCATCACCTGCGGCGCAAGGTTTCGGTGGGGGAACTGTGTGAGCACAGCCATTGCGGTTGCCATGAGCATCATGGAATTCTTGTCCCTGCTCTGATTCATACGGCTGAGATTTTCTTTTTCATCGTCCTTGTTTCTGGCGCGGTTGAACTCTGTATGCACTATTTTGGTGAGGATTGCCTTGATAAGTTGCGACTTAACGCGCCGTTTGTCGGTGAGCTGGCGGCCGGGGCCCTGGGCCTGATTCCGAACTGCGCCGTCTCGGTCGCCGGGGCGAAACTCTACCTTGCGGGTGCAATGAGTCCCGGGGCACTGATGGCGAGTTCTTTCACTGGGTCCGGGTTGGGGCTTCTGGTTCTCTTCCGTACGAATCGGAACCTGAAGGAGAACCTGGCCATTCTCCTGTCGGTTTATATCCTGGGCGTCGTGCTTGGATGGCTGACGGGACATCTGCTATGATGCGGCGCGTCCTATCGTGGGGAAAGACCGTCATCGGCGGTTTTTTGCGCAACAACTGCTCGATGCACGCGGCGGGATTGACCTATTTCGCCATGCTGGCACTGATGCCGATTCTCTGTCTGCTACTTTTTGTCGCAAAAACGTGCAATGTTGACCATTATGCGCGGCAGGAAATCAATGCGCGGATTGACGCGATGATTACCGTCATCGAGCATGGACAGGACGACGATGTTGCGCTTCTGGCTGCTCCGAATGAGGAGGAGCGGGAACGCAAGCGAATCGCCGCGCTGGAATTCGGACGGCAGGCGCGGCAGATTTCAAACGGACTCTTCGATCGTGTGGAGAAGTTCGACATCGGGACGCTCGGATGGATTGGCTTCGGCTTTCTGCTGTGGACGGTCATCTCGTCCCTTGGCATGGTGGAGGTGAGCTTCAACCAGATTTGGGGCGTGACGAAGCCGAGGCCGATTTGGAAGCGGGCCTACCTTTATCTCTTTATTTCAATCATTTTGCCCGTTTTGATTGCAATTGCCGCGTCTTTGCCTGCCCTGCGGGTCGTCAAGGACGTCATCGTGGCGACCATGGGGACACTTTGGCTGACGAAATGGGTCTCGGATGGGCTGATTTGGTTCTTGGACTCGTGGTTTTTCCGCACGGCGTTTACGCTGACCTTTGCCGCGGTGGCCTTTGGGTTCTTCTTCCAGATGATGCCGAACTGCCGCGTGAGGATTCGTCCGGCGCTCTGCGGCGGATTTGTCACGGCCGTCCTCTTCGGCGGCTGGATGAAACTCTGTGCGGTTGCACAGGTCGGCATTGCGAAGTCGTCGGCGCTTTACGGGTCGTTCGCCTTCCTTCCAATTGTCCTCGCCTGGATGTACATGAGTTGGGAGATTGTGCTTCTTGGGGCGAACATGACCTATGCCTTTCAGGTCGGGGCGGATGCTTCGCGGACGAAATGAGGTTCGAAAGCGTCTGAAATCGCGGCGAATGCGGATATTTTGACGCGTTCTTGTTAAAAAGCGGGGAAAAATAGGTGTGTGGCACTTGACCCTAAGCGCGTGAATGTGGTACAATAGCACCACTTTTCGGACTGAAATGCCCACTCATCTTCCTGCGCGAGGCGTGCGGGGGTCGTGGGGACGGATGTCCATCAGTTGCAAAACATGGAGTAAGCAGTAATGAAGCAGACCAGTTATAAGGATCTCGGGCTCGTCAACACCAAGGAGATGTTTGCCAAGGCTGTTAAGGGCGGATACGCGATTCCGGCGTTCAACTTCAACACGATGGAGCAGATGCAGGCCATTGTTCAGGCCGCCGTCGAGACCAAGTCCCCGGTGATTATGCAGGTCTCGAAGGGTGCCCGCAAGTATGCGAACCCGACGATTCTCCGCTACATGGCGCAGGGAGCCGTTGAATACGCGAAGGAGCTCGGCTGCGAGCATCCGCAGATTGTTCTTCACCTCGACCACGGTGACAGCTTCGAGACGTGCAAGAGCTGCATTGACAGCGGCTTCTCGTCCGTCATGATTGACGGTTCGTCGCTTCCGTTCGAGGAGAACATCGCCCTCACGAAGAAGGTCGTTGAGTACGCCCACCAGTTCGACGTCACGGTCGAGGCCGAGCTCGGCGTTCTCGCGGGCGTTGAGGACGAGGTCGCGGCGGAAGAGTCGCACTACACGAAGCCTGAAGAGGTGATTGAGTTCGCGAAGCGCACGGGCTGCGATTCGCTCGCGATTTCGATTGGCACGAGCCACGGTGCCTACAAGTTCAAACCCGAGCAGTGCACGCGTGACCCCAAGACGGGCAAGCTGATCCCGCCGCCGCTCGCGTTCGACGTGCTCAAGGCCGTTGAGGAGAAGCTCCCGGGCTTCCCGATCGTCCTTCACGGGTCGTCCAGCGTCCCGCAGGAATACGTCGACATCATCAACAAGTTCGGCGGCAAGCTTCCGGATGCGGTCGGCATTCCTGAGGAGCAGCTCCGTCAGGCGGCGAAGAGCGCGGTGTGCAAGATCAACATCGACAGCGACTCGCGCCTCGCGATGACGGCGGCGATTCGCCAGCACTTCGCGGAGCATCCCGATCACTTCGATCCGCGTCAGTATCTCACGCCGGCGCGTGAGGAGATGAAGAAGCTCTACATTCACAAGATCGTCAACGTTCTTGGTTCGAACGACAAGCTCTAAGTCGAGCAGACCGGGGGGCGCGTGAATGAAGTCACGCGCCCTTCGTGTCTATGAACAGGCGTCCCCGCAGGTGTGGGGCGTTCGTGTGAGCAAGAAAGGTTTTCAGAAAATGTCCGACAAGAAAGTTTCAGCCTACGCCAAGGCCGGCGTGAACATCGACAACAAGATGACCGCGCTCAATTCGATTAAGGCGATGGTTGCAGATACGAAGACGCCCCTGACGTTGGGGGGCATTGGTTCCTTTGGCGGCCTTCACAAGGTCCCGTCCGGGCGTGATGAGATTCTCGTTGCCTCGACGGATGGCGTGGGTACGAAGCTGAAGGTCGCGGCAATGATGAACCGGCACGACACCGTCGGGCAGGACATCGTCAACCACTGCGTGAACGACATTCTCGTCCAGGGCGCGAAGCCGCTCTTTTTCATGGACTATGTCGGTACGGCGAAGTTTGACGCCGCGCAGTTCAAGTCTGTCGTGAGCGGACTGTGCAAGGCCTGCAAGGAGAACAAGATGACGCTTCTCGGCGGTGAGACGGCCGAGATGCCGGGTCTCTACCCGGTTGGTGAGTACGACCTCGTCGGCACGATTGTCGGCCACGTGGCGAAGAAGGATTTGATTACGGGCAAGTCCATCCGCGCAGGGGATGTGATTATCGGTTTCCCCTCGGGCGGACTTCAGACGAACGGTTTTTCGCTGGCGCGGCGCGTCATTTTCGACCTCTGCCAGTATTCGCCCCAGGACAAGTTGCCGGGGACGAACCAGACGTTCGGCGATGCGTTGCTCGCCGTCCACAGGAGCTTCCTCAAGCCCGTCGCCAAGTTGATGGAGCGCAAGATCAAGATTACGGGTATGGCGCACATCACGGGTGGTGGCTTCCCGGATAACATTCCGCGTGTGCTGCCGAAGTCCGTGAACGCCGAGATTGACCGTGAGTCTTGGGAAGTCCCGACCATCTTCAAGTTCATCGAGCGTCAGGGCAAGGTGGATCACGACGAGATGTACCGCGTGTTCAACATGGGTATCGGTTTCGTCGTCATCCTCCCGAAGAACCAGCTCGACAAGGCGACGCGGATTCTCAAGGCCATGCACCAGCCCTACAATGTGATTGGCGTGATTCGCAAGGGCAAGGGCGTTGTCACTTACAAGGCCTAAAGGTTAGAAGACGAACCCTTGATTTCGTCAAGGGCCGAACGGAGGCGCTCCCCGGAAACGGTGAGCGCCTTTTGTTCTTCTTCGGAGAGTTTGGCGTTGAGAATGCGCTGGACGCCCGTGCGTCCGACGACGCAGGGGACGGAAAGGGCGACCCCCGAAAGACCGTATTCGCCGTTGAGGGTGACGGAGACGGGCAGGACGGCGTGTTCGTCGCGCAGGATGGCCTTGGCGATGCGGCACATGGCAAGACCGATGGCGTAGTAGGTCGAGCCCTTGTCCGTAATGATTTCATAGGCCGAGTCGCGCACGCGTTGCAGGATGGAGTTCTGAATGTCAGCGTGAGAGGTGAGTTTTTCACAATTGGGGCAGGATGAGCAGAAGGCGAGCGGCGACTGTCCGGCAATCGTCGTCAGCGACCAGGCGGCGAATTCGCTGTCGCCGTGCTCCCCAAGAATGTAGCCGTGCACGTTCCGTGCATCAATACCCGCGCACGCGGCAAGGGCGTGGCGGAAGCGGGCCGTGTCCAGCACGGTTCCCGAACCGATGACGCGCTCGCGGGGCCAACCGGAGACATCCGCGGCAATTTTCGTGAGGATGTCGACGGGATTGGAGACGAGCATCATGACGCCGGTGGAGCCGGACGCGGCAATTTTTCGGGCCAGGTCGGCAATGATGCCGGCGTTTCTTCGCAGGAGGTCGATGCGCGTTTCGCCGGGGGCCTGCTTGGCACCGGCCGTGATGACGATGAGGTCGGAGTCGGTAAAGTCCGCGTCAGTCCCGACATGGATATCCACTTCGGGGACAAAGGCCTTGCCCTGTGCCAGGTCGAGAACCTGCCCGTGCGCAAACTTCTCCGAGGCATCCATGAGGGCGATTTCCTCGGCATCGCCCGCCTGCATCAGCGCATAGGCGAAACTTGCACCGACATTCCCCGCTCCGACGATTGTCACCTTCCGAGTCTTGTTCATCGTAGACCTCCTTTATTTGAATTGTCCAATGGACGACACATAGTATATCAAAAGTTGAGGCATTTTGCGCTTTCCCGAGGCCTATGTCCATGCTATGCCTGCAAGTGACGGTCCGAAATCGTTCTTGTTCAGTCCGATGACAAGTGCCGCGATGCGGTGATGGGAATCCTTTCGGACGGCCTTGACCTGCCGGGCGGGACGATTGCCGCGCAATCAAACCGCCGCGCTGACCCATATCTGCCGAAGTTTGGCTAACTGGAACTCGCACGAGTTGCAGTTAGGACTCGTTTGAGTTGCAGTTAGGACTTTGGTCCGTCCTCTTTCGACGCTTCTTTCTTTCTGCCAGACCATTAGATTGCTGGCGTTTACCATGCAAGCCTGGCGACCGACACTGAAATTCACGGAAGGGCGCGCGGCGGTTTTGTGTCCGTCGTCAGGCAGCTTTCGTGCCTTCTCGTGTGTCCCGCGGGGAGGGTTGAATGGCCTGCGGCCGAACACGAAATGCCGCGAAAACCCTTCGGGACACGAAAGCTGGGGAGGGTGGTGCTCTTTTCTGCCACTGAACACACTGAACCGGACTGGCGACCGACACTGAAATTCACTGAAGGTGAGGTCGGTCAACCACGGAACAGACGGAAGGTTTTTCGTGTCCGGCTTCGCCGGTTTTGGTGGCCTTTCGTGTCAGCCCCGCAGGGAGAACGCAAGGCTTCGGTGACCTTCAGTGTCTGCCGAAGGCAGTTTCGCTTTCAGTGGTAAACAACCACGGGGGAGGGTGGTGCTTGTTTTTTGCCACTGAATGCACTGAATCGGCCTATCGGCCGACACTGAAATTCACTGAAGGTTTTTCGTGTCCGGCTTCGCCGGTTTTGGTGGCCTTTCGTGTCAGCCCCGCAGGGAGAACGCAAGGCTTCGGTGTCCTTCAGTGTCTGACGAAGGCAGTTTCAGTGCATTCAGTGGTAAACAACCGTGGGACACGAAAGCCAGGGGCGGTCCGGCCCGCCGCGTCCCCCTCGCGTACGCGGCGATTGATTTTCTTTTTGTGAAATCTCCAACTTTTGAGAATGGCGGTGGACTTGCTGAAATCGTCTCACTCGTGGTATAATATCGGCATGAAAATCAAGAAGCCAATTCCTGCTGGAGGTCCCGTCGTGGCAACGACGGGCGGTGCGACCATCGCCGATCGCTTTAAGCTTGATTTGACGAATCCGGCTGAAGTGAAAGGCCCAACCGTCGGCAAGAAGGGGACGACCTTTGCGTTTGCCGCGGGGCTTCTCGCGCTTGCCGTGGCTGGTCTCCTGACTTACATCCTCTATCAGCACTGGGTGTCGCTGATGCCGGCCTAAGGGGGTGCGCATGAAAGACGTGATGCTCTCGCCCCGTGCACGGGCAGCCGTTCAGCTTGCGCTGGACGAGGACTTGGTTTCGGTGTCGTCCGTCAAGTCGTCGCCGCGCGTGGACGCGACGTCCATTGCGCTTGTCGACCCGAAGGCGGTTGCGACGGGTGAGATTTATGCGAAGGGGACGGGGTGCGTCGTCTCCGGGGCAACGGTGGCTCGTGCGGTCATGAAGGCCGTCGACCCGAAGATTTCCGTCAAGATTCTGAAGAAGGATGGCTCGGTCGTGAAGCCGGGCGAACCGATTCTCATCTTTCGCGGCAAGGCGCGCTCGATTCTCGCGGCGGAGCGCACGGCTCTTAATTTTATGCAGCGGATGTGTGCGACGGCGACGCTGGCCCACAAGTTTGTGGAGGCGACGAAGCGGTATGGCACGCTGATTCTTGATACACGCAAGACGACGCCCGGACTGCGCGTCTTTGAAAAGTATGCGGTGACGTGTGGTGGCGGTACGAACCACCGCATGGGAATGTATGACCGCATCCTGATGAAGGACAACCATCGTCGGCTTTGGCGCGGCGGAAATCCGGACGAACTCGACCAGGCCGTCGTGGCGGCGCGGAAGGCGTTCCCGAAGCTGGATGTCGAGGTCGAGGTCGAGAGCCTGCGCGAATGCGCGAGTGCGCTGAAGGCGAAGCCCGAGTGGATTATGCTCGACAATATGTCCGTTGCGGACATGAAGAAGTGCGTCAAGATGTGCAAGGGCATTTCGAAGACGGAGGCATCGGGCGGCATTACGCTCGACCGGGCGCGTGAGGTGGCCGCAACGGGGGTCACGGCGATTTCGCTTGGGTGCCTGACGCACAGTGCCGGTTCCGTCGATTTGTCGCTCGAATGGCGGGCCGTCTGACGCGGTCGGTGGATTCGTGTGCCGTGAACCTGATTGTCGTTGATGTCGGGAATACGAGCGTTGCCGTGGGACTGTGGTCCAATGGCCGCGTGAGCCGCGTTTCGCATTGCGACGGTGGATTTGACGAGGCGGCGGCTTGCGTCCGCAGTTTGGCCGAAGCGCGGCGTGTGGATGGCTTTGCCTACATTTCGGTCGTTCCCCGGATGGATGCGAAGTGGCAGGCGCTGGCGCGGCGGTTCGGTCTGCGCTTTCACTCGGTTACCTATGAGGATTTTGCCGTTCGGCGGGCGAGGAAGAACGAACGGCTGGTACTGGACTATCCGCACCCGGAGACGATTGGCGCGGATCGGCTGGCGGATGCCGCCGGAGCCGTTTCGCGCTACGGTGCCCCCGTGCTGGTGATGGACTTCGGCACGGCCTTGACGGCGGCCGTGGTGACGCACGACCGCATTTGGCGCGGCGGCGTGATTGCGCCGGGCTTCCCCCTGATGCGCGACTACCTCTTTGAGCGGACGGCCAAATTGCCGCGCATGAAGCTTGGCAGCGGACGCGTCCCGAAGATTGGCCGCTCGACCGAGGAGGCCATGCGCTTCGGTGCGCTCGTCGGGTATCGGGGCATGGTGCGCGAGATCGTGGCGCAGCTTCGACGGAATTTTGGCGAGGATTTCAAACTCGTCGCAACGGGCGGATTTGCCCGTTGGGTGCTGAAGGACCTTGACCTTGATTTTATCATTGACCCGACGCTGACACTGTTTGGTGCGGGACTGGTTGCCGCAGAAAGGATGGCTTTACATGAGTGATGGACGCGCTTTCTTTCGTCTGAGGGGATGGTGTGCCGCCCTCGCCGTCTTCTTGCTGACGCTTTCTGGGTGCGGGCCGTTTTGGGTCGACCCCTACATTGCCGTGAAGGATAGCCCCCTGAACTGGGTTGAGATTCACTACTACAATCTCAATCGCCGCCCGACGCGGCGCATTGGCCTCTACTTGAGCGGTGCCGGGTATGCGGTTCTCAAGAAGGGGACGAGCGAACTCATTTCAAACGATTTTGCAAACCGCTACCAGCAGGAGACATGGGATCGAATCAAGACGCAGCGCATTACCGTCGACACGGGGCGGCTTCATGACATCTTCCAGAACCTCGTCAACTATGGCGTGCTGGACCACGAGAAATACGGCAAGGCATCGAAGGAAGAGAGTTTTGACCGGTTCATTGCCGTCAAGGCGAACATCAGCAACCGAACCTACTCCAAGCAGGAGAATATCTTTGAGGTGGATCCGGATCTTGCCGAGCAGCTCCTGGACGTGATTCGCGAATTTGACAATCCAACCCTGTAGTCTGTAAGTTTAGAAAAGGGATACGACAACGTGATGAAGAAGTGGAATGTGGCGACTGTTCGGGCGGCAAAAGGGCATGAGAAGCTGGGGTGCTGCACGGCGTATGACGCGTGCTTCGCACGCTTGGCCGATGAGGCGGGCGTGCCAATCATTCTCGTTGGTGATTCCATGGGAATGACGACGCTTGGCTACGAGACGACGATACCCGTGCGGATGGAGGAGACGCTTTCGGCTGTCGCGGCGGTTTCGCGGGCCGTGAAGGATGCAATGGTTGTCGGCGACCTGCCGTTCGGCAGTTACCAGTGCGGTGATGATGAGGCGATGCGCAATGCCGTTGCCTGTCTCAAGGCTGGCGCGGATGCCGTCAAGCTTGAGGGCGGTGCACGGGTGACGGGACTGATTCGGCGGATGTGCGAGGCGGGCATCCCCGTTGTCGCCCACATCGGGATGACCCCGCAAAGCGTCAATGAGTACGGTGGCTTTCGCAAGCAGGGCAAGACGCGAGAGGAGGCCGAACGGATTTTGGCGGATGCGCATGCCGTGCAGGCGGCGGGGGCCTTTGCCGTCACGTTGGAGTGCATTCCGGCCGAACTCGCGGCGGCCATTACGTCCGCGCTTTCCATTACGACGATTGGCATTGGTGCGGGTCCGGTCTGTGATGCGCAGTGGTTGGTGATGCATGACCTCCTCGGGTTGAGCGAGCGTTCGCCTTCCTTCGCCAAGCGCTATGCGAATCTTTCCGAGACCGTGCGCACGGCATTCGCGGCGTATGTCGCGGAGGTGCGGGACGGGATTTTCCCGCCTGTGCCGCCGCCGCGCTCCTGATTGGTTTTTACTTTGGCTTTCGCCTGAAGATTCCGCCTCCCGGAGGGACGAAACCTCAGACGAGCGACTGATTTTTGGATCCCGAACATCTCACGACTCTCGAAAGGCGTGAGATGGTCGAAAACACGGTCAAGAGATGCTCGCGGCAAAAAGATCTCATGGTCGAGTTTCGGACATCTCTTGATTTTCAAGAGTCAAGAGATGTTTTGGACCGTGTCGTGAGATGCTTTGGGGCCGTTGATGACGAGATGCGGATTCCGTTTTGAGACAAAAAAAGGGACGGATGGGGCATTTCCCCATCCGTCCCCTGCGGAGGCTACGTCAAGCCGTCCGCTTTGAAGGCCCTTACGCCTCCATGAGTGTAGCCGTGCGGCTGACCATCTGCGTGGATGCACCCTCTCCAACAGTGACCGTGAATGTGATGGCGGTTCCTGCGGTGACTTCGTCTAGTGCAGCTGGCCATGGGAGTCGGAGGGTGCCCGACTCTGCGTCGCTCACCCGTATTGTCGTTGAGGACTCCTCCCCGTCTGCAGTCCATGTCAGCACAATTTCCGTTGCCAAGTCAAGATTGCCGCCATAGATGCGGATGTCCTTCCCCTTTGTGATTTGTCCGTTTTGTGCGCCTGCTACGCAGGAGAGAACGGAGGTCATGCGAATTCTCCTCTCTGCCGCGTTGGCATTCCGCCAGGTGAAGTCTTCAATCTTGAATCTGAATTTCCCGAGTGGCTGGATGACCGTGTGCAGGGAGTTCCTTTCCTTTGAGATTGTTCCAGACTGGTCAAGGGTGCCACGGACTGTGCAGTGGATGCGTGCGAATCCATCCAGCGTCACACAGTCACCAGCGATGAGGTGCTCAAGGGTAGCTGACAGGATTGACTGGTAGATGCCCAGGAACGCCGAGGTTTTGCCGATTCCGTGGCCGTTGCCGGACACCTCCTCCAAAATCTGGCTGATTGAGACCTTGCGTCCACTTTCGACGAGTGCGCAGTTAACGGGTTTATTTGTTATGGGGTCCTTGCGGACGATTGTTTTATAGGCTATTTCAGCCTTTGTTGTTTTTACTTCTGACATACTAATCTTCCTTCTAATGATTTTCTTGTTCTTCAACTATTTTGATTCATCTAACCCGGTTCGCGGAGGCCCAAAGGCGGCTCTCGTACGCGCCGGAAAACACCCCGTGAAACCCTTGCCCGCCCTTTCACAGAAGGGGAGCGGCTCTCGCGGCGGAGTCAATATAAGGAGACCCGCAGAGCCCTCAGGCGTCGACCGGATCACTACGGATCCATCGCGGTCGACAAGAATACTTTAACAAATCCGAGTCGCCGCTGTCAACGGTGGAAATTCGGCCAAAATCAAAATGTCGCCAAAATTGCCTCGAAATGTGAGAAAATGAGGAGTAAATGTTTCTTCGGCTTGAATGTCATCCATTCCTTGCGCGGCGAAAAGGGGATCGTCGCGGCTTTTTTGGGGGGTGTGCCCAGTCCAAAACTGCCGCGTGAAGACGGAGATTGATCGTCTTCCCCCATGGACGTTCACGAATGTTGCTGCGGGTATTTTCCCCCTTGATTTTCAACGGGGGATTCGGTATCATATACGCAAATAATTTCCAGTAATAAGGAGATCAGGCAATGAAGTTCACGACAGTTATGGCAGTTTTGGCTGTTTCGCTCGCATTCGCGACGACGGGATGCAAGTATGACAAGGCGAGCAAGGGCGCGGGCGGCGCTGGTGCGGGGGCTGACGATTCTGCCCAGGTGTCGGATATTTCGACGAGCGACGACGATGCGATTTCGCAGGCGCAGTCCGGTTCCATTTCCGACGCGGGTGAGCGCCGCTTTGAGGACATCTACGCAAAGTGCACGGACGTTGCCTTCGAGCCTGTCTATTTCGGCTTTGACTCGACGGTCGTCCCCTCGGGCGAGATTTCGAAAATTGACGCGGTGACGCAGCACCTCTCCGAGAAGACCGACCGCGTGGTTGTCATTGAGGGCAACTGCGACGAGCGCGGCTCCAACGAGTACAACATGTCCCTTGGTGAAAACCGTGCGATTATCCTGCGCGGCTATTTGGTGCAGAACGGCATCTCGCCCGACCGCATTCAGACGCGGAGCAACGGCGAGGAGCGTCCGGCCGTTGAGGGTCATGACGAATCGGCGTGGGCGAAGAACCGCCGCGGTGAGTTCGTCATCTACCAGGCGAAGTAAAGTCCGTCGCTGCCGATGACGCTTGCGTTTATCTTCAGCGATGCGGGTGCCGGCGAGTGGCTTGTCCTGCTCGCCGTCATTCTTATTGTCGTCGGGCCGAAGCGCTTGCCCGAAGTGGCGCGCAAGTTCGGGCAGTACTATGCGCGGTTCCGCCGCGCTGCGGAAAATTTCAAGCGGCAGCTCCTGGACATGGATTCGGAGTTCTCCCGTGCGGCCCGGGAGGCCGGACGGGCGGCGCAGGATGTCGAGCAGGCTGCACAGGATGCGTTCAAGATAGACGGCAACGAGGCTTCGGCCGAGCCGCAGGCGATAGACCATGAAGATTCCCCACATCGCGAATCCTGACCAGCGCAACGATCCGCCGCGCCCTCTGCTGGAGCATCTTCTCGCCTTGCGCGACATGCTCGTGTTCGCGGCGATTTCGTGGGCGATTTGTGTCGTTGTCGCAGGTGTCTTCTCCCCGCAGATCTTGCAGTGGCTGAAGAGTCCGGCGGCGACGAGTGAGGAAATGCTTCAGGGCCTTGACCTGACGAGCGGGTTCTCGACGATGATGTCCATTGCCGTTTGGGGTGGGACAGCGCTTGCATTCCCGTTTATCGTCTACTCCATCCTCCGCTTTGTCTTTCCAGCCCTGACGAGACGGGAGAAGTTTGTCCTGATGTCGATTCTCGTCTCGGGGACGGCGCTTTTCACGGTGGGTGTGGGATTGGCCTACGAGAAGACCCTGCCGCTCGTGGTGACGGCCTTCCAGTCCATCAACGCGTGGGTGGGCCTACCCGTGACGACAATCCGGATAGAAGGCTACATTTCCATTGTGCTGAAGACCGTCATTGCGTTCGGCATGGTCTTTCAGATGCCGCTCGTGCTGTTCGTGCTTGGCTGGTTCGGCATCGTCACCAGCGCGGGGCTTCGTGCCAAGCGGCGCATTGCGGTCGTGATGGCGTTTGCGCTCGCGATGTTCCTGACGCCGCCCGACCCCATGAGCCAGATTATCATGGCCCTTCCGCTTTGCCTGCTCTATGAACTGTCGATTTGGGCGATTTGGCTGAAGGAGAAGGCGTGAGGAACCGCTGTTCGGTTGCCCTCGGTTTTGTCGCGCTGATTCTTGTCGGCGCGATTTTGCTATGCAGTCCGTGGGCGCGTGTCGCACACACGTGGGGCGACCCGATGACGGCGCTCTTTACCTCGTGTTCGGCGGTCTGCGTGACGGGGCTTTGCTCGGTCGACATTGCGCTTGAGTATTCGCGAGTTGGGCAGATTGTTCTGTTGGTGCTGGCTGAGGTCGGATGTCTTGGGCTGATGACTTTCGGCACGTTCCTGATGATTGCCGTTGGACGGCGGCTTTCGCTGACGCGTGAGTTCTCGCTGATGAACGCCTACGGTGTTGCTGAAGTTCAGGGGCTTCGAGGCCTGATTTGCTGGGTTGTCGGCTCGATGCTCGTGATTGAGACGGCTGGTGCGGTGGCCCTCTACTTTAGCCTGCATGATGTCTACCAAAGCATCTACTATTCCATTATGAGTTTCTGCAACGCCGGGTTCGGCTTGCGGACTGATTCGATTGCCTGTTTTGCGTCCGATCCATTCGTCATCCTGACGCTGGCGGTGGAAGCCATTCTCGGTGGCATCGGCTTTCTTGTTATCTACAATCTGTGCACATTCAAGTTCCTGCGGCGGACGTCCGGTGGGCGGGGGCGGCTGACCTTGCACACGAAGGTTGTCCTGCGGATGTCCCTTTACTTGCTGTTGATTGCCTTTGGGGTCTTTCTTGCCTTGGAATGGAATGGGGCCTTGAAGGGCTTTGCTCTGGGCGAAAAGCTTTGGGTCGGCTTCTACCAGGCGGTGACGCCGCGGACTTGCGGATTTTGCGTGGTGCCGACGGAGGACTTGAGTCCCTTGACGCGGCTCATCTACGCGAACCTGATGTTCATTGGAGGTGCGCCCGGTTCGGCCGCTGCTGGCATCAAGGTGACGACATTGGCGGTCTTGATTTACACGCTGCTGGCCATGTGTCGCGGCGAATCGGAGACGGTGGTCTATCGCCGCGTCGTCCCGACTGACATTGTTCGTGAGGCGCTCGTCATTTTCATGGCCCTGATTGCGCTGACTGTCTGCGTGATTGGTGCGCTGCTTGTGACGGAGGGCGATTCGGGCATTGCATCCGATGCGCTTTTCTTCGAGGCGGTCTCGGCAATTACGACGACGGGACTGTCGATGGGCGATACGACGGCGCGGCTTTCGACAGCGGGGAAGTGCGTCATCATGGTGGCGATGCTGATTGGGCGACTGGGCGCATTGACGGTCGTCATGATGATTGGCGACAGGGAATCGCACAGCCGGGTGCGCTATCCGAGTGAGGAACTTGTCATTGGCTGAACAGTCGAGGAGGATTGGTGAGATGGAACGGAACCTTGAGAAAGATTCGCATATTGGCGCGGTTGTCTTTGACTTTGGTGGAGTGATGACGACATCGGTGATGCCGGAGCGGTTGCGCCCCCTGACCGATTCGCTCGGCATTTCATGGGATGTGATAGAGAAGGGCTTTGCGCGGTATCGTTGCCAACATGACGCGGGGTTCTTCACGCTTGCGGAGATGTACGCCAAGATTTGGGCGGATGCCGGGCTGACGATTTCATCCACGGACCTCAATCGGATTGCCGAGGTTGATCGTTCGAGCTGGCTCTATCGTAACGAGCGTACGCTTGCCTGGATGCGGGAGCTGAAGGCTGCGGGCTACCGCATTGGCATCCTGACCAATATGTCCCCCGAGTTCGCGCCGCTTTTCCGTCAGCATTTTGCGGATTTCATTGAACTTGGCGATGCGCTGGTGATTTCCGGTGAAGTTGGGTTGTACAAGCCCCAGCACGAGATTTACGAGCTGCTGAGGATGCGAATCTGCCTGCCTGCGTCCGAACTCGTCTTCGTCGATGATGTGGAGGCGAATGTCGGTGGGGCGGAGGCCGCCGGTTGGCGCGCCATTCGGTTCGTCACCAACGAGCAGGTCGAGCGCGACTTCCAACAGATGGCGAAGCTTAATGGCGATAATTAACTCTGTACTTTAAGTGCGCAATCCCCTTCCTCCAGTTCGTGGGTGGGTGGGGGGGGATTGACAGTTTGGGACGAAATCAGATATACTATACGCTTCCAGTCTTTCGTGGGGAATGGGTCTCCACAAGGAAGACGGAAAGAAAAGGTTAGAAAATGGAAGCATACGCTGTTCTCGAGACCGGCGGCAAGCAGACGCTTGTTCACGTCGGTGATAAGATCGAGATTGAAAAGATCGCGGTCGAGGCGGGTCAGGATGCCGTTCTGGATACGGTTTGCGCCGTTTCCGACGGGACGACCCTGAAGGTCGGAGCCCCCTATGTGGAGGGTGCCAAGGTCACGCTGACCGTTGATGGTGTCAAGCGCGGCAAGAAGGTTCTCAACTTCAAGGCGAAGCGCCGGAAAGGTTCGCGTCGTCTGGTTGGTCATCGTCAGTCCATCACCGTGGCAACGGTCAAGGCAATCGCCTAAGGAGGAATCGAAATGGCAACATCCGCATCAGCGCGTAACGGTCGCGATTCCAATCCGAAGTACCTCGGTGTCAAGGCCTATGACGGGCAGAAGCTCACCGTCGGTTCGATCATCGTTCGCCAGCGCGGCACGAAGATCCACCCCGGCAAGAACGTCGGCCAGGGCCGTGATTTCACCCTCTTCGCCCTTAAGGACGGCAAGGTGAAGTTCATCAAGGACGGCAAGGTCGTCACGATTGTCGAGGGCTAAGTCCCCTCCGACAAAGAGGCAAAGGGTCGTCCCGGGTTCGGGGCGGCCCTTTCTTTTTCCCCTCTACCGCACGACTTCGTCCTATTGACATACTATACCCCCCTATAGTATAATATGCGCCGTTCCCACTTGAAGGGACAATGGAAAGGAACGACATGAAAGACTGTTATGACCAGAAGAAACTCGTCATCCGCCTCAATCGCGTCATGGGGCAGATTGCCGCGATTCGGCGGATGGTTGAGGATGACGCGGCGAAGTGCGAGGACATCATGATTCAGATCAACGCGGCGGATGCGGCCCTGCATCGCATCGGGCTGTTGATTCTTGAGGGACATCTCGGGCACTGCGTCCGTAAGGGAATTGAGGAGGGTCACGCCGATGAGGCGATCGACAACTTCACCGATTCCCTTGAGCAGTACGTCGGCATCAAGTGATTGGGGGCGGGCAATGGGTTGCTGTTGTTGCGGCGGCGGTGGCGCGTGTCACCTTGAGGAGGAAAAGACGGGCTGGGCGCGTGTGGATGCCAAGATCGCCCGCTTGTGCGAGCGTCTGGAGTCCTGGCGAACGATCGTCATCAGCGGTGCCTGTGTGCTGATGGGGTTGATAGTCCACGTGAAGGCGGGCGGCATGGGCTGTGGTGAGGCCTCGCCCTGGTGGGATCCGGCGCTGATTGCCGTCCTTCTGTGCGGATTGCCGATTGCCTACCAGGCCATTCGGACGCTTCTCGTGAACCACAGGATTACGTCGGCTCTTCTCATCACGATGGCCATGATTGCCGCGCTGGCGATTGGCGAGTTCTTTGCCGCTGGCGAAGTGGCGTTCATCATGGCGATTGGCGAGAAACTGGAGGATTTCACGGTTGGACGGGCCTCAAAGGGTGTCAAGGCACTGATTCGGCTGAAGGACGCCGTCCGCAAGGACATTTCCGTCGGGACGGTCGTTTCGGTGCGCCCCGGGGAGTCCTTCCCTTGCGATGGCATCGTGACGAAGGGCGAGACGACGGTCGACCAGTCGATTGTGACGGGCGAATCGCTTCCTGTCCGGAAGGTGGTGGGTGACCGCGTGTTCACGGGAACGCTGAACCGCTACGGCCAGATTGAGATTCGGGCGACGGCGGTTGGTGCGGACACCAGCCTTGCGAAGATTGTCCGACTTGTCAATGAGGCGAACAACCACAAGGCTCCCATGCAGCGGCTGGCGGACCGTTGGGCGGCCATTCTCGTCCCCTCGGCTCTTGGTGTTGCCGTCGTTACGTTCGCCGTCTGTTACTGGGCGCTGGGCGTGGAGCTCCACAACAGCCTGACGCGTGCCGTGACGGTGCTCGTGACGTTCTGCCCGTGCGCATTGGCCCTGGCGACGCCGACCTCAATCATGGCGGCGATTGGGCAGGCGACGAAGCGCGGTGTTCTGATTAAGACGGGCGAGGCACTTGAGCGGATGGGCGCGGTCAACACCGTCACCTTTGACAAGACGGGGACGATTACGAAGGGCACGTGGGCCAACGCACTGGCCCGCGATGCGGACGGACGCATTCTGGCGGGTGAGAAGATGGATGTGGCGGACGAGCTCCGCGAGACGGCCCCCGCAACGGTCAGGCGGCTGTCCGAACTGGGTGTCAAGTCCATCCTTTTGACGGGCGATCACCGCGAGATTGCTGAGAAGTACGCCTTTGCTTGTGGAATTGGCGAGGTTCGTGCGGATCTCCTGCCCGAGGAGAAGGTTGAGGCCGTGCGGTCGCTGACGGCGGCCGGGCGTCGCGTTGCCATGGTCGGTGACGGGGTGAACGACGCGGCGGCGATGAAATACGCCGATGTTGGAATCGCCATGGCGGGTGCTGGCACTGATGTCGCGGCGGAGGCGAGTGACATTGCCATCATGAACGATGACATTGCGTCCGTCGCCTATGTGAAGCGGCTGGCGCTTGCTTGCCTGCGGACGATTCGCTTCAACATCACGCTGTCGATGAGCATCAACTTCGTCGCGGTCCTGCTCGGCGTGCTGGGCATCATGACGCCCGTTGTCGGTGCGCTTGTCCATAACGGCGGGTCGATTCTGGTCGTGCTGAACGCGGCACTTCTCTACGATCGTCGCCTGCGCTGACGGTTGCCGATTTGCGGGGCTTGCTTGTCACGGCAAGCCCCCGCATTTTCGCGCGCGGGCGGAATCTTCGCCCATTTCTGCCGCGCCATTTGGGTGCCCGCATGACGAAAATAGGGAAAATTCGCCGACCCCTTGCACAAACGGCGCACTTTTTGGTATAATATGCGCTCATTCGACCACTCAAAAGAGTAAAATAACAATGAAAGTACGTAGTTCCGTTCGTCGCATTTGCGAGAACTGCCGCATCATTCGCCGCAAAGGCGTGGTGCGCGTGATCTGCACCAACCCCCGCCATAAGCAGCGTCAGGGCTGAGAAAGTAAAGAGGTAAAACAACTATGCCGAGAATGATGGGTGTGGATATTCCGGGCAAGAAGCACATTCGCTTCGCCCTCCGTTATATCCATGGTATCGGGCCGAAACTCGCTGACGATGTTTTGGCGGCTTGCAAAGTCGATCCGATGAAGAAGGCGGACGACGTCACTCAGGATGAGATTCACGCGATTACGACCTATATTCAGGATCACTACCGCGTTGAGGGCGACCTGCGCCGTGAAGTCGCGCAGAACATCCGCCGTCTGATCCAGATCGGGTCCTACCGTGGCACGCGCCACAAGAAGGGCCTTCCGGTTCGCGGACAGCGTACGAAGACGAATGCGCGCACACGCAAGGGCGGCAAGCGCGTGTCGATCGCGATGCCCAAGCAGGCGGCTCGCTAAGGAGATTTAACCAATGAGCGAAGAAGTGAAGAAAGAGGAAGCCCCGGTGACGCCTGCCGCTGAAGCGGCTGCGGCTCCTGCGGCGGAAGGTGAAGCCGCTGCCAAGAAGCGTTCGGGCAAGTCGATTCCGGCTGGCATTGCGTTCATCCGCAGCACGTTCAACAACACGCAGGTCTCGATTGCCGATGCGCGTGGTGGCGTGATTTCGTGGAGCTCGGCTGGCAAGGCTGGTTTCAAGGGTTCGCGCAAGTCGACGGCGTTTGCCGCGACGATGGTCGCCCAGGATGCGGCCCGCACGGCGGTTGCCAAGGGCATGCACGAGTGTGAGGTTCGGATGCAGGGCGCTGGCGCCGGCCGCGAGAGTGCGGTTCGTGCGATTCAGGCCGCGGGTATCCGCGTCACTCAGATTATCGATACGACGCCGGTTCCGCACAACGGTTGCCGTGCACGTAAGCGCAGGAGGGTCTAATTTATGGGTCGTTATACTGGTTCCAAGTCCAAGATTTCCCGTCGTTTCGGCGAGCCGATTTTCGGCCGTGAGAAGGAAATCAAGCGTTCGACGCCCCCGGGTCAGCATGGTGCGCGCCGGAAGCGCAAAGTCTCCGAGTACGGTCAGCAGCTTCTTGAGAAGCAGAAGGCCAAGTACATCTACGGGATGCGCGAGGGTCAGTTCCGCCTGTTCTTTGAGCGTGCGAAGGCGAAGGAAGGCAAGACGGGTGACCTGCTGCTCCAGATGTGCGAATCGCGCCTTGACAATGTCGTCTATCGCCTTGGCCTCGCGCCGACGCGTACGGCGGCCCGTCAGTTCGTGACACATCGTCACATTCTCGTCGACGGCAAGATTCTCAACATCCCGTCCTACATCGTCAAGCCCGGCCAGACCGTCGGTGTCCGCGAAAAGAGCCGTCAGATGGTTGCCATCGTCGACTCCCTCGCCCACCACAAGGTGACTGGAAGCTGGCTCGCGTGGGACGAGGCGACCATGACTGGTACGTTCCTCCAGGTTCCCGAGCGTGCGGAGATTCCTGAAAACATCAACGAGCAGGCAATTGTCGAATTGTACTCGCGCTGATGCTTCGCCCGTATCTTAAACCTTTCAAGGGAGGTAAACAATGCCTATCCGTTTGAGCCAGTTCGAAATGCCGAAGGCCGTCCAGAAGGACGAGTCGACGGCGACTGCGACCTACGCCCGTTTTGTCGCGGAGCCTTTCGAAATCGGTTATGCCCGCACGATTGGCAACTCGCTTCGCCGCGTCCTTCTCTCCTCAATTGAGGGGGCCGCAATTGCGAGCGTGAGGATTCAGGGCGTGAGCCACGAGTTTTCGACAATCAAGGGTTGCACGGAGGATGTCACCGACATCATCCTCAACCTCAAGCGCGTTCTCGTCAAGACGTTCTCGCGTGACGACCAGAAGATCAGGCTCTCGAAGAAGGGTCCCTGCACGGTCTACGCTGAGGACTTCACGGCCGAAAACAGCATTCAGGTGCTGAATCCGCGCCAGGAGATCTGCACGCTTGATGTTGACGGTTCCATCGACATGGAGTGCGAGGTTCGCACGGGTCGTGGTTTCTGTCTTGCCGAGGGCAACAAGAAGCCCGAGCAGGAGATTGGTCGAATCGCGATTGACTCGATCTTCTCACCTGTGACTCGCGTCAACTTCCTCGTGGAGAATACGCGTGTCGGTCAGCGCACGGACTACGAGAAGCTGATTCTTGACGTGTGGACGGATGGTCGTGTTGAGCCCGATGAGGCTCTGAAGACCGCCGGTGCCGTGCTTCGCAAGCATCTCGACATTTTCGCCGGTTACGGCGGGACTGACGGCGATGCGACGATTATCATCGACGACAAGAACAAGAAGGATGCCGACGAGCGCGAGCGCCTCCGCAAACTCCTGAATATGTCCGTCAATGAAATCGAGCTTAGCGTGCGTGCGGCGAACTGCCTCAACAATGCGAACATCTCCACGGTCGGTGAACTTGCGTCCAAGACCGAGGCGGATATGCTCAAGTACCGCAACTTTGGCAAGAAGTCGCTCACCGAGATTAAGGCGCGGCTTGTTTCGCTCGGGCTGTCGCTCGGCTACAAGTTCGACCCCGATCTCCTCGAAAAGAAGTAAGGAATCTATAAAATGCGTCATCAGAGAGTTATGAAGAAGTTCGGGCGTTCCTCCGCCCACCGCAAGATGCTCATGAGGAGCCTTGTGACGAACCTCATCCTCGCGGAGTCGATTAAGACGACCCTGCCGAAGGCCAAGGAAGCGCGTAAGGACGCGGACAGGATTGTGACGATCGCCAAGAAGGGTGATCTCTCGGCCCGTCGTCTCGCCGCCAGCCGTCTCCTCGACCCGAAGGCCGTCCAGAAGCTCTTCGACAAGATTGCCCCCGGCATGAAGGACCGCAAGGGTGGCTATACGCGCATCGTCAAGCTCGACACCCGTAAGGGTGACGCGTCCGAGATGTGCGTTCTCCAGTGGGTCACGGCTGCAACGGCCGAGGCTCCTGCCGAGACCAAGGAAGAGGCGAAGGAGGTGAAATAATGGCTATCGTGCTGAAGCTCAAGAAGGGCGAGTCCGTTGAGCGTGGACTTAAGCGCATGAAGAAGGTGCTCGACCGCGAAGGTCTGCTGAAGACCCTGCGTGACCAGCGCTACTTCGAGAAGCCGTGCGTCAAGGCGCGCAAGAAATCTCAGCGTGCCCGCATCCGCAACCGTTCGCGTCGCGGCCGTATGGAGCTCAACTAAGGGATTCTCCCCTGGTTGGACAGAAGGGTGCATCGCCACTGGCGGTGCGCCCTTTCTTTTTTTATGCTGCGCTTCCTGTTTTAACCTTTAACTCCTGTAAGTTGAAGGTGGAATTCGTTTGAGTTGCAGTTAGGCCTTGTACAAGTTGCAGTTGAGGCGCGGCAGTTTGCATTTGCCGCGTGGAGAATGGCCTATCGGCTTGTGTATGCGAGGCAGGTGATGGAATGGGGAAGGGAGGGGGTTGCGCATCCCAGGGGTGCTAGGTTGCGCAAGTCGAGGGGGTCAGGTTGCGCAACCTAAGGGTGTCGACTTGCGCAACCTGGGAATTTGGGATGGCACTATGCCTTTCCGGGTGATTCCTTCCTTTTGTTGACTCATCCCGGTTTTACCACCTTGTCGCATTTGCGTCGTGAGACGAAATTATGATATACTCTTCGCCGTTTGGGCGGCGGAAAAAGGTGATGCGCCCGAACGAGATAGGTCAAGGGAATCCTTCGCGGAAAATCTTCGCGTACCGCTCTGATGACCGTATGATAAGATGATTTAGCGTCAACGCTAACAAGTCGTTCTTGGGAAATACTACCACTATTTCACACTCTGAACGGCATGTAAGTGGCGATGCGCCCTATTTGGGCGCATTGTCTCTTCATGTATTCAGAGTATGCCTGTGGTAGGGCTTCCCAAGAGTGCATGGAAAGACAATGCGCTCTTTTTATGCATAAGGGATGGTCTCTGCGATTATTGGGGCGCAAGAAAAAGGGCGTTTAAGGCGAGTAGATTCGCACTAATCAAAACCCCAGAAGAAGTTGAGGATGGCTATGTGTCTCATTAGAGAATATCATTTGTTTGCTGGTATCGGAGGAGGTATATACGGCGGAAAACTATTGAGACATACATGCGTTGGAGCGGTTGAAATCATGCCGTATGCACGAAGTGTTCTTGCTCAAAGGAAAAAAGATGGGTGGATGGATGCTGACATGGACATTGACAGCCATTCGGACATTACGAAGTTGAATGGTGCTGAGATTCGAGGCACTTTTGATATTTTGTGCGGTGGATTTCCCTGCCAGGCTTTTAGTACGGCTGCACATGGTAAGAATATCGCAGAGAAAAACCTTTGGAGCCATATGTTTCGAGTCGTACAGGAGTCGCAAGCTCCAATTGTATTTGGGGAAAATGTTGTTTTGCGAGCCATTGAGAAGGCGAAGCTTGATCTTGAAAGCGTGGGTTATAAGGTGAAACGCATTCGTCTTGGATGTGAGGATCTTGGAGCCGACCATCGACGAAACAGATTTTGGCTTCTTGCTGTGCGTGATAATGAGGACGGCTGGAAGACACTTAAAAGAGTTGCTGCGCAGATAGGAACTTTGCCAAAACTGACGGGACAATGCTGGGTAAAAAGTCCACAGGAAACAGGGGTTCCCATTCCAGTCGCTTTGCACGATCGGCGCGAACAATTGCTGGGGATTGGCAATGCCCAGTCTCCTTTAGTTGCCGCGTCGGCATTTCGTATCTTGGTAAATCGACATCTGAAAGCGGACAATGGACAGCGTGAGACTGTTTCTTCCGGCGAGTTGAACTGTGTGTTTTCACCGCGGAAGACATGGATTACACGAGTATTCCGAGAATCAAACGATCCCTTGAAACACATTGATGGACTTGTTCATACGCCTACGACAATGGCAAATTATGTTTGCCCATCAATGATGAAGCATGAAGGTTGTCGTAATTTTGCAACAGTCTTTCATCGTCCAGAACCACTTAATGGCGAGTGGCTGATGGGCTTTCCGCTTGGGGCGAGTTCACCGCATCCTGTCCCCAAGATTAACTTTGAATTGTGGGGGAGAGCATGAGCATCGCCGACTTTTTCAGATCAAAGGGGTTGACAACAGTCGCTGGACGTACATATCCAGGGACTTTCTCAATTGTTAGGAGAGACAGTTTCTTTGCGGAGCAGGTCGCGAATCGTGATTCGGCCACATGGAAGAAAGCTGAGCATATTGTCATTGCGGAAGTTCAGCATGATGAGGGCCGGGAAATTCTTCCACGATGGAGAATGTTGACGGCGGCAGAGCCGATTGGGCTTTCCATTCAGAAATTATATGTAGCTGTTTCATCTGATTTGTTTGTGAAATACAATGCCCGAGGGGGACTTGAAGGGCGCGCTCCTCTTCATCAACTCGTTTGAAGGAGTATAAAGATGAATTTGATTTCTTTTATAGAGGGTAAGGGGTATTGGAAGGTCTCAAAGATGACGAAGCCTGATACCTATCGAACTGTTCACAAGTCATCATTTGATTCGGGATCGTTGCAGGTTCGTGATAATGTTGGTTGGGCAGTTGCCGAGTTAATTGTAGTTGATGAACCATGTACAAAGGAAGAGGAATCGCACATTCTTAGTAAATGGGCCATTCTTGTTGCTGGCGATCCAGTTCAGCCAAGTACACAAAAACTCGTGTTGACAAACGATTGTGCCATCTATAAGTTGTATGGATCAAATGGCATGATTTTGCGACAAGGAAGACTTGAATATATTATTCCATCGCCATCGCACCGAGTTGGAGAAAACCCATCCGATAGGTTTTCTGCCCCTCACCCTCATCAACGGATTGTTTATGGGCCGCCGGGGACGGGCAAGTCCAGGGGGATTAAAGAAATGATGAAGGATTACCCTGACCGTGTTATCCGTACCACCTTTCATCCAGATTCTGACTACTCGACATTCGTTGGTGCCTACAAGCCGACAATGGTGGATGATCCATACGAGACGATTGTGCAGGTGAATAAAATTGTTCGGGATCGTGAGGGAAATGATCTTGTGCAATCGGATCTTAAGCCTGTGCGCCAGCGGCACATCGCCTACTTGTTTGTTGAACAGGCCTTCACAAAGGCCTATGTGAAGGCTTGGAGGGCTTGGGCGGAAAGACCGTCCAGCGGCGTTGCTGAATCAATTTATCTCATTATCGAGGAAATCAATCGCGGCAATTGTGCCCAGGTGTTCGGTGACATCTTTCAGTTGTTGGATCGCGAAAATGGGTTCTCGCAATATCCCATTCAAGCGGATGAGGACTTGCGGCAGCATCTTGCCAAGGAGTTTGAGGGCTTGGATTTCGGCGAAAAGTTTGAGAATGTTCGGCTTGGTCGGGAACTGGTGCTCCCAAGCAATCTCTACATCTGGGCGACCATGAACACAAGTGACCAGTCGCTATTCCCAATGGACAGTGCATTTAAGCGTCGTTGGAATTGGCAGTATGTTCCCATCAAGGATGCCGCGAAGAATTGGCAGATTGTCTTTTCGGTGGAAGAGGGAGGAAAAGTCGAGCGGAAGACCTATTCGTGGTGGGATTTTTTGTGCCGAATCAATGATGTCATTGAGCGGCTAACGAGTTCTGAGGACAAGCAGATGGGATACTTCTTTGTGAAGCCAATAAATGGGGAAATTGACGAGAAACTTCTTGTCAACAAGGTGTTTTTCTATCTTTGGAATGATGTGTTTCGCGATGTCTCCGATGTGGAGGAACTGGAAGTGATGATTGATGGACATACACAGAATCTAAAGTTCCATCACTTTTTTAATGTCTTGGATGGGAAGGAGAACGAAGCCTCAATTAACACGCACATCTTGCGCGATTTTATGGACAAGTTGATGGGGTCAACTTCGCCAGCTGTCGGGTAAAGGGAATTCAAGTGCGCATCATCTTCGAAGAGCACCAGTACGCCGCCGAGAAGGTGGAGGATGTCCTTTGGGAGGGGGCTTTCAAATCGGTTGATGGGAAGGTCTCAATTAATTATGTCGGTTATTATTATCACCCGAAACTGAGGGACTGCGTGTTCATCTTGCCACGTGTACTCCTTGAAGATGTGAATGGGGAAGAGCGCGTGTTCGTTGAGCATACGCCCGAAACGAGTGGACAGGAATTGCTCGGAGGCTTTTCTCCTGAAGACTTGATTGATCCGGAGAACTGTAGAGGACTTGGTGAGCGCCAGCGTCGGTTCATTTATGAGTTTTCCGTTTGGATTTATCGTGCGCTGGATGTGTATCGTCACTCGCGGGCGGATCAGTCCATTGTCTACCACGAATATGTGCCGATTCAAGGACGGGGTGTACTGACGCGGGAGCACACATTTCTCGATGTTATTCTTGCACTTATCCGATTTCAGGAGGAGAACCGTGATTTTCTCATATTTACGGTAAGGAATCGGCATTGTGGGCATAACCGAATTAACTGGACGCGTACAGTTGCGCACTCATCCTCGATTTTTGAGGGGAGTTGCCCTGTCTATCTCAGTCCGATCAGGAGACGGCGTGAAGTTGATTTTGATGAGGAACTGTTCGTCATTTACTATTCCATCCTTGCGTACATCAGGCGAGAGTACGGATTTTCCATTGATCTTGGAATGGGGTATGAGACGATTCCCGAACCGAGGTTCCAACATTATCTGCGGGGTATTGGTTCAATTCGTCTTCGAGCAATTAAGTACAAGTATTTCTCGGATCGGGCAGTCCGTCTCTGGTCACTTTGCTACGCTTTCTTTGAGCGAAGCGAACGGATTGCGGTTAATGTCACTCAGAGGGAATATCTTCTTGCGAAGAATTTTGACAGGGTTTTTGAGGCTATTGTAGATGAACTGATTGGTGACAGCGAAAATGAAATTCCAAGCGAACTACAGGCACTGAAGAAGCAAAAGGACGGCAAACTCGTTGACCACATCTTCCGCTATCGCGAATTGATAGACGATTCGTCTATGGGGCGGAAAATCTTTTATATCGGCGACAGCAAATACTACAAGCGTGGGCACGACCTTTCGTCCGAGAGCTTCTACAAGCAGTTCACATATGCCCGAAATATTGTTCAGTTCAATCTTGACCTCTTTCTGAATCCAACGGAGTCAAACGGCAAGATTCGAGAGGCTTTCCCCAAGCTTCGTGATGAAGTGACGGAAGGATATAACATAATCCCGAACTTTTTCATTAGTGCGCGAATTGCGGATGATTTGGACTATCGCGACGATATAGAGGAGTCGAGTAGCAAGAGACGCGAATTTGTCTCGCGGCAGTTTGACAACAGGCTCTTTGACCGAGATACGCTATTGTTGTCGCGGTATGATGTGAACTTCCTTTGGGTAGTGTCGCTTTATGCGCGGAACAATCCTAAGCAGAAGAAGGCATGGAAGGAGAAAGTGAGAGGGATTTTCCGGCGAAATGTGCAGAGGTTGCTGTCGCGGCACTTTAGGTTCAGCGCGATGACGCCGAAGCCCGGTGTCGCGGCAGAAACATTTCTCGCCGAGCATTTTCAGTCTCTGCTTGGCAAAGTCTTTACTCCATATGTGTCAGATGAGAATCGTACATATTACTCGCTTGCTCTTCAGAAGCCGGAGGTTCCGTTTGACCCTGCCCATCCACTTTCCGAAGATGTCATTAGTAGGATTAATCGCGAGAACGATCGAGTGCTGAATCTTATTGCGGGTTCTTTTTTTGTCGCGGATTGTCCGATTGGGGAGAATCCGGCGGATATACTTCGTGCACAGGTGGCTTCAGGCGAAGGTGTAGCAAATCAGCCGAAGGTGGTTGTGGAGGGGATACCTCTGACGCGGCATTATGTGAAGAGGTATCTTGATGACTTCTTTTTGGTTGGCTATTGCCGAGATGATGCACATTTTGATTGGATGCATTCGCATCCGACAAAATACAAGAGAACATCCATGTACAATGTTCGCATCGGTGAGACGGAAGGGGGTGTCAATCCACTTCTGCGGATGGTGAAGGAGCCTCGCTTTCTTATTCTTTACAATGGGGTGGAGTGTTCAATTCCGTGGCAAGTTCATGTGTATCGCATTCGTTCGGTGAAGGCCTATGCGAATGAGGAGATGCGGAATCGCCTTGCTTATCCAGCGAAAGAGAATCGGGATTACCTGTGCTACGAGTTGGATGAGGAGGTCGATTTGGGTGTCGTTGACATAAAGCGGATGGTGTCATTTCTGAGGTCTGAGGGTGGGATTGCCTGTCGGGAAGGCGGACCAATGTACTGCAAGGGTGCAGAAATCGCGGCGTTTATACACGACTAATAAGAAAGTTGCTATCTGTTGTGCGTGAACGTCGTTCGTGCGAGTCGAATGGCGCGGCGGTTGTACGAGAGGGGCGGTGCGGTTAACTTCCCTGAGTCGTGGATGCGGTGTCATCCCGATTAAACAGCGCACATGGCTATGGGCTTTGCGACTTTGGTGCTCAAGCCGATTGTCATAGAGAAGATATCAGGAGGCGAATGCGCGGCATTTTGGGTCTAATTGTGAGTTCTGGTGATGCTTTTATTCGGTAAAATAGTGGACACTCTTTTAGAGTCAGAACCAGTTCCTCAAACAGAATGCGGACGGAGGGTTGACCCCTTCGTCCGCACCATGGGCGATTTATTCGTCTCGCCTTTACTTGGCTGCGCCAAACATCGACTTGTCAAAGTTGAAGAACACGAACCAGGGGAGGAAGCCGCCCTTGTTGAAGCAGACGAGACCGAACTGGAGTGCCGCCTTGTCGGCCTTGGTAACGAAGCCGAACTGGGCACCGTTGCGGAGGGTCTTCACCTCGCTATAGCCGATTGCGCCCTGGCAGCCCGCCTTCACGTTCTCGGCCTTCGAAGCGCAAACGCTGATCTGGGCACCGACAACATCCTTGTTGGCGGAACCGAGACCAAGCGCACATCCCTGAATGTCCTTGTCCGCA
The DNA here is from genome assembly GCA_050874585.1 of Verrucomicrobiota bacterium. Lineage (GTDB taxonomy): Bacteria > Verrucomicrobiota > Kiritimatiellia > RFP12 > UBA1067 > UBA1067. The sequence goes on along the minus strand of JBNMKZ010000001.1, from coordinate 40,170 downwards.
TTGCCGAACCACCAGTCCCATGTGCAGGCCGCCGGAGCCGCAAGGCCCAACGCCACTGCGCACATCGCAATAATCAACTTCTTCATTTGCTGTTTTCCTTTCGTTTTCAGTTAACCGCGGCATCACCGCAACACCGCGTATTATATCAAATTCATGACCTTTAGGGCGGTTTCAATCACCCGATCCTGATCCGCTCCCAAATCGTAGTAAAGCGGAAGCCTCACAAGCGTATCCGCATAGCGATCGCAGTTCGGGAGTTCACGCCCATCGTGCTTCTGGTGGTAAAAAGCGGAGGAATGAAGCGGCAAGTAATGGAAAACCGTCAAAATTTCCTCCGCTCGCATTCGCGCAATGAAGTCCGTCCGCTTGGCAAGATTCGGAAAGATCAGGTAGAACATGTGCGCATTATTCGTTGCATACGACGGGACAACGGGGACCTTGACATCCGAAACACCCTGAAATGCGGCGTGATAGCGTTCCCAAATGCGCTTGCGCTCAGTCTGGATTTCGTCCAGATGCTCAAGCTGCGCCCACAGGAATGCGGAGACAATTTCGGTTGGCAGGAATGAACTGCCCGTATCGACCCACCCGTACTTGTTCACTTCGCCGCGATAGAACTCGGCGCGATTCGTCCCTTTCTCCCAAATGATTTCCGCCCGACGGATGAAACGCTCGTCATTCACGACCAACATCCCACCCTCCCCGGAAATGATGTTCTTCGTCTCATGGAAGGAGAATGTCGCCAAATGGCCAATCGACCCAAGGGGACGGCCCTTGTAGAACGAGTCCACGGCCTGTGCGGCATCCTCAACGACCAGAAGCCCATGTCGCTGTGCGATGTCCATAATCGCGTCCATATCGCAGGCCACGCCCGCATAGTGCACGGGCACGATGACCTTTGTGCGCGGCGTAATCAGCGACTCAATTTTCGCCGCGTCCAGATTCGGCTCGTCAGAACGACTGTCGGCAAAGACAATCTTGGCCCCCTGCCGCACAAATGCCAGGGCCGAGGAGACAAACGTATAGGATGGTACAATCACTTCATCGCCCGGCCCGACTCCCGTCAGGATTGCAGCCATCTCAAGCGCATCCGTGCATGAAGTCGTCAACAGACACTTGCGAAAACCGTAGCGTGCCTCAAAGAACTTCTGGCAGCGAACAGTGAATTCACCATTCCCCGAGATCTTACCATTGGCAATCGCCTGATTGATGTAATCAAGTTCCTTGCCCGTCTTATGTGGACGATTGAAGTGTATCATTTCAAGAACTCTCCATAAACGGCGCGGGTTTTCTGCGCCATGACATCCAAATCGAACCGCCTGCGGGCCTCTTGGCGAAGGTCGCCGAACGTCATTTCCCGAATACGGTCAATCGCTTCGGCAAAGGCAACGATCGGCTCTGTGGCATCCTCCGCCGGAACAAGAATACCGTCGCGTCCATCCCGCACAATATCCAACGCCCCGCCAAAGGCCTTTGCGATGACCGGCTTGCCCATCATCAGTGCCTCGGCCATGGACAGCCCGAACGCCTCCGGCTTCTGGGTGTTGGCCGATACGAGCACATCTGCCACGGCAAGACATTCGGGTATCTGCGATTGCCCACCCGCAAAGACGACAGACTCTTCCAGCTCAAGCGACTTGACGAGTGTCTTCAGTTCTTGCAGATAGGACTCCTTGCACGGCTCAGCCCCGCCGACGATTACGAGTTTACACCCTGGACACTTCACACGCGCCATGGCGTGAATAAGCGTGTCGTACCCCTTGAGCCGCGTAATGCGACCAATCGACATCACGACAAACTGACCTGCCCCTATCTTCCAATCTGAACGGAATCGCTCAACGGCGGCCCGATCAACTCTCTGCGGATCAAACCGCGTCGAATCCACCGCGTGCGGCACAATGCGCAGTCTCTCCGCCGAAACTCCATAGGCGGAAGTCAAATAGTCCGCAATGAAGGTTGAGGGGCACATCGTCAGTTCGCCACGAACCATGACACGCGAATAGCGGGAAATCGAATTCGCCCCATGCGCATACGTCATCCAGCGCACGGGCAATCCCCGACTTGCCCAGACGAGTAGCCATGCCGGCACGCGCGAATGGGCGCAGACGACATCCGGCTTCTCGTCAATCAGGATGCGCCGCAACTTGGATGCTCGAAGAAAATAGGTCAGCGGATTCTTCGACTTGAGATCCAGAACCCGATGTCGACCGCCATTCCTCTCAATTTCCGCAACCAGTTTGCCGCCTGCCGAGATGACGAGATTCTCCCATCCGCCTTCTATAAGAATGCGATTAAGGAGGACGGTGTACCGTTCGACACCGCCCTCCTCCATGGCTGGGACAAGTTGAATGGCCTTCATGCGTCAGCCAGTCAATGCGTCTTGATCTTGCCGGACGACGTCCGGGGAAAAGGCTCCTGTCGGACGACTACCTTTGAGATGCGCTTGTAGACCGGCAGCATCAAGTTCAGAGCGTCGACGGACTTTCTGAGCGAAGCTTCCGGAACCGAACCGTAAAGCTCAGCCTGAATCGTGCGCGTCGCACCGTCACCCGTCACCAGAGCTTCGAGAACACCTGGCATACTCAGGAGTTTTTCCTCAAGTTCCTCCGGAGCAATCTTCTTGCCTGAGGAAAGGACAATTGTCCGCGAGGCTCGCCCCGTAATCCAGACATAGCCATCCTCGTCAATGTGCCCAATATCCCCGGTATGGAACCAGCCATCCTCATCGATGACGGACGCCGTCTTTTCGGGCATGTGGTAATAGCCCTTCATGACATTCGGGCCGCGCACCAGCAGTTCGCCCCTCTCGGAGACCTTCGTCTCGACCTCGGGATGCTGGACGGCACGACCGGCACTCCCGACATGCGGATCTTGATCGAAGGGAGCCACTGAGAAGACGGCGGCAGTTTCCGTCAGGCCATATCCCGTCAGGACCTTGACACCCAGCGTCTGCAGGCGCTCGAATGTGCGGCGCGGCTGAGGTGCCCCGCCCGTCAGAATCCAGTCAATCGGCGTTCCGAGGGCCTCCTCGGCACTCCGCCCGTGCTGGGCAATCTTCGCGGCCAAAATCTCGGCAAGTGCCGGCACAAGGAAGATGAAATTGACGCGGAAACGCTCCACCGCATCATAGATGCGACGGAAGTCTGGGCACACGCCAAGAGCCACACCACTGGCCAGCATGGCATACGCCGTACAGATGCCGAAGATGTGGTAAAGCGGCAGAAGCATCAGTGACCGGCTGCCCGACTCCATCTTTAGGGCCGGTGACCAGCACTCGCTGAATGTCTCAATTGCACGAATCGTCTGCTCCGCACCACGCGGCTCGGCTGTCGTGCCGCTCGTAAAGACAATCATCGATGTCTTGCTTGTGTCAACGGGCTCCCGATCCCAGATGGTCTTGAGCCCGCACGCAATGGCCTTGCGGCCGGCCTCAAGGAAGAAGTCCGTCTTGCGCGAGCCGAAGCCGCCCGTGGCAAGCCCCGGCATCTTCGCCGCGACAGCCCGCGACTTCTCGGCATACAGGGCCGAATGGACGAGCACGGAGGCTGAAACCGTGCGAAGCCGCGCGGCAATCTCGTCCGCCGACAGGTTCACGTCAATTGGCACGACCGTCGCCCCCGAGAAGAGACAGGCGGCATGCGTCGCCATCCATTCGTAGGAGTTTTCGCCAATGAGGCCGATGACCCCACCCGGCGCATAATTCTCAATAATCCACGAGATAACCGCAATGTCATCGGTGAACTGCCGCCAGGTGATGGGCAGATACCGGTCACCCGAGGTGAGCAGAAAGGCCGCATCCGCCGGATGCTCTTTCCGCAGTCGCTTGAATTCCTCAAAGAGTTTCATAGGTCGCCTCGACTTCCTGCCAGGTTCGCGTTGCAAAGAACTTCGAAATGGCCGTGTCGTATTCGGCCGTGTGGGCAAAGGCCTTCTTCATCAGGCGGAAGCGTGTATCAAGGCCAATCGTCCCCGAATGCGCGGCAAGTTCAGCCGCAATCGCGGCATAATCGAGCGGATCCGTCACAGATGCAACGCGCAGGTAGTTCTTCGCCGAGGCCCGCACCATGCAGGGCCCGCCAATGTCAATGTTCGTCCGCGCCATCTCGGGCGTGACATCCGGCTTGGCCACCGTCTCACGGAACGGATAGAGATTCACGACAACCATGTCAATCGGACAAGCCGAAAGACGCTTCAGGTCGGCTTGATGCGCCTCGTTGTAGGTTTCAGAAAGGAGCCCGAGGTAAATCTTGAAGTCAAGCGTCTTGACAAGCCCGCCCTGCATCTCGGGCTGCCCCGTATAGTCCGAGACCGACACAAGCGTATCCGAAGCCTTTTCGCCAAGAATCTCCTTCACCTTTGCGAAGGTACCGCCCGTCGAGTAGATCTTCACCCCGGGGCAGGCCTTGACGAGCGCAGGCACAAAGGTCTCAAGTCCCGTCTTGTCCGAAACGGACATCAGAACATTCTTCACGGCAACGCGATCATCTATCTTTCGTACAATATTCAGCGACATGTGTCGATACTCCTTGATGGATTTGTCGGTATTATACCATAAACCGCCCGTTTGGGGGCTTGTGCGAGAGGTGGGGAAACTCGACCACCGGCGTGACGCGGCAGATGGAGTCCTACTTGCCGTCCGCTGGTTTTCCTGCGGTCGCTTGGGTGAAGGATTCCTGCACGCGTTCGTGCAGGGCCTTCAGGACGGACGGCTTGTACTTCAGCACCTTTCGGTCGTAGGTCATCAGGCCGTTGATTTCGATTTCCACGTCCGTCGTTTGCGTGTAAATGGCCCCGCCAAGTCCGTCACGCGCCAGTTCGGCCACCTTGCCCAGCAATCCCGCATAAGTCCGCTCAAGTCCCTCGGGGGTCTTCGTGTCCTTCAGCCCACCATAGCCCCAGCCGCCCTCCGACTTCTTCCAGAGATGGTCGGCAACGGGATGCCCGAGCCCGCCGAACTCACCAAGGAACGAAACGCGCCGCGGATTGAGTGGAAGCATCCCCGGACCACGGTAAAGGTGGTAGTCGACGGCATCCGCCGCCTCGCAGACATCGGCCGGCTTGTGGCTCGTGCGCACACGCTTCTCGGGCGCAACCCATCCGGTCGGTAGCAATTCGCCGCCCTCCCAGTCCCAGCATCCGCTCGGGCCATTCACGAGGCGCGTCGAATCGTAGTTGCGGATAAAGTCGAGCATCGTATGCGTCGGAAATTCACCCGGCTGGCTCCAGCCCTCGTTGTAGGGACACCACATGACAATCGCCGGCGACGAACCGAGCGTATCCATCATCCCCTTCATTTCGCCGCGCTGCAGGGTATAGCGCTGGAAGGTCTTTGCCTTCAGAGGATCTAACCAGGAGTCCGTCCCGCTGGGCATGTCCTGAATGACAAGAATGCCCAGCGTGTCGCAGAGGTAATAGTAGCGCAGGGGCTCGACCTTGATGTGCTTGCGCATCGCATTGTACCCGCAAGCCTTCAGCGTCTCAATGTCAAAACGCATCGCCTCCTCGGATGGCGGCGTCAGGAGACCGTCGGGCCACCATCCCTGATCCAGCGTCCCCAGGATGAAGACCGGCTCGTTGTTGAGATGGAACCGCAGGATGCCCTTCGCGTCGACGCGCTTTTCAATCTTGCGCATTCCGAAATAGCCGCGCACATGGTCGGAACCGCAGGTTGCCGTGAAGTCGTAGAGATTCGGCGACGATGGGCTCCAGAGCCTGAAGCCAGTGGGCATCTGCAGAGTCAGGCGGCCATTCTCCGTGACACCCTCAACCCCCGCAACAGAGACCTTGACCTCGGGCTTCGCAAACAGCGGGCTTGTCACGTCGAACTGGAAGGAGACTGTTCCCGCGTCAATGTCCGTCGTCACTTTGTAGGCGGAGACGAACGTCTCGGGGACGCGTTCCATCCACACCGTCTGCCAGATGCCGGACACCCGCGTGTAGAAGCACCCGCCCGGGCGCAGGCTCTGCTTGCCACGGGAATTGACGAACTCGTCCGTTGGGTCCCACACGCAGACCACCAGCTCATTGTCCCCCTCCGCAAGGGAATCCGTCACATCTATCGTAAACGGCAACTGGCCACCCTCGTGCGGCACATCCGTCACCTCACGTCCGCCGACAAAAACCTGCGTACGGAAGTCGACCGCGCCAAAATGGAGGAGAATGCGCTCACCCGAACGCTTTTCACAGGAAATGGTGCGCCGATACCACAGGAACTCATCGGGCTGGAGTAGGCGACCGACCCCTGAGAGCGGCGATTCCAACGCAAAGGGCACGAGAATCTTGCCAGCCCAGGACGAGGGGATGCCCGGCGTATTCGTCACGCTAGTAATGGCGTAATCCCATTCGCCGTTTAGGTTCACCCAACCGTCCCTGACCATCTGGGGACGCGGATAATCCCGCCAGGCATTTTCGGGCGTCATCTTTTCGCCCCAGGGCGTCATCAGCGGCGCGGGGGCCGGCCGATAGGCCAACGCACACGGACTCAGCGCGGCACACGCGCCCAACAGAAGCAACTCCTTCAGCATACCGAATCCTCCTCATAGAGACCCAACAACGGCAATAGTTTACCAAAAACCGCGAAACTTTGCAGAGTTCAAATCATCGACCGCGCTTCTTTACTTGTCGCGGATTGGCGAATGTGGTCTGTTTGTTCGTCTTCGTGCGTCATCTTGCGCATGGAATCAGGATGGCCGGGCGGAAGTTTCGCGCAAGCCCAAGAACGAGCGGTTTGTGGTATAATACACGCACTTATGAAATTCGAAGACAACCTCAAGCGGCTTGAGGAATTGGTGGGCAAGATGGAGTCGGGCGAACTGAAGCTTGATGAAATGATTGCGGCCTTTGAAGAAGGCCGTAAGCTCGTCGATTCCTGTACGAAGGATCTCGACTCGATTCGTCAGCGGATTGAGAAAGTCACCAAGGCGGGTGATGTTGAGGAGTTCAAGGCATGAGCAAGCAGATTCTTGTCCAGGCACAGGCTGACTACATTGCGTCTCTTTCCAGATCCTCGCCGATTCTCGCGCTGGAGGAACTCATCTGGAATGCGCTTGATGCCGATGCGCATGAGGTGAAGGTTGACCTCATCGTCAATCAGGTCAACGGGATTGATGCCATACGGATTTCGGACGATGGAACGGGCGTGGATGTCCTGCGGGCGGACGCGACCTTTGGGTCGCTGGGCGGCAGCTGGAAGCGCAACAGGACCGAGACCGTCGGTGCGCACCGGCGGTTGCACGGGCGGCATGGGTGCGGACGCTTCAAGGCTTTTGCCCTTGGTGGCTTCGTCGAATGGCGGACAACGGTGCGCATTGGTGGGGAATTGCTTTCCTATCGCATTTGGGGCGACTGCGAGAATCCGGGTGTCTTTGAACTGGATTCGACACCGCAACCCGGCCCTGCGACGGGAACAGAGGTCTTTATTCAGAACATCAAGGCGAACAGCAGTTCCCTCTACAACGCGGCGGAGGTTGTCCAGACGCTTGCCGCCAAGTTCGCCCTTTACCTGAAGAGCTATCCGAATGTTCGGATTTACTTCAATGGAATTCCCGTGACGCCTGTCATCGTGCAGAAGCGGACGACGGACTACAAGGTGACGATTGAGAGCGGCGCGGAGGCGAAACTGGAAATTATCGAGTGGAAGCGGCGGTTCCTCGGTTCGGGACGGCTCGTCTTCTCCGGGCCGGACGGTTTTCAGCTTCACGAGCTGCCGGCGGGCATCCGCTCGGGTGGTGCGAGTTTCACGGCTTATCTCGTTTCGCCGCGCTTTGTGGCACTCAATGCCGAGAATGCGCTGGTGATGGGCGAACTGAACCCCGAAGTGCGCAACTATCTTGACGCGGCGCGGAAAGTGCTCAAGGCCCATTTTGCCGTGCTGTCCGAAGCGGAGTCGCGTGGCAAGATCGGCGCGTGGGTGCGCGAGGGGAGTTATCCGTTTGACGCGAAGGACGATTCGGCCCAGCGCGGCAGGTTTGACAATCTCGCCATTGAACTCGCGGGGCGCATGGGGTCGCTTGCCGAGATGAGTGCGGCGGAGCGCGGCATCCTCTTCAAGTTGCTGAAGAATGCGATGACGGCCGTTCCACGCGGCGGACTGAAGGAATTTCTCAAGTAGTTTAGGAGGGTTTGGGACGATGAGCAAGTTGCATTTGGGAGTCCTCGGGTCGGGGGCCGGTTCGAATATGCAGTCGATTGTCGACGCGATTGACGCGGGAACGCTTGATGCGGATATCCGTCTGGTGCTGGCGGACGTGGCGGATGCGCGGATCTTGGACCGGGCGAGTCGGCACGGCATTCCCTGCCAGTATCTCGACTGTTCGCCCTGGAAGACGAAACTTGAGGGCGTGGCCGAAGACCACTGCATTGAACTGCTCAAGTCGGCCGGGGTCGACACCGTCGTGCTTGCCGGCTTTATGCGCATTGTGAAGCCGAAACTTCTCGCCGCTTTCCCCAATCGCGTCCTGAACATCCACCCGGCACTCCTGCCGGCCTTCCCGGGTGTCCACAGCTGGACGCAGGCACTCGACTATGGGTGCAAGGTCGCGGGCGTAACCGTCCATTTTGTTGACGCGGGAACGGATTCGGGTCCGATTCTCGTGCAGAAGGCCGTCCCCGTCTTGGAGGATGACACGCCCGAATCGCTTCATGCCCGCATCCAGGTGCAGGAGCATCTGGCGTATCCGGAGGCACTGAATATCCTTGCGTCCGGCAAGTACCGTATTGAGGGTCGTCGCGTCCGTATCGGCGACTAACGGCAGTTCACCGAACGGCGGGCGTCCGCCCGGTGTGCGCGGCACATGAATCCGAGGGCGAGGACGAAGCGAAGCGCGGCAAGGGCGGCCATCCATACCAGCATCGTGCGGAGGCTGGTGATGGTGCCTGCCAATGTGGACAGTGCGAGGGAATACACCGCGTTGACGGGGATGAACCAGCCGAGGAAGCCGAAGCGTCCGGCCGAGACTTCCGCATTCGTATAAAAGGTCTGGCAGGCGGTGAGGGCGGTGATGAGGACGAGGAACGGCATGAAGGTCGCAAGTGCCGCGTAGTCCGCGCCGTGAGGGAGCAGGGCAAGGAGCTCGCGTCCGAAGAAGTGGTAGACGACCATCATCAGAACTGCCGCGCCGAGGGTGAGGAGACTGCAGGACAGGACGAACGGCCGCGTCGATTTTCCGGACTCGGAGGCATTGGCCGTGTAGGGGAACATGACGAGCAGGAGGGGGAACGTCAGATAGTAGAGGAAGTCGGAGAATCGGCTAATCATGTAGAAGCCGGCTGAATCAAAGTCGGTGAGGTGCGTCCGAATGACGGACTGTTCAAGGAGCCCCGCCAGCATCGGGGCGATTTGGTAGGCGAGAATCCCGATGAAGGTGAGGGCAATTTTGCGGACAATGGGGCGGGACCAGTAGGGCGCGGCAGGGACGGAGAGGTCGCGGCGAAGCGCGAACACGCTACCGGCCATGCGGGCGAGCGGCGGCAGGGTCTGCCCGGCAAAATAGCCGGCGAGGGCACGCAGGGGCATGGTGATCGCGAGGACAGCGAACCGGGCAAGCGAGCCGATGATTTCAATGAGCCCGAGGGCGTTGAACTTGCGAAGGGACTGGAGGGCATCGGAATAGACGGGGGCGATGCAACCGAGGAAGGCCGCCGCGACGACAAGAAACCCGGCAAGCGCGTCGGGTACGCGCATGGCGGTCAGGAACCGGGGGATGGCCAGCGCGGCACCGACGAGCGAAAGGACCGCCAGGACGGCAATAACAATGAAGACCCCCCGAAGCAGGGTTTTCAGTTTGCCGCGCTCGCCAAGGGCCGAAAGGTGTGCACTCTCGCGCATGACCGTCATGGCGAAGGCAAAGACGGGGAGAGAGAGGAAGGTTGCAAAGGTCGTGACGGGCAGAACCGCGCCCAGTTCCTGCGGGGAGATGTACTTCGGTACAAACCAAAGCCCCGCCGTTAGATTGACGAAATCGCCAACCCGAAGGGCGAGAAAGAGGAAGATTGCGTGCTTCCAGAACGAACCGATAGAACTGCCGCGGCTGAACATGGGGAGGTAGTCTACCATCTTTCGCGTCGCCTGTCCACGCGTCGTTGACCGGAGCATCCTTGGCGCGGGCGTTGACCATCCGCAGCGGATTACTTGATGTGAGCAGGGCCCCGCATTCCGTTACCCATGGGGAATTTCGCCTGAAAGCGTCACATTTTTCTCTTATTCTTGTCATTTTGCTGAGAGAAAGGCTCTGGATGGGGCTCTCCTGTGCATCCCGGCGGCGCGGTGTCGGCATCGCCTGGAATTCTCATGCCCATCAGAAAGAAACTTACTCTTGAGTAACTTTAGACTTACTCCTGAGTAAGTTTTGATTTACTCATGAGTAAGTTTGCGGCTGATGGGCACGAGAATCTGCGCCGATGGGCAGGACTCGAATCGGGCATCGGCTTGTCCGTGTTCCAACCTGCCGACAAGCGTGTTGCCGCGTGCCGAATCGGACCGGATGGTGCGGTGAAGAAAAGCGCGGCACTTGCAGATCTCACGGAATGGGTATGCTCGACTCTTGTGCGGTTTTTACGCAATTCTTCTCGGGGTGGCATTGACTTTGAGCCGCCGAAAAGAGTAAAATATGCCGATTTTCTGACAGATGGAAGGACGAAACAGATGAAGCAGATTGGAGTAGGGATACTCGGGTTTGGGACGGTTGGTGCGGGTGTCGCGGACGGCCTCCTGAAGCATCGCGATGTCATGGCGCAGCGGCTGGGCGTGGATATTGTCCTGCGCAAGATTGCCGATCTCGACATTACGACGGATCGCGGCATCGCCGTGCCGGAGGGCGTGCTGACGACGGACGCCAAGGGCGTGATTGCCGACCCGGAGGTTCAGATTATCGTCGAGACGATTGGTGGAACGGGTATCGCGAAAACGTTCGTCCTGGAGGCGCTCAACAACCACAAGTGCGTTGTGACGGCCAACAAGAAGCTGCTGGCCGAATACGGTGCGGAAATTTTCGATACGGCCAAGAAGAATGGTGTCGACATCTACTTCGGGGCTTCCGTTGGTGGCGGCATCCCCATCATCCGCGTTCTGCGCGAAGGTCTCGCCGGCAACACGATTGAGTCCATTCATGGCATTCTGAACGGGACCTGCAACTACATTCTGACGCGGATGGAAAATGAGGGTCTGCCGTTTGACGAGGTCCTGAAGGAGGCCCAGCGTCTCGGTTACGCCGAAGCGAACCCGTCCCTCGACATTGATGGATTCGACACGGCCCACAAGGCCTGCATTCTTGCTGCGCTGGCGTATGGCTTCCAGCCGAAGGTTGACGAGGTGGATGTGAAGGGCATCCGCAACCTGGCGGGCGAAGATGTGCGTTACGCGGCAGATTTCGGCTATCGGATCAAACTCCTGGCGCGTGTTGCGCGTGTCGGTGATGAGGTCGAGGTCGGTGTCGGCCCGACGCTTGTGCCGATGACGCACATGCTCGCGTCGGTCAACGATGCGTTCAACGCGGCATGGGTCAAGGGTGATATGAGCGACTACACGATGTACTACGGGCGGGGTGCCGGGCGTGCGCCGACGGCTTCGACGGTCGTTGGTGACATTGGAGACATTGCCCGCAACTTGGCGCACGGCGAGACGCGTTATGCGCGCGGCATCCCGGACTATGCGCAAGGGCAGGTGAAGTTGCGTGCGGCGGGCGAGATTTCGTCCTCCTATTATCTCCGCTTCAATGTGGCTGACAAGCCGGGTGCATTCGGCGTCATCGCAACGACGCTCGGTGCGCATGGTGTCTCAATCTCGGCGGCTTCCCAGAAGTCGGCCGGAACGGACGGCTTCGCCCCCGTCGTCGTGCTGACGCATGAGGCGAAGGCGGCTGATTTGGTGAAGGCGTTGGACGAAATCGCCCGGTCGGGTATGATTTCGGGTTCGCCCGTTTCGCTCCGCGTCCTCTGAACTAACGAATGTTGTCCATTCATCAGAACTCAACGACAATGAAAGTATGCAAGTTTGGTGGCAGCTCGCTTGCCAATGCAGCGCAGCTCAACAAGGTCATTGACATCGTCCTGGCGGATCCGACGCGGCGGATTGTCGTCGTTTCCGCTCCCGGCAAACGACATTCAGGCGATACGAAGGTGACAGACCTTCTGATTGCACTTGCCAAGACGGCGCTCGAAGGCGAGAATACGGATCGTGCGTTCGGTGCAGTCGTCGAGCGGTATGCTGAGATTGCGACGGAGTTGCGCCTCGGCGATGACATTGTCCACGAAATCGAGGCGGACCTGAAGGGGCGGCTGGCGCAACGCACGTCGCTTTCGCCTGCCGAGTTCATGGATTTGCTGAAGGCGGCGGGTGAGGATAACAACGCGAAGCTTGTGGCCGTCGCGTTTACGGCGCGTGGACGGAAGGCGCGGTATGCGAGCCCGCGTGAGACGGGGATGATCCTGATGGGCGAGTTCGGCGATGCGACGCTTGACCCGACCAGCTACGCGACGCTTTCCCGTGCGTTCTCCAATTTCGACGGAATCGTCATCTATCCGGGCTTTTTCGGCTATACGAAGGAAGGCAAGGTCGCAACTTTTCCACGCGGCGGAAGTGACATCACCGGCTCGATTCTTGCGGCGGCCGTCTGCGCCGACGTCTACGAGAACTTCACGGATGTCGATTCGGTCTATCCGGTCGATCCGCGCATCGTCCCCGAGGTGAAGGATGGGGAGGGCATCCCGACGATGACCTACCGCGAAATGCGCGAACTCGCCTATGCGGGATTTGGCGTATTCAATGATGACGCGGTGATTCCGGCCGTCCGGGCGCGGATTCCAATCAACATCCGCAACACGAATCATCCGTCCGAGCCGGGCACGATGATTGTCCAGTCGCGGCGGGTTGTGCCGGGTACGGTCGTTGGCATCGCCTCGCAGGATGACTTCTGCAACATTGTCGTTGAGAAGTACCTGATGAACCGGGCGATTGGTTTCGGTCGTCGGTTGCTTCAGATTCTCGAAGACGAGCATATCGCCTATGAGCATATGCCGTCCGGGGTCGATTCGCAGTGCGTGGTCGTGAAGGGCGTGAATCTGCCGAAGGAGAAGGAGCGCCGCGTCATTCAGGCGATTCGCCGCGAACTTGAACCCGACAATGTCGCCGTTGAACGCGACATCACGATCATCATGATTGTCGGCGAGGGTATGTGCTATACGCCCGGTATGTTTGCGAAGGCCTGCCTGGCGCTTGCCTCGGCCGGCATCTCGCTGTCGATGGTCAACCAGGGGTCGAGCGAGGTCTCGTTCATGATTGCCATTCGTCAGCAGGATCGGGATGCCGCCGTTCGTGCGCTTTATAAGGCGTTCTTTGGACGCTGAGTTCCACGCTCTCTTGGGCGTAAAAAAAAAGAACCCCGACGAGCCTTGGCTCATCGGGGTTCTTCGCTATCACCACTACTGAGATTTAGTGAATCTCAATCTTCTTGGCCTGCGTCTCGGCGCGTTTCTTGACGGTGACGGTCAGAACACCGTTCTCCAGTTTTGCCGTGAGTGTCGCCGGGTTGGCGAGCTCGGGCAAATCGGCGCTCATGGCGTAGTTCGGACGCTCGAATTCTGCCGCGACCTGCCGAAAGCCGGCCGGGTTCTGGTACTTCGTGTGCGTCTTCAGCGTCAAGGTCTTACCCTCGACGTGCAACTCGGCCTCGTCCTTCCCGATGCCGGGAACTTCGACCTTCAGCTCATATTCATCGGGCTTCTCCGACAGAATTGCCGTTGGAACCACATATTTTTCCTCGTTCATTTCAAGTCTCCTTTCCTCTTTGCCTTTTGTTGGTGACTCAACCATTAGCCCTGGATGGCGATGTGCCGAACGCCGTCGGCCTCAGCCTTGGGCAGTTCGATACGCAGAATGCCATTTTCGAACTTGGCGTTCGCCTTGTCGGCGTTGACGCGGAAGGGCAGTTCGAGGCGACGGCTCCACGCAGGGCGAGCCTCAACGGCCTTGCCCGTTGCTGGATCTGTCGTTTCGACGGGCTTGTCCGCCACGACGACGGCCTGCGGTTCGAGTGTGAGCGAGACATCCTTCGCCGTCTTGCCCGGTAGTTCCAGGTCGATGATAACGGCATCATCGTCCAAGAACACGTTCACGGGCGGGAACCGCCCAGCGGCGCGTGCCCTCATGCTCCTGAATGCGCGGCTGTTCGCATCGAACAGGTCATCCAGAAACCCCCACGGATCAATGTTTACCAATGTGTTCATGTCTTGAACTCCTTTCAATCGTTTGTTTCAACACCAAACGAGGGAGCATAGCCCGTGCCAAGGCGAAAGCCGGGAAGTGAAAGGATGCGCCTGTGACAAACTGTCGCGGAATGGGACGAAATGCGCCCCAGAAGTGCTCACGCGGGGCGTGGTGTCAGATGCAGAAGTCCATCGTTGCCGTGGCGATGGACGAACGATCGAGAATCTTGGCGAGGGTGATGCGGGCGAGCACATTCATGAAGCCCGTGTTGACGTCGGACCAGATTCGCCGCGCAAGGCAGTCGGCTTCGCGAGAACACTTCTTGGAATGGGAGAGGCAGTCGAGAATGGAGAGGGGACCCTGCATGGTCTCGACAATCTTGAGAAGCGTGATGTCCTCGGGCGAACGGGCGAGGCGGAAGCCGCCCCCCGAGCCGCGAACGGAGCGAATGAGCCCGGCCTCCCTCAGAGGAAGGACGAGCCGCGAGATGAACTTCTCCGAAATGTGCTGGGATTGCGAGATTTCGGCCGTTGAGCGTGGCTTCGCATCCCGGTTATGGGCGGCGACATCCAGCAGGATGCGCAGACCGTAGCGGGTCTTGGCGGAGACCTTGAGTCCTCGCTGGGCGCACGAGGCGCGGGAGGAAGCCTTTTCCGTATCCGTATCTTTATTCATCTCTTTCGACAATCCGTAGTTCAGGTGTGAATTTAACCATTTTTTTGGATAAAAAGCAAGGGGGTAATTGTGGGCGAATGATGGAGGGCTGGGTCGCCTTGCAAACTTCACTGAAATAAGGTATAATATGCGCACATTTTTCCCAAGGAAAGAAAGATAGAGGTAGAAAATGGGTACAGGTCGTACACTTCGTAAGGAATCTCACGTCCGTCCGTGCAAGACGCCGGCCGGTAAGTCGCGCAAGAATGCCGCGCAGCGCCGTCGTCTCGTCAAGTTCGGGATGAAGGAAGAGGACGTCAGTCTCATGGGCGATGAGGCGGTGCGCGTGCTCGTCCAGCGTCCGACCGTCGTCCGCAAGCTTGTTGCTCGTGCGACGGCTAAGTAAGCCTCGTCGACTTTTGTCGGCTTGGTTGGTTTCGGACTGCGCATGAACAAGGTCTACTGCTCGATAGAAGAGCGTTATGTGAATCCCCTCTTCGAGGTTTTCGATGGAGGGGATTTCATTTTGTCGTCCTATCGTGACATCGAGGAAAAGCTGACGCAAGTTCAGATCTACTTCCCCGAGACGGAACGGACGGAAGAGGCGAAGCGCTGCCTCGGCGCGGCACTTTCGATTGTTGGCGTGTCGGCTCCGATTGAAGTTGCGCAAATTCCGGATGAGGACTGGAAGCTTTCCTATCGCCGCCATTTCAAGACGGAACGGATTGGGCGGCGCGTCGTCGTCCATCCGCCGTGGGAACCGATGCCGACCGAGGGTGTCGTCATTACGCTTGATCCTGGTATGGCGTTTGGGACGGGCAAGCACGAGACGACGCGTGCGTGCCTTGAATTCATTGATGAGCTTGCTGACCAGGGGGGAAGTTTCCTTGACATGGGGTGTGGTAGCGGGATTCTCTCCATCGCGGCGGCTAAACTGGGCTTTTCGCCTGTCTTCGGCTTTGATGTGGATCAGGAGGCGGTCGATGCCTCGGTCGAGAATGCCGCGTTCAATGGCGTGAAGGTCGATTACGTCAAGTATGGTCTCGGGGCGCGGATTCGCCGCGAACTCCCGAAGTCCGACCTCGTTGCGGCCAATATTCTCGGTCCGCTTCTGATTCGCTTTGCCCCCGAGATTGTCCCTTGCGTTGGTCGTCGCCTGATTATCTCGGGCATTCTGACGGAACTCTATCCGGAAGTCTTGAAGACCTACGAGTCGCAGGGACTGAAGGAGGTCGGGCGAAAGACGTTTGGCGAGTGGACGACCGGGCTGCTGGAGCGTCCCGAGGGCCGATGAAGGGGCGTCGTCCTCAGATTAAGATTTGCGGCATTCGCACGGCGGCATTCGCCGCTGAGGCCGAGCGGCTCGGGGCGGATTATCTTGGGTTTATCTTCGCCAAGGGGAGCCCGCGGCAGGTGACGGTTCCGTGTGCACGCGAGATTGTCGCGGGACTCAGCGGACGGGCGAAAGTCGTGGGGGTCTTTACGGATGCCGCGCCTGCGGACTGCCGGGACATTGCGCGGGAAGTTGGCTTTGGCATCGTCCAGTTGCATCGTCGTGCGACCGAGGACGATGTGCGTGAGCTTCATCGTGCGGGGCTTGAGGTCTGGACGCTGGCCGGTGGTGCGCCGGGCGATGCCGTCCTATTTGACAGTTCACATGGGGATGGCGAGACGGCTCTGCGCTTTGGTTCGTGGAAGACAGTCCTGGCAGGAGGAATCTCCGCGGCGAATCTGGGCGCGGCACTTTCGTCGGGTGCCGATATTATTGACGCGTCAGGGTCGCTTGAAACGGCCCCAGGCATGAAATCGATTCCGAAGCTCGTCGACTTCATGACGCGGGCGCGGTCGATTTCCTGATAATTTCAAACTAAACTTATCTGATTCTTGCGCTTACGGCTCAATGATGACGCGTGTTCCGATGCGGCAAAGCGAGTAGAGCCGCGCGGCATTCCAGTTTGACAGCCTGAAGCATCCGTGCGATTCGGCGCGTCCGATGCGCTCGGGGATTGGTGTGCCGTGGATGCCGTAGCCCGGGAGGGAGAGCCCGAGCCAGGCAACTCCCACGGGATTGTTCGGACCATCCATGAACATATAGCGAGACCTTTTTGCGCCAGGCGGCGTATGGTCTGGCGTATAGGTGTAGTTAGGATTGGGGACGAGCGAGACAATCTTGAGCTCCCCCTTGGGGGCCTTGGACTTGTCCTTTGCGATGGAGCAGGGGAAGAGCCCCAGCAGCGTCCCGCTGCGGTCATACGCGGCGATTTCGAACTTAGAGAGGGAAATCTTGACGAGTGTCGCCTCCGGACGTGTGGCATCCCCCGGCAGGGTGCGCGTCCCGGCGGCCAGGTCGTCTGCCATTTTCCTGAAGTCCGGGAGGGTGATGCGCGTCCCCGGGCGGATTTTCTCCCAGTTGAGTCCTGGGTTCAGCCGTTCAATCGTCCGCCGGCTGACATGACCGCGCTCAGCGAACGCCTCCTTGATGGACTCGTAGCCGAGATGGGCGAGCCTGGACTTTTCGGCGGGGTCTGTAGGAATGGAGACGAGCGCGGCAAGATCGGCGGACGAAACCTCGTCCTGCCGGAAAAGGCGGCTCCCGACGGAGAAGAAGCGGACGTAGGCCTCTTCGGGGGTGGCTGGCAGCGGCAGTTTGCGGTCGGCGCAGTAGCGTTCGAGGGCGGACTGGGACTTGCGCCCCCACTGGCCATCAATCGTGTTGCAGGAGTAGCCAAGCCTGTCCAACCGGATCTGGACGGCGAGCGTCTTCGATTCGGAGAACGCCAGTGAGGCGCAGAGCATAAGCGCGGCAAAAACCATGCGGACATTATACCAAAAAAGTGCCGCGAACTGAGCGTGGAAGCCGAGTGGGCGGCAAAAGGACGGGGACTGCGCCCCCGAACCCCCGCTTGGGAGCGGCGGAGCGCAGAGGGGCGGGGAGAGTCCCACCGCGCAGGCGTTGTGCAGGCGCAGGCGCGGCAGTTTGAATGGGCGAGGGGGTGAGCGCAACCGTGGAAGCCGAGACCGAGCGACAGCTTCGCGCAAGCCCCCCGAGCGGGCGGCTCACCCCCCTTGCATCGGGGGGCGGATTATGGTATCATACCCCGAAACAGTGAAATCGGGGACGAACCGGTTTCCCCCGTTGTGGCGTGTGCCACGCGAGAAGAGCGGACAAAACCCCGGACAAAGGGCACAAATCCGAAAGAAAGTAAGGAAAAGAAGAAGATGCAGAAGAGCTATCGTGCTCCGAACCCGGGCGACAACCGCGCGTGGTTCCTCATCGACGCGAAGGATCAGCCGCTTGGCCGCCTCGCCGTCGTCGTTGCCAACAAACTCCGTGCGAAGGATCTCCCGACCTTTGATCCGTCGGTTGATGCCGGTGCGTTCGTGATTGTGACGAATGCCGCGTCGGTGAAGCTCACGGGCAAGAAGGAGGAGCAGAAGGAATATCAGCGCTACAGCGGCTATCGGAATGGCCTGAAGCGCTTCTCGGCCGCCACCATGCGTGCGTCGCATCCCGACCGCATGATCAAGGAGGCCGTCTGGGGCATGCTCCCGAAGAACAACATTGCGCGCAAGATGATGACCCGTCTCAAAGTCTTCGCCGGTGCCGAACATACCCACGCCGCGCAGAAGCCGGTTGAAATCAAGCTCTAAGGAGGATTTGAGAAATGGCTACGAAGAAGGCAATTTCCGCCGGAACCGGGCGTCGTAAAACGGCGACCGCCCGTGTGAATCTCGTCGAAGGCAAGGGCGTTTGGACGGTGAACCGCGTGGCTCTTGAGGACTACATCCAGTCCGAGGCCCTGCGCGACTATCTCAAGCAGCCCGTTGCCATCAGCGGCTACGATATGTCGAAGGTTGACGTGGTTGTGTTCGCCAAGGGCGGCGGCATCTCCGGTCAGGCCGGTGCGATTCGCCACGGCTTGGCCCGTGCGCTCGTCGCGGCGGATGAAACGACCCGTGCGGCCCTGAAGAAGGCTGGCTGCATGACGCGTGACAGCCGCATGAAGGAACGTAAGAAACCCGGTCAGCCGGGTGCTCGCAAGCGCTTCCAGTTCTCGAAGCGTTAATCGCGGTACGGGCAACGGCGGCAGATTCGCCGCCGTTGCTTTCTTTTTTATCGGCGCAAGTGGAATTACGGTCTGCGCCGCGTTTATCACGTCTCAATTTTGGTTTGACATGGCATTTGGTTTTCTCAAGAAGATTGTGACGGCACTGACGGGCGGGAAGTCGCAGAAGAATGGTGCCGGGCGTGGCAGCAACAAGGGCCGCGGGGGCAATAACAAGGATCGCTCGAAGCAGTCCCGTCAGGGGCAGCCGCGCAAGGAGCGCGGTCAAGATGGTCGCTCGCGCAATGGCGGCGGCCGAAACAACGGTGGCTCGCCGCGTCCCCAGAATGGGAACGGACAGCAGGCGAAGGGGCAGCCCCGTCGGGATCTGCCGCCGCGTACGGGCGGTCAGCAGGGTGGACGCGGCGACCGTCGGGACAATCGCGGCAATCGTCGTCCGCGGCGCAATGGACCCGCGCCGGTGAATACGGCGGCGGGCCAGATGCGCCCGGGTGGTGAAATCTCGGAGACGGAACTCGCGGCACGTCGTGCCGCGCACGCCGCCTGGAATCCTGAGACCTTTGTGGTCGAGCCGATGGAAGGCAAGCGTCGGTTCCATGACTTCGACCTGCCGTCGGAGGTTATGCACGGCATTGCCGACCTTGGGTTCAAGTACTGCACCGAAATCCAGGCTCTCTCGCTGGAGCAGGCTCTTGCCGGAAAGAACATCGCCGGCAAGGCTCAGACAGGCTCCGGAAAGACCGCCGCGTTTCTCGTGGCCATCCTGACGCGTTACCTGCGGACACCGGAGAGCCGTGCGAAGACGGGTGGTACGCCCCGTGCACTCGTCCTTGCGCCGACGCGTGAGCTCGTCATCCAGATCTGCAAGGATGCGGATGCGATTGGCAAATACTGCAATTTGCGGAGCCTGGCCATTTATGGGGGCATGGACTACGATCGGCAGAAGCGGGAGGTCTTGGATGCTCCCGTGGATCTGCTCGTGGCGACCCCGGGACGGCTCCTCGACTTCATCAAGTCCCGCGTGATTGACCTTTCGCACATTGATACGCTGGTCATCGACGAGGCCGACCGGATGCTGGACATGGGCTTCATCCCCGATGTGCGTCGCATCATGATGCGCCTTCCCCCGAAGGACAAGCGGGCGACGATGCTGTATTCGGCGACGCTGAATGACACGGTGATGAACCTTGCCATGCAGTGGATGGACGAGCCGTACAAGGCGGAGGTCGCCAGCGAGACGAATGCCACCGATACGGTCCGCCAGGTCGTCTACATCGTGCGTTCGGCCGACAAGTTCAAGGTGCTTTACAACCACATCGCCCTGCATCCGGATGCGCGGACAATTGTCTTCTGCAACCGCAAGTCGACGACCGAGGACGTTTACGAGTCGCTCAAGATTCGCGGCATTCGGGTCGAGATGCTGTCGGGGGACGTGAATCAGAACAAGCGTCTGCAGGTTCTTGATGCATTCCGTGACGGCGAGGTCAAGATTGTCGTGGCGACGGATGTCGCCGGGCGCGGTATTCACGTCGACGACATCGAGTATGTCATCAACTTCGATTTCCCCTACGAGGCGGAGGATTACGTGCATCGCATTGGCCGTACGGGCCGTGCGGGCAACACGGGCATTGCCATCAGCTTTGCCGACGAAGACGAGTCCTTTGCGATTCCCGAGATTGAGGAATACATCAAGGAGTCGCTGAAGTGCACGATGATTCAGGATGACGATCCGCTGCTGAAGGAGCTGCCGGCACGTGGCTCGAAGCTCGGCCAGGTGGATTCGGCCGCTCGCGCTGCGGTGGATGCGCGTGAGGCGGTGACGGACGAGGAGCGCGCGGCGGCGGCGGCGCTGACGGGTGGTGTCGTCAATGCCAATGCGACGACTGGCTCGGGTGCACCCGCCTATGTGAAGGAAGACTGCCCCCAGCGAAAGTTGCCGACATTTGAGCATGCGCTTGATCCGAAGACGCCTCCGCCGGATGAGAAGGACGTCTACTCCAAGCCGGTCGACCAGACGGCCAAGACGGAGGAGTGGAGCGTGTGACGACACCTCGTCTCTCGGTGGTGATTCCAACACGGAACGAGGCGGCGAATATCGCCGCCTGCGTTCGTTCTTTCGGGGACGGAATTGCTTCCGGGGCGATTGAGGTCATTGTCGTAGACAACGGGTCGACGGACGAGACGACGGAATTGGCAGCCGCCTGTGGGGCGATTGTCTGTTCGTGCGGACCTGAACGGTGCGCCCAGCGGAACTTCGGCTGGCGCAGGGCGAGGGGCCCGTGGGTTCTGATTCTTGATGCGGACATGATTCTGCCGGCCGAGACGCTGGCGGAAATCATGACGCGGATTTCGTCGGCGGATTCGACGGTTGCCGCCTGGTGGATACCTGAGGTGCGGCAAGGGACGGGTTTTCGCGTGAAGGTGCGCAATTTTGAGCGCAGCTTCTACGACGGCACCTGCATCGATGCCCTGCGCCTGTTCCGCCGGGATGTCCTTGAGCGCACGGGCGGCTACGATGAGTCCATTCCGCCGGGCGGGGAGGACTGGGAACTGGACATCCGCGTCCTCGACCTGGGCGTCCGTTGCGCCGTCCTTGGCCGTCCTCTCATTCACAACGAACGCCAATTGACGCTTCGCCGAATGCTGGAGAAAAAGGCGTACTATTCGGCGGGAATGTCAGTCTACAGAAAGAAGTGGGCGGGGCATCCGTCCGTGAAGCGTCAGTTCTCCCCGCTGTACCGTTTTGTCGGGGTCTTCGTCGAACGCGGCAAGTGGCGAAAGGTTGTTCGCCATCCCATTCTCTTCGGGTGCGTCATGTTCGAGCGTTTTGCCGTTGGGCTTACATACCTTTTGAATCGGGGGAAATGATGGCGGATGGGGACTACGAGCGGCGCGGGCCTCGTGAGAGCGAGCTGAAGCGGTTGAAGCGGATTATCGAGTCCGTGAAGGCTCGGCGCGAGTCGCTTCAGTGTGTTCAGTGGCAGAAAACGAGCGCCACCCTCCACCCACGCCGCCGACAACCGTGCTGACCCGCGCCAACCGCCCGTTCGTTGTGGGCCTTGTTCGCTATTTTGCAGGCGTTCAGTAGGCGCAAGCGCGGCACTTTGAATGGCCTGCCGGACGGCAGGCCGGCAAAACCATCTGCCGTGGGATGCCTGTCGTCGGTCTGGCTTTCCTCTCGGGCGAGGGGCGGACACGAAACCGCCGCGCCCTAAGGGCTTGACATTTGCCGCGCCAGATGGTAAAATGCGAGCAGAAGGAAAAAGGGAGCGGAGGGTTGGAGAAGGTGGTGTGTCGGCTTTGCGTGTACCGAAGGATGGGGAAGTGGGGCGGAATCATGCGCATCTTCGGGGTTCAGTGATGCGCATCAATTCGTCAAGTCATGCGCATCTTCGGGATTCAGTGATGCGCATCAATTCGCCAAATCATGCGCATCTTCAGGTTCGGAGATGCGCATCAATTCGCAAATTACTCGCAGGACTTGAATCTCTATCAGGTATCCGAAACGGTCTTTCTTTCCTTGAAAACTTCTGCTTTCGGCTGTCTTGTGTGAATTTCTTGCCGTTTATTGGTCTCGTGCGGCAGTTGGGGCGCGAGCGTGCGCCCGAATCGGCGTGCCGTGAGGAGGGGCGCGACGCGGCGGTTCTGCCGCGCCGCCTCGTTGGGGCGGGTGTCGTTCCCGAAGGCGCGGCAGAATGCGATTTCAATTTAATGTGCCGCGAGGCATCCGTGCGTAAACCGTTCGCGGCAAGTTTCTCCGCCACATTTTCATCCGGCGGCGCGGCCCCTGTCTCCCATGGAGAAGACGAAGACGGCGAATCGCAAATTATGATATACTAACGGCAGTTGATGGAAAATGCAATTGCCATAGTCGGCATGAGTTGCCGTTTTGCCGGGTGCCCGACACCCGAGGCCCTTTGGGATGTCGTCATGCGGCGGCGGAGTATGTTGACCGTGCCCGGGCAGGATGTCGAAATCCCCTTCGGCCAGCACAATGTCTTCAATCGGCCGTATCCGACGCGACTGGGGCAGTTGGGTGATTTGTACTCGTGCGTCCCATCGATGCAGAACTTTCCGCGGCAGGTGAATGCCGGCGAGAACCAGGATCTCTATTTCGCGACGCAGTTGGCCTTTGATGCGTTGGCGGACGCCTCCGTGCGCCCGCATTCGCGGGAGCCGATTCGCGGTTCCGTGCGCTTCGGCTATGCGCCGCCGTTCAATGCCTCGACGGTGAACTGGTTGCAGCACACGGCGTTTCTCGACCAGACGCTCGACATCATCCGTCGATTCTTCCCGCAGGCGCGGGAAGAGGCGATGGACGCAGTGAAGGGCAAGTTGGTTGATTCGTTGCCCGTGCCGGACGCGGCATCTTTCCTTTTGGGGTCGGGCTATCGGTTCGTTTCGTGGATTGCCCGCGAGTGCTCGTTTACGGGTGCGGCGACAATTATGGATGCGGGGATGCTGACTGGCGCGGCGATTCTGATGGATGCCGTGGCCGACCTTCAGGAGCACCATGCGGATGTTGCGCTGGCGGGGGCACTGACTCCGCCGCTCAGTCGAGCGTACCTTGAGGGGCTGTCGGGCGAGGTCGACTTCTCGACACGGACTGAACTGCGGCCTTTCGCTCGCGACCAGGACGGGACGATTCCGGGTGAGGGCGGTGCATTCTTTGTTCTTAAGCGCCGCGAGGACGCCCTGCGCGACCACGACCGCATCTATGCGCTGATTCGGACGATTGCCATTGGACACAATTCGGATGACGACTCCTCGACCATTCTCTCCCGGGCGATGGAGCGTGCCGCCGTCCCGGCGCGGACGATTGGTCTGGTTGAGGCGGATGGTTCGGGCATTGGCGTGGCGGAAGCCCGTGAGATTGCCGCGATTCAGAAGCTTTGGGGCGAGCATCATCCCGGCGGCCCGCTTGTCGGCATCGGGTCCGTGAAAGGGAACATTGGGCATACGCTCCGTGCGTCGATGACGGCGGGAGTCGTCAAGGCGGCGCTTGCGCTCTATCATCGCGTTCTGCCGCCGCAGGTGGAGGTCGGGTACGCGGCGGAGGCTCTGTCGAGCCTGTCGTCCAGTGCCTATCTGCTGGACGAGGCTCGTCCCTGGATTACGGGCGACAGTGCCAATCCGCGTCGGGCGGTTGTGCTGGGGGCGAACTTTGATCCGCATGATCCGATTGGCCCAGCGTCCGCCGGGGGGCGGGCGGCGGCCATCATTCTTGAAGAGGAGCCGGAGGTTCGTCAATGACTGAACTTGTCATTCTGCGAGCAGCGGACGAGGCTGCCCTCGTTGCGGAAATGGGGCGGGTCGTCGGATTCTTGGATCGGGTGCCGGATGTCCCGTTGGCGGATGTCGCCTACACCTGCTCGCTCATGAAAGGCCCGGCTGCCATTGCCATCGTTTCCGAGACGGTTGTCGACTTGCGTGCCCGGCTGTCCTCTGCGCGTGCGCGGTTGGAGTCGGGACCCGTTCGTCGCCTTCGGGACAAGAGTGGAACCTATTACTTCCGCGAGCACCTTCTTGGACGGGAAGTCGGCGGGAAGCTCGCTTTCATGTATCCGGGGGCCATGTCGTTCTATCCGGATATGCTGCGCGATATTGCC
Organism: Verrucomicrobiota bacterium; assembly: GCA_050874585.1. Taxonomy (GTDB): domain Bacteria; phylum Verrucomicrobiota; class Kiritimatiellia; order RFP12; family UBA1067; genus UBA1067. Next base: position 15,640 of record JBNMKZ010000001.1, on the reverse strand, counting down.
ATCGCCTACCCGGAGTGCCGCGGGGCATTCGATGAACTTGAGGAGGCGCTCGCCCAGGACGGCAGCGCATTCACGCCGTCCAGTTTCATCTTTCCGCCGGCCCCGCACTATCGCCACGATGCGGATGTCTTCAGTTCGGGGGCCTATGCGCAGGCGTTGGTCGCGACCTATGCGGCGTGTGGTGCCTTGACGCGGCTCATGAAGCGCATGGGCATTGTCCCGGATGGTGTCGTTGGCTTCGGCGGCGGCGACCTCGCGGCGACAATCCGTTCGGGTGCCGCCGGGGCGAATCCCACGCGCCCGGAGCGCATCCGCATGATACGGGATATTTACAAGATTGTCGACAAGGCGGTCGACCATGCGGGCTTGCCCGAAACCGCCATGGTGACGCTCCTTCTGCGCCGCGAAGGTGAGGCGGACGAGATTCTGTCGTCCTTCCCGGAAGGCATGGTGACGCTGGCCCTCGACTTTTCGCCGCGTCAGAAGACGTATGCCATTGCGAAGGAGTTCGAGGAAACGGCGATGATGGCCTTTACGGCGGCGGGCATTCGGGCGATGACGCTGGCGCTGAATCGTCCGTTCAATACGCCGTTGTGCGAGAAGCTCGTCCCGGCGATTCGGAAGTTTGCCGACGCGTGGATTCGGCAGGAACCGATTTGCGACGTCTATTCGTGTGCGACGGCGGAACTGCTGCCGACGCGTCTGCGCAAGGCGCGTGAGGATGTTGCCAGCCGATGGACGAAGCCCGTGCGGTTCGGGGAGACGGTGCGCCGTATGTATGAGGACGGCTACCGGGTCTTCCTTGAGGTGGGGCCGAGAGGTCTGATGGCGAGCGCGGTGGACGATGCGCTTCGCGGTGAGGACCACGCCTCGATTTCGCTGAACTCCATTCACCGTCGCGGCATTCCGCAGGTTCAGCACGCCCTGGCGCAACTGGCGGCCCTTGGGGCTGAGTTTGACATTTCGACGGAGTGCCTGCAGCGGGGGGCGCGGAAGGTCGACTTCGATTCCGCCTTTGTCCCGGGCGAGCGGCGCGAGACGGAGATGCGGCTGTCGCGAGCCTTTCCCCGAATGACCCTCCTGTCGGATGGAACGCCCCTGCATGGGATGACGGCTCCGACCGAGGCGCGGGGGCGCGGCGGACGTGCGGCGGCACGTGCGGCCGCCGTTGCCGCGCGCGAACGCCGGGGTCGGCAGTTCGATTCGGGGGCCATGAATCCGCTCGTCTCCGACGCGGACATCATCGACTCCACGCCGGGCGTTTCCCTGGAGTTGCGCAAGACGTTCCGCCTTTCCGACGCGCCGTTTATCGGCGACTTCGCCTTAGGCAACAGTCAGCTTTCGTATGCCTACCCGAATCTGAAGGGATTGGTTCTTCTGCCGATTCCGGTTGCCGCCGAAGTGATGGCCGAGGTCGCGTCGATGATTGTGCCGAATCGCGAACTCTTTGCCATTGAGGAACTGGTGAACCGGCGGATGGTGTCGTTTGAGAATGGGGAACTGACCCTTTTCATGCGGGCCGAGCGCGTGGCCTCGGGGAATCCCGAACTGGCGGCCGTCAAGGTTCAGCTACGGGACGACAAGCCGGACAGTGCCTACACGTGGCCGATTATGGAGGCGACATTTGTCATGGCCAAGAAACTGGAGCCGATGCCCGTGCGGAGTATGCCGCATACGCGTCCGCGTTCGGTCCACTGGTCGGGGCGCGACATCTATCCCGCCCGCATTTGCTACGGTCGGCGGTTGCGCGGCATTACGTTCGTTGAGACATGGAGTGAATCGGGACTGGACTATGAGGTGGAGGTTCCGCCGCTTGCCGGGAACGTCGTCTTCACCCGATTCCCGATTTGGCTCGTCAATCCGCTTCTTCTGGAGGCGGTCGTCAGTGCCTTCGCCCTGTGGCGCAACCGCGACCGTTTCTCATTCGCCTTTCGGATGCGGCGGCTTGAATTGCATGCGCCGTTGCCGAATGAAGGAGCCAAGGTCAAGTGCTACCTGCGGCTGACGGGCGTGACGCCGAAGAGCCACCTGTGCGACATTACGGTCTCGGACGGCAAGGGCGGCGTTCTGATGACGATTGCCGGATGGGAGGAAATCGTCAAGTACATTCGGCCCGAGTACCGCGAACTCATCATGCAGCCGGCGACGAGCTTCGTGACGAAGCCGTTGTCGGCCGAGACGCTGGGCAACCCACCGGCCGATGTTGCCGCCGCCTATGTGACGGATGTCCCCTATGCGGACTTTGAGCGAGACGACGAAATCTGGTTGCGGACGTTCTCGTGCATTGTGCTGGGCGAGAAGGAGCGCGGACAGTTCAAGGCGATGCCGGGTTCGGCGGCGCGGCGGACGGAGTGGCTCTTCGGGCGCATCGCGGCAAAGGAGGCGGTTCGCCGCTACCTGAAGGATTTCCACCAGGCTCGGTGGAGCGACGCGGACGTGGAGATTTTTGCGGACGATGCCGGCAAGCCCTACGCCATCGGTGCCTGGAACGACTACTTGCAGCTGAAGCTCGATATTGCCATTGCGCATACGGCGCAGTTTGTCATCGCCCTTGCGGCTTCGAACGCCCGCATTGGCGTGGATGTGGAATCGGTGTCACGCGATCTCTCGGGCGAATTCACAGCGGGCGTGTTCACGCCGGAAGAACTGGAACTCGCCGCCCAGGCGGTGAACCCGTCCCAGTCTATCATTCGCTTCTGGTGCGCGAAGGAGGCCGTCTCGAAGGCCCTCGGTACGGGAATCCGCTACAGTCCGAAGGAACTGATCGTTTCGGGCTATCAGGCGGACGCAAGCGTTCTGACCGTTCGCCTGACGGGCGCGTGGGAAGACGCCTTCCGCAACCTGAAGGGAAGGGACTTGCCGGTGACGTTCCGCACGATGAACGACCATGCGCTGGCCTTCTGTTTTATTCCAAGGACCCTTTTCAATGAAGACTGAGTTCCCTGAGTTCGCCTGCCCGTATGCGCGGAGACTGGCGGAGAAATCGTTGCGGTTTGCGCGGCAGGTTTATGATGCGAAGGCCCCGAAGAAGACTTCCGCCGCGGATGGGCGGACGAACTATTCGGCGGATCCGTTCGGGGAGCTCACCCATGCGTCAAAGGTCAAGGGACTGAAGCAGCGTTTCCCCGACCGTGTTCTGATTATGACGACGGATCGGTGCTTCATGAATTGTCGGCATTGTACGCGGCAGGGACTCTTCGGGCGGACGGCGGTCGTTGAGACGGCGGCGGACTTGCGTCGTTGCGTGGCGTATGTGAAGGCGCATCCGAAGGTTCGGGACGTGCTCCTGTCAGGCGGGGACATCCTGACGCTGTCCGATGCAAAGGTCATGGAATTTGTCGAGGCGTTCGCCGCCTTGCCGCAGGTTGAAGTCGTGCGCGTGTGCACGAGGGCGGTCTGCACGAATCCCCCTCGGGTGACGAAGACGCTTGCACGGGCACTCGGTCGGTCTGGAAAAGTCTGGGTGAACACCCAGTTCAACTGTGCGGACGAGGTGACGGAGGAGGCCCGCCAGGCGGCGGCAAGGCTTGTCGAGGCCGGGATTCCCGTCAGTTGCCAAACGGTCCTTTTGAGGGGAGTCAACGACTCGGCGGCGGAAATGCTGCGGCTCTTGAGGGCGCTGACGGCGGCACGAATTCGGCCCTACTACGTCTTCACCTGCGATCCGATTGCGGGCATCGACCACTTTCGCGTTTCGGATGAAAAGGCGCGTGAGATTGAGCGTCGGTGTGCGGAATCTATCGGCGGGCTCGCACTGCCGCGTTTCGTGAAGGACGTGCCCGGTGCCCGGCGCAAGTTGCCGATTTGAGCGGTGCAGGCGCCGGGCGCGGCACTTCGCGTGCAGGGGCGCACCTTCCCGTCCGCTCTCGTAGATGCTCGGAAAATGCCATTGATTGGACGAAAGTCTACATTTCGACAGTTTTTCACTTGTCCCCCTTGCACGCTGTTCCGGGAAATGCTATACTATGCGGCGTTTTCGGGTTATGCGCCTGTAGCTCAACTGGATAGAGCATCAGACTACGAATCTGAGGGTTGTAGGTTCGACTCCTGTCAGGCGCGCCATTCTTCGAAAACACCAGATTGCGGGATGGAGCAGCCTGGTAGCTCGTCAGGCTCATAACCTGAAGGTCGTTGGTTCAAATCCAGCTCCCGCTACCAATAACTAATCTGGTTTTCCGTCGGACCGTAGCGCAGCCTGGTAGCGCGTTTGCTTGGGGTGCAAAAGGTCACGAGTTCAAATCTCGTCGGTCCGACCATTCCAAACGCGCATAACTGCGCGGAATGTGCCGATATTTCGCAAGATTGCCGTCTTGCCAAACACCGCCACAAGGCCCTTGTCACAGCCTTTTAGGACACATTAGGACACCTGTCCCATGTCAAGCGACAAGGATTCGCCCAGAATCGGGCGCAAGGCAACGCACCGCATCCACGGGAGCGTCTACGTCAACAACGGCTACTGGTACGTCTCCGTCCGCCTGCCGGGCGAACTCAAACGCCACAAGCGTCCACTCTGCGCCCCAGGCTCCGAACGCGCCATGCGCGCCGACCGCCCGAGGGCCATGGCCATCGAGGCCGCCCACCGCATCTGGGAGGACGCCGTCCGTACCGCACGGACCGCCCCCGCCTCCACCCTCTCCGTCAACGAGCTCTGCGACCGCTTCCTCCGCCACGCCGCCGTCTACTACCGGGGCGGAAGCGAGACCCACGGCTGCGCCTGCGCCCTGCGCGTCCTCCGGGAGATCCACGGCCACCGCCCCGTCGCCGAACTCGTCCACACCGACCTGCTCGCCGTCCGCGACGGCCTCGTGCGCCGCGACCTCGCCCGCGTCACCGTCAACGGCTACATGCGCATCCTCACCCACCGCCTCGTGCCGTGGGCCCTCGACGAGGGCCTCATCCGCGCCGCCACCGCCGCCGAGCTCTCGCAGGTGCGCCCCCTGAAGCGCGGACGCACGACCGCCCGCGAGTGCGCCCCCGTGCGCCCCGTCGCCGACGGCGCACTCCTCGCCGCCGTCGCCGCCCTCGTGCCCAACACGGCGGACATGGTGCGCGTCCACCGCCTCACCGGGATGCGCCCCGCCGAGCTGTGCAGCATGAGGTGGCAGGACGTCGACGAGAGCGTCACGCCGTGGGTCTACCGTCCCGCCCACCACAAGAACGAGTGGCGCGGCCGCCCGAGGGTCGTGCTGATCGGCCCGAGGGCGCGGGCCATACTCGAGCGGTGGAGGGGGGAGGACTACCCGTTCTCGCCCGTCCGTGCGACCGTGGAGCGCATGGCGGAGCTCCGGGCGCGGCGGACGAGTCCGTTCTACCCGTGCCGCGACGAGTCGTACAGCCGCGCGAAGGAGGGTGCGCAGCGTCGCCCGCGCGGGCACTGGGACACGGCGACCTACGGGCGGACGGTGCGGGCGGCCTGCGTCCGCGCCGGGATTGAGCCGTTCGGGGTGAACCGGATCCGGCACGCGTTCGGGACGGAGGTGCGGCGGAAGTTCGGGCTTGAGGCGACGCGGGCCGCGCTCGGGCACTCGGACGGCGGGTGCGTGACGGACCGCTACTCGTTCGATGCGATCGAGGACGAGATCATCCGCACGGCGAGCGCGGCGGTGGAGGCGATCGGGTGAAAGGGAAACCCCCGCGCCGACGGGGCACGGGGGCGGGGCGCGGCTGGGCCGCCGCATGGGCAAGGCCAGACGGGTTATTGCTGTTCGAGGAGCCGCGACGAGAGTGGGATTGATGCGCCCCTCACGCCGTTGGTGTAGACGACGAGATCCCCGCCCTCAAGGCGTATGTCCGCCCGGCGCAAGAGGGCCTTGCGAAGCCCAAGCCCCGAATCCCTCCACCCGGCGTCCGGCCTGCCGTCGTCCCTGACCGCCGGGCAGTCCGGCGAGACGGCGGCTCCGCCCGACGAGAGGAGGGCGTTCGTCCAGGCTGCGGTTATGCAGTCGCTCACGCCATTCGTTGGGATTGACGGGTATTCCCCGTCGCCCGATGCGATATAGCAGTTCAGGAACGTTGCCGCCCCGTTCGCGGCGAACAGCCTCGGGCTTCCCTCGGCGAGGAATGTCGAGTTCGATGCCGAGGCAAGTGAGCCAAACCCGTTCTCGTACATTCCCCTGACGAAGAGCGTTGCGTTCGTCACCCCGGCAAGCCCGAGCCGTGCGAACGTCCCGGAGAACGTGCAGGGGCCTCTGAAGAGGAAGTAGATGCCGGTCGCGCCATCGGTCGGCCTGTAGGGGATTCGCGGCTCGGACAGCGTCGAGTTGACGAAGTCGCAGGCGTAGAATCCCGTCGAGGATCTCGTCCCCGCCGAGTGGTAGAGGGTGTTGTCGCGGATGTCGCAGCCCGTGAATCGGCAGAGCGCGATGGAACCCGTGTTCTGGTTGGCCTCCCAGACGAGATTTGAGGAGACGGTGCAGTCGATGAAGTCCACCCCGCCGAAAGTCGGCGCGAGGCTGTTGCCGTTCGAGGTGTCGCCGACGGAGGAGGCGAAGTTGCGGACGGTGAAGCCCTCGAACGCGACGGACCTGTGCGCGTGGTAGTCGCCAGAGGAGCGGAAGCCCTTCGGCCTGTCCCTGGTCGCCGCAGCGTGGCAGGCCGACTGGCCGAATTCGGCGACGATGGTACAGCCTTCGGCGTTGTCGTAGGCGAGCGGCCAGGCGAGGTTGACCATGTTGGTGGCCGGGCGCGAGAGGTTGTCGTCCGGGGCCTCGATCACGGTCCGGTTGCGTCCGGCGAGTGCGCGGTAGCGTATTGAGGCGAGTAGGAGGCCGATCTCCTTGCTTTGGGCGGCCTGTTTCGGCGTGTATCCGCGCTCGACGGTGTAGACCCCCGGGAATACGGCGCAGGTGTAGGCGTAGTCGTTCGAGAGGACGGCGAGGGCGTTGGTCGTCCCCGCCGATGCGGAAGCCCTTGCGTTCGCGGCCGCGATGACGGCGATGGGGTTGCGCTTGGCCGAGGCCGGTGTGAGGCCGTCCGCGAGGTCGTTGCCCCACGGGGCCACGAAGAAGTCGTACTCGCCGCGCCGGACGGTGAAGAAGTCGCCCTCGGCGAGCGTCGCGTCCGCGTTGAGGTGGAGCGTGCCCGATCTGTACCAGAGCGGCGTGTCGGCGACGGAGGCGGCCTTCTGCGGGTTGAGGCAGAAGGCGTTGTATGTCCGTGAGATGTAGAGCTGTCGCCCGTTGATGGAGGTCGCCCCCGTCTCGTAGGCCTCGCGTGCGAGTTCGCCGCGCCCGATGGCGACGGTGGACGAGACGTTTGACGAGAGTGAGAGGGCGCCCGGTCCGATGGCGATGGAGTCGACGACGGAGGCCGAGCGGCGGAGTGCGCCGTCGCCGACCGCGATGCAGTCGGTGACGAAGGAGCCGTCCGCCGCCGCGCCGTACCCGATGGAGAGGTTGCCTCCTGCGCGGCAGGCCGAGGTGGCCGCGAGAGCCGCGAGCGAGAGGAGGCGGAGCGTGGCGAGTTTTCTGTTCATGGTGATGGTTCCTTATTTCCAGCTTATGAATGGCTTGCCGAGGGTGTCGACGCACACCGTCCCGTCGTAGAAGAGGGTGTAGGTCGCGCCGTCGAGGATCTCGGCGTAGGAGGGGACGCTGTAGAAGGGGATGCCGAGGAATCGCGCCGACTCCGTGGACGGCACGAAGCCGTAGAACCTGATGGTGAGGCGGAGGGAGAGGGAGTCGCCCTCGTGGCTTGCGGACTTGAGCTCGTCCGCGTAGGCGCTGAAGCGGGCGTTGCAGGATGCGATTGTGGCGGCGACCTCGTTCGGTGCGCAGAACGCTTCCGGCCCTATTTCCTCGTTCTCCGCCGTTCGGAGCGTCCAGGTCGCGCCCGAGAGGACATTCGTGATGTTGTGGAAGTCGCGCATGCCGAGGAGGGAGGCGAAGTCGCGCATAAGCGAGCCCCGGCAGTCCGGGCACTGCGAATGTACAGCGGAGGACTGGTCGTTCGTGCCGACGGACGGCGAGAGTGCGTCCGGGAGAGGGGAGGGGGCGTCCGGGCTTGCCGGGTTGAAGACTGAGGGTCGAGACTTGCCGTTCGGGAGGTCGAGGCCGTCGAAGGTGGTCGACCTGTCGCCCGAGTGAGAGGAGGAGTCGCCGCTCTTCCACATGCAGGGATGCGAGGCGAGGCCGCTCTGGTCGTTGAGGCCGCATCCGCCGGTGAGGTTGTCGCAGTGTTCGGAGTCGCCCAACGAGTCCACGCAGGCGTGTTTCCTGAAGACGTGGTTGCCGACGGCCCTGCCGCAGAGGCAGTGGTGCATGGTGTCGTGGCGCGAATCGCCCGCCGTGAACGCGTACCAGCCCGCGTGGCGGATGGCGGAGCCATTCTTGGCCTGCTGGCAGTGGATGCAGTAGGCGTTCGAATAGGGGCCGCAGGCGATTTGGCGGTATTCGTGGACGATGCGGTCGCACCACCTGCAGCGGCAGTTCTTGTCGCGTTCGTGCTCCTCGACGGTCAGGCCGTGCCGACCGCAGGTCTCGCAGGTTCCCGGGGCGTTGTGCCGCTCGTCGTCGAGGTAGTCGGAGTCGCCCTCGCGGCGCGTCTCGTCGACGGCGAGGTCGTGCGGCTCGTTCGTCCAGCGGGTGGCCGTGCGGCAGCGCGAGCAGGCGACCTGCCGCCAGTGGTACTCCGGGTCGTCGTTGCCGTCTGCGTCGGTCGGCGACCAGATGGCGGATTCGTCCGCTTCCGGCCAGTCGTGGGCGAGCGGGGTCGCCGCGAGCGAGTAGTAGCCGCATTCGCAGGAGCAGTTGAAGTTCGGGTCTGGAGCGTCGCCCGGCGGAGTCTCGTCGCGGAAGCCGCCGTGGAGGGCGAGGTCGTCGCAGTCGGTGTCGTCCGGGCTTGGCGTTGCGCCGCACATCTCGCCCGAGCCGCCGCGAGCGAGGAGGATGAAGCGTCCGCGCTCGGTCCTGTAGAGGTCGAACTCGTTCTGGCACCGTGCGCAGCGCGTGGCGGAGGCCCCGCCGTAGTCGTGCTCGCGCCTGTGTCCGCAGGCGATGCACCGGCAGTCCGCGCCGTAGACGTGCGCCCCCGTCGTCCGGCAGGTCTTGACCGGGGTGAGGGTGTAGCCCGGCCAGGGCTGTGCGATGAGGCGCGTGGCGGGGTAGGAGGAGGCGATGAGGCCGAGGAGGGTGTCGAGGGAGCGAATCCTGCGCGTCCGTGAGACCCAGGTCGCCGACTCCGCGTCCCAGACTGGGATTGAGACGGAGAGCGGGTTGTCCCGAGAGATTTCCGGGAGCCAGTTCGCGGGGTCCTCCCAGTTGGCGCGTGGGTAGACGAACTCCGGGTCCGCGTCGCAGTTCTCCGCCGTCGGGCGGACGGAGTTGCCGTACTCGTCGACGATGGAGACGAGGTCGACGTCGGCGGCGTAGTCCCTCGTCGGCCAGCGGACGATGCCGCGCTCGGGTCCGCGCCAGGCGAGCGGGAGGATGATGGCGGAGGTGGTCGGCTGGTCGTCTGCGCGGGCTGGCTGGAGGATGAGACCCCGGAGGAGGGAGAGGGCGGAGGGAACGCCCTGCTCGTCGGTTTTTGCGCGAATCTCCGCGAGTGTGAGGCGCAGTTCGGACTCCGCCCTGTAGGCGCGGTCGGAGAATGCGCACCCCCGTGCGAGCGCGGCGGCGTGGGGTGCGTCGGTCGCCTCGCCCGCGAGGGCGAGCCAGGAGCGGCGGAGGAGGTGGCAGGGTTCGATTGTGAAGGAGGGCCCTGCGAGGGAGACGCCGTTCGTCGAGGTGTAGACGGTGAGGGAGCCGGTCGTTGCCGGCGAGTGGAGGTAGCGGTAGGCATCCGGAGACCCGAACCAGTCGTCCGGCGGGAGGTTGTCCTCGCTGACGAACGCGACGGCGTTCGTCCACGTGCCGTTCGAAGCGGACGAGTCGGCCTCCTGAGCGTACCAGAGGTTCGTGCCCCGGTTGACGAGGCGCAGGCATCTCGCGTCGAGTCCGCCCCGTTCGGCGTAGCTTGCGATGGCGAAGCGCATTCCTGCCGGGAAGTTCGGGTCGGAGGAGTCTGTGACGACCGCTCCGCGATAGGTTCCGACCTCGTTTGTGGCGGTGAGCGCGAGATGGTGGGTGGCGTTCGTCCAGCCGCCGTCCGGCCTGCGCTCGAGGGACTTGAGGAACGGTGTGCCGTCGGCTGAGACGAAGAGATCGGAATTGTCGGAGGCGGCCTCGGTGATGGCCTCCACGGAGGCGCGGTCGAGCACGGCGTTTGTGGCGAGGAGCGACTCGACCCACTGGCGTGTGGCGATTTTCTCCGCGACGGCCGCCTGGGCGGCGAGGAGTGCGGTGGTGAGGATGAGGACGCGTGAGAGGAGGGCTTGTTTCGGCTTCATTGCGTTTGGGTTTCCTACGGGGATTTTCCTTGCATCTTCCTACATCATAGACTGGTCCATGCAGGCGGCGCACCCCTCCTCCGGGCCGACGGAGACGATGCAGCCGAAGCGGTTGACGGAGATGGTGCGGAAGTAGAGGTAGTTGACGCCCGCCGCAAGCTGCGTCCGCGTGATGACGCGGAAGGTGAGGCCGACTGGCGAGGTGCCGGTGTTGCCGCCCCCGTTGGCCTTCGTCCTCGTGCCGAGACCGCGAAGCCATGAGTCCGCGACGGTCGGGGGCGACTCGCTTGCGCTTGCGTAGTCGGCGGCGCGAGGGGATGAGAGGGCGTGGAACTCCTCGGACGATTCGCCCGCGCCCGCCTGGAGGGTGTTGTAGAGCCAGCCCTTCGAGACGGAGACCTTCGGGAGGCCCGGCGTTGGCGTTGCGGCGTTCTGGATGATGATGGAGCCGTCTGACGACAGCCCGAGGAGCCAGTCGGTGACGGCGTTCGCCCACTTGACCGGGAATCTGAGGAAGGAGGAGGTGAAGTGCTTGAGCATGGAGTCAGGAGTTTTTTGCGGTGTAGGTCTTGCCGGTCGAGTCCCTGACGGTGAAGACGGTTGTCGATTTCGTGTTGATGTAGCCGCGGGCGTTCGGGAGTGTGGTGCAGGAGAGGGCGATGCGCGTGCCGAGGCGGCCCTGCGCGAGGCCGAAGTCCTGGTGGCCGAACTGTGCGGCGGTTTCGGTGGCCGTTCCCGTGAGGGACTGCGGGGCGGAGGAGCGGTAGCTCTCGACGGTGGTCGTCTCGATTTGGACGAAGTCGGCCCACGAGATGGTCAGCCAGCTCTTCGAGCCGTCCGCCGCGACGCTGATCGAGCCGCCCGCCCAGAGGTGGCCGATGAAGGTCTGCGAGGAGGAGACCTGCCGCGAGACGAGGATGCCGGAGCCGCCTGCGGCCTGCGTCTTCCAGGCGGTCGCGTCCGCCGCGTAGGAGTAGGAGACGGTCTCCACCGTGACCTGCCACTGGCCTGACTCGTCGGCGCGGGCGGCTGTGGCGTTTGTGCGGGAGCCCGAGAGGACGGAGATGACGGCCTCGTTGACGGCCTCGACCGAGCCGAACAGGGTGATGCCGACGACCGAGTCGGTGAAGAGGTTCTTGGCGAGCTGGACGGCGCACGGCTCGGTGAGGCCGCGATGGACGGCGGTCGAGCGCGTCTCGCGCTGGATGATTGGGTATGTTTCGTGGGTGTAGGCGAGCGAGGAGCGTTCCTCGTGCGAGAGCGCGACGCGTGCGCCCGCCGTCGTTTTGGTCGTGTCGCCGGTCTGGATTGAGTTGTCCCAGCTCATGAGAAGGCCCCCTGGTCGTTTTCGAGCGCGTCCTGGATCTGTTCGAGCGCCTCGGCGGCGCGTTCGGTCGCCTCGGCGGTCTTCCGCTGCCATTCGCGCACGCGCTCCTCCTCCTCGCGGGCGAGCGCGACGCGCTTGACGGCGGTCTCGCCGAGCGAGAGGGAGCGGAAGTTGTCGGGGTCGTAGTCGGCGGCGGTGCGCCAGTCCGGGCGGCGGCTCCTGAGTCGGTCGAAGTCGCGCTGGAACTGGGCGCGGGCGGCGGCATCGGCGCGTTCCTCGTCGAGCTGGGCGGCGAGGGAGTCGCGGTTGCGGTACCAGCCCCAGGCGCGGGAGGACTCGGCCTGGGCGGCGGCGAGGGCGTTGTCCGCCGCCGCCGATTCGGAGGAGATAGCGGCGAGTTCCTGCTGCTGGAGCTGCGCCGAGCGCCTGAGGAGGCGGTCGCGTTCGGCTGCGACGGCGCGTTCGATGCGGAGGCGTTCCTGCTCCTCGGCCCTTGCGGCGGCCTCGGCGGCCTTTCGCTCGGCCTCTGCGGCGGCCTCTGCGGCCTTGCGCCGCTTCTCGGCGGTTGCGTCCGCGAGCATGTCGGCGAGGGACTTCTCCTTTTCGGCCGATTCCTCGCGTGCGGCCTGTTCGGCCCGCACCTGCTCGACGGCCCGAGCGGTGGCCCTCTGGCGGGCGGAGAGCCTGATTTCGTTGTCCGCCGCCCTCTCGAACGGGTCTTCCTGCGGATTCCACGTGTCGTTCCACATCTGCCGTGCGACGCGCCCGCCCGCCTTGAGCTGCTCCCAGAGGCCCTCGCCGTTCTCGCGGGCCTCGTCCGCGCCCGCGCCGAATGCGAGGGCGGTGCCGACCGTGCCCTTCACGCCCTTCCAGATGCCGCCGAAGAAGTCGCCGATGGCCGCGAAGGCCGATCCGACCGCGCCGATTTTCTCGACGGCGTTGCTGGCCCAGACGTCGATGTCGCCCGACGAGACGAGGTCGTCGAGAGCGTCGATGAGCCGCTGGATGCCGCCCTTGGCCGCGTCCGAGAAGGCCATGCCGAACTGCGCGACGGCGTTCGTCCACTTGTCCTTCAGAGTGGAGATGAGGCCCTCGCCGGTGGTGGAGGCCTCCTGGAGGGCGTTGTGGAAGAGGCCGCCCTCCTCGGTGGCCTTGCGCATGGCCGCCGCGACCATCTCGAAGGAGATTCCGCCCTCGGCCATGAGGTCCTTGAGTTCGGAGACGGTGGCCCCCGTCTCCTTGGCGATGACGGTGAGCGGGTTGAAGCCCTGGTTGACCATCTGGAGGAGATCCTGCCCCATGAGTTTGCCCTGGGACTGGACCTGTGCGAAGACGAGTGCGAGGCCCTGGAAGCGCTGGGCGTTGCCCATGGAGATGTCGCCGAGCATCTTGAGGGAGGGGAGAACCGAGTCGGCGGCGGCCCCGAAGGAGAGGAGGAGGCGCGAGGCGCGAGAGAGGTCGTCGAAGGTGAGCGGCGTTGAGTTCGCGAACTCCCTGAGATCGGCGATGTGGGCCTTCGCCCTGTCGACCGAGCCGAGGAGGGAGCGGAAGTTGGCCTCTGCGCGCTCGAACCTGAACGCCTCGGCGATGGCCGTGGAGACGATGCCGGCGAAAGTCCGCACGACGCCTGCGGTCATGCCGAACCCCGCCTGGAGGTTGGCGAGGTTGCGCCCGACGCCCGTCGTGAACGACTTGATCCGCGAGAGTGCCGAGCGGACGGCCAATGCCGTCCTGTCCTTCGCGGCGATGATGTACTCGACGACGCGGTTGGCCATCAGTCCGCCGCCTTTCCGCCGTCACGTGCGGCATTCTGGCGCGTCGCCCTGAGGCGGCGCGAGATGCGCGAGCAGGTTCGCGCCAGGTTGGCGACGGCCTCGTCCAGTTCGAGGCGGCATTCCGTGCGCGAGGAGCCGAGGGTGGCCGCCTGGAGGTTGGCGAGTTCGCAGTAGGAGCGCGAGAGGCTGGCGAGAGAGCGGCCCCAGAGCCACTCGTCGCGGCTGATGCCGCTTGCGACCTCCAGCCTTGCGACGAGCGCGGCGAAGTCGGCGTGTGTGTCGTCGCGGTCGTCGCGGCGCCTGCGCTCCGGTGGCGGCTCGTCGTGCGGGCGGACACCGTAGGCGAGGAGGATGCCGCGTTCGAGTTCGGGGGCGTGGACGGCGAGCCTGAGCGCGGAGAGGAGAATGGCCCTGCGTGCGGCGGACTTGTCCACGAGGCGGGAGAATGCGTCTGGGTTGCGGGCGTGGACGAGGGCGTAGACGTTCGCCCACCTGTACATGGCCGAACCCTTCGGCCACCACGCGGCGGCGAACTCGTCGAGCCAGACCTGCGCCCCGGCGGTAATCGGCCAGAGCGTGACGCCCGGCGCGACCCTGATCGGGCGGCCCATGAGGTCGGCGTGGATGTCCGAGAAGGGGCTGTCGACGCGCTCGCAGGCGTGGACGAGGTCCGTGAGCTCGTCCGCCGTGAGGTCGGCGGCGGTCGCCCCCGTCTCCTCGCGCAGGTCGGCGAGGACGCTTGCGAGGCGGCCGGACATCAGGCGGCCTCCGAATCCATGGCCACGTGGTGGACGAGCGTGACGGAGGTGGTCGTCGCCGCCGTGTTGGACTGCGAGACGGACGAGGATTCGGGGAGCATCCAGCCGTCGGCGATGGCGAGTTCGGAGACGTCGACCTCGCCCGTGAACTCGATTTCGAGCGTCTCGACCCCGTCGCGGTTCTCCGCTGCGAGGTGGTTGCCGTCCCCGTCGTCCTCGTCGACGTGGGTGACGGCGAGGCGGTAGTTGAGCGAGCGCATGCCGACGTCGTCCGGCTTGGTGAAGACGGGCTTGCCGTCCAGTCCCTTGATGGAGGACGGAACGCCGATTGTTCGCGGCGGGAGGACGATGGAGGGGGAGTAGGTCCGGCAGGTCTCGTGGCTGGCGGCGACGCCTGCGACGGTGGCGTGGCGATGGCCCTCGACGGACAGCGTCGGGAACCCCGTCTGGGAGTAGGATACTGATACGGAGTCGACGTGCGCCCCGCCCGACACCGTGCCGGCCTTCGGGACGGAGAGCGTCGTGCCGGTTGTCGTCTTGGCGACGTAGTTCGCGGAGAGGGCGATTCGCGCGCCGTACTGGACGGCGGCGAGTTCGTCGCCGTCCGCCTTGAGAGCCTGCGCCCGCTGGCGCGAGACGGATGGGTTTGCGCCCGACTGGAGTTCCCAGTCGGCGAGAGTTCCGAACGCCGTGGCATCCGGCGAGAAGAATTTGACCTTGCTTGCCATGTTTCTACCTGTCCTTTCGTGTTCAGGCGACCGACAGTGGCCGCCTTTTCAACCAGATTACGGGGCGAGCAGCTTCGCCATGTCGGCTGCGGGGAGCGAGTACCACCCGTTCGTGTTCGCCGCCGCGGGGACGGCGGGCACGGCCTCCCCCGCCGCGTAGAACACCATGCCGCCCCCGCCGACGATGACCACCTCAGCCCTTGCCGCCGGTGAGCTCCAGCAGCCGGCGGCGAAGAGAGGCAATGCGGTTGAGATTGCCGCAAGTCTCAATCTCGCGCCGAAGCTCCCCGCGGAGCCTCTCGGCCTCGCGCCTGCGCTCCTCCGCGTCAATCCGCTCCATCCACCGGCCGCCGACGACCGACAGGACGACGAGGATGGCCAGCACGAGCGCAAGGCCGCACACGCTCGACCAGGCCATCTCATTCGGCCTCCGATGCCGCGTCCGCCTGCTTCGCCTTCTCCCGGTCGAAGAGCCAGGTGAGCGCGATGCGCGGGTCGAGACCCTCGGCGAGCACCCGTCCGAGCTGCGCCTCCTCCTCGGCCGTCAGCGTGTCGTCCTCGTAGACGCGGTCAATCACGCCCGCGATGTCGGCGACGCGGTGGTTCGCCGACTTCACCGTCTCCCAGTGCCCGCTCTTCCGGGCGTAGGCAAACATCTTCGCCGCGAGCATCCCGTAGAGCTTCGCGACGTTCTCCGGCGTGACGAGCTTCGCGATGAGATACAC